>DEFK01000018.1:69670-77580 GCA_002350765.1 Ruminococcaceae bacterium UBA2854
TACTTGGGATAGGTTCATCTATATATTAGTGGCTAGTGACTAGTGGCTAGTGGTCAGTGATCAGTGGTTAGTAATTATTTAATTGCGCATTGCGCATTACGAATTGCGAATTTATCTTACGTTTCCGAAATACGCTAAACAGAACGAGAGTATTCCGAAAAGTATCGTAACGGCGCTGAACACAGCTACGATTTTCACTTCCGACCATCCGCACATCTCGAAATGATGGTGGATAGGGCTCATTTTAAACAGGCGTTTTCCGTGTGTTAATTTAAAATACACAACCTGGAGCATAACGGAGAACATCTCGCACAGATAAACAATTCCGAGCGGGAGCAGAAGAATCGGCATTCTTACGGCGAACGCCATAGCGCACACGATTCCGCCCAAAAACAGCGAACCTGTATCGCCCATAAACACCTTAGCGGGGTGGAAATTCCAAATCAGGAAGCCTAAGCATCCGCCCGCTACCGCGGCAGCCATAAAGCCTCTGCCCATATACGCGCTCAGATTAGCGATAAGCATAAAGAACATCGCTACGAAGAACGTGATCGAGCCGTCGAGACCGTCGATACCGTCCGTAAGGTTAACGGCGTTAACAATACCGACAATAACAACAGCCGCTAAAACATAATACAGCCAGCCGAGGTCAACCTCTCCGACAAACGGAATCAGCGTAGTTGTGCCGTAGCCGAGGATTCCGAGCGTTACGAGATAACCGATAGTAACGGCAAACTGGAGCACTAGCTTCTGTATAGCCGTTAAGCCAAGGTTACGCTTCTTTACAACCTTAATATAGTCGTCAACAAATCCGATAGCTCCGTGAGCGAGTGCGAGTCCGAGACCTGAGTATACGAAATTCACACATCCCTGTACGTCCACGTTATACGCTCCGCTTAAGCTGTAGCCGAATATGCTGTAGAGTATTATACTGGCGATAGTTACAACGGTAATTCCGATTATGAACATTATTCCGCCCATTGTAGGAGTACCCTGCTTGCCCTTATGCCAGGACGGGCCTTCTTCAAGTATTGTCTGGCCGAAATTTACCTTTCGCAGATACGGAATGAGAAATTTTCCGATTATCGCCGTTATCGCGAATGACAACAACGCCGATAAAAAAGTCCAAATACCAAATACTGTCATAACTATTTTCCTTTCTCTTTAAGTGTCCACGTCCGGCGTGGACGTTCCTATTTTAATTTCATATCCCCCGTACGTTAAAATTTCTATGAAGTTTTGGATAAGGAGGATAAGTTCATCTATATAGTTTTTAGTTCTCGGTTCTCAGTTCTCAGTAATAAATAATTTTTATTCGTGCGAAGCACATACAAATTCGGTCGGGCAACTAAAGTAAACTCTTTTACTATTCTATCTTCTCGACCGCAACTGAGAACTGTCCACTGAGAACTGTCCACTGAGAACTGTCCACTGAGAACTGTCCACTAATCGTGTACTACTGTACTTCCCTTAAACTCAACGGTAATAACCGTGCCCTCGTTAACCATTTCACCCGGGCTTATGCTCTGGGAAGTTGAAACGGCGCTCGCGCTCGCGGTTACGCCCGAGAAGCTTATATTCAAGCCCGCCGAAGCGGCTATTGAATTAACGGTAGAAACGGAATTGCCTACCATATCGGGAACCTCTACCTTTTGCTTGGTAGACTCGTTGTCCGTATAAAGCACGACGTTTCCGCCTACGGGAATCTTAGTCGCGGTAGAAGGCATCTGGGCGACAACCTTCTTTCCGTTACCCTTAACCGTAGTGGTAAAGCCGTCCTTCTTAGCGGCGGCTTCCGCCTTGCTTACCGAAAGTCCTGTATAAGAACCTGTTATAGTATCGACATACTGCTTTTCGCCGTTATCATATTCAGCCTGGATTTCAAGATAAGGCAGTACCTCGCTCATAATATTAACGAATACGGGCGCCGATACCTGGCTTCCGTAATATGACGCGCCTCGGGGAGTATCGTAGAATACAAGACACGCGACCTCGGGTTTATCCGCGGGAGCGAATCCGCAGAACGAAGCGATATAATCCTTATATCCGCTCTGTGACTGACCGATTTTCTCGGAAGTACCTGTCTTACCGCCTACACGGTAGCCTGAGATATAGCCGTTATTAACTCCGCCCTTAGTGGTATTCTCCTCGAGGAAGTTACACATCTGCTTACTTACCGAGGAAGAAATAACCTGGCGTTTAACGGTTGTTTCCGTATTTTTAACAACGTTTCCGTCAACGTCGGTAATTTTCTGAACAACGTAAGGCTGGAGAACCTTTCCGCCGTTGGCTACAGCCGCGCAGGCTGTTACCATCTGGATAGGCGTAATCGAGAAGTTCTGTCCGAACGACGCAACCGCTAAGTCGGTCTGCGTCATAGAGCCGTCCTCGTTAAAGAAGAGGTCGTCGGACTCACCCGGTAAATCTATTCCCGTCGGATTGGAAAATCCGAACGCCTGGTAATATTTATAGAAATTCTTAGCGCCTAATCTCGCGCCGATATCAATAAACGCGGGGTTACAGGAGTTACAGATAGCCTGGAAAAGATTCTGGCTTCCGTGACCCGCGTGGTAGTGACAGTGGATAGTTTGGTCATAAATCGAAACCGAACCCGCGCAGTAGAAGCTGGAGTTCGCGTTTACAACGCCCTCGTTAAGCGCCATAGAAGCGGTACACATCTTAAATACCGAACCCGGATAATAGGTATCCGCAACGGCTTTATTACGCCACATAGCGCCGAGCGCCTGGCTCTCAGCCTCAGCTCGCTTTTTCTCGGGCAGAGCGCCGATAGCCTTTAAGTCGGCTTCGGATAAATCGTACGGATTATTCAGATCATATCCGTCAACCGTTACCATCGCGATAATCGCGCCCGTATTAACATTCATAATAATACAAACGCCGCGATTTACGACCTCGTTATCGGTCAAGCCTTTTTTCATATATTTCTCGGCGATAGACTGTACGGTCTCGTCGATAGTAAGCGTGATATTGTTTCCGTCCTTAGCGGCGACATTCTGCTCGTACTGGAACGGCATATCCGTCTGGTTAGCGTTTCGGGCGGTGATAATACGTCCGGGAGTACCCATTAGATACTTATTATACTGGAACTCAACGCCCTCGAGTCCCTGGTCGTCGGAACCCGTAAAGCCGATAACCGATGACGCTAAGTCATTATAAGGATAATAACGGCGGTAGTCGTCAAACAGAGTTATAACGTTGCTTAAACCGTCGAATTTATCGTTGATATCCTCGCACAGCGCTAGTATCTTTTCTCTCTCGTCACTCTCGATTTTACGCTTCAATACTACATAATATGTTTTTTTCTTACATTTCTTATATACGTCGTCGTATTCGAGGTCTAAAATCTTGGAAAGCTTCTGAGATATATATATTCTCTGCTCGTCGGTTTTCATATACGCGGGAGCTAAAATAACCTTCCACACCGACGCGCTCTGGGCTAAGACCTTGCCCTTAGCGTCGTAAATCGTACCGCGTTTGGAGTTTACGGTTGTATCGACAAGCTGCTGTTCAACGGCTTTTTCCTGGAGATATGTGCCCTCGACAAGCTGTAAATATCCAAGTCTTACGGACACGGCTCCGAAACCTAATACGAGTATAAGCATAATAAGTATAGTCGTTCTCATTCTAAGCAACTGCAAAGCGCCTTTAGCGCTGCGTTTAGAGCTTTTTTTCGCCATACAACCACTCCTTTCTTTAAAAATTCGCGTACAGCATATAGCCAAAATAAGAGTTAAGATTACACATCTCAACTCTTATTCATTCCATAACATATTTATTAATTTAAAGCGAATGTTATGACCAAAGTCCCGTAATTGCGTCTATAATTTTTTGGAAGAAATTCTTGTTAGCGTCTCCCGCGATTTCAGCCTTATCGCCTTTCGAGAGAGATACGAACTCCTTCTGCGCGTTTTCCGCTTTACTCATACCGAGCTTTTCCTTAGCGTAGTTCTCGATATCGGTAGTGGAATGATTGGACTGAATAGCCATCTGGTTCTGAGTATATGTACTCTGAGCGTTGGAAAGCTCAGCCTTTTTAGAAATAATCTGCTGGTTAAGCTCGGTAAGCTGCACCTGACCTATAATTATAACCGCGACGGCGAACGTAATAGCTAAGCTCGCCATACCGCCGATAAAGAGTTTAAAGGGGTTATGTTTTCTTCTGCGGATTTTTACGATTTCTTCACGGGGAAGTGTAACTACTTTATTCTTTTCGACTTTTTCAGTCTTTTTTTCAGTTTTCTTTTTCGGAAGCTTCTCTGCCGCGCTGTCCTTAAACAGGTTAAGGTCATACGCCGCGCTTCTGTTATCATAAGTTAATGTCATACTTTTTACCTCAACGGTTATCTATCATACACCATATTTGTCGTCTTATATTTCTTTATAGTAAAAATATTACAAATTTTTAATTTTTCTTTGGTTCGGTTACAGAAAACAGCCTTATTTTTCTATATTCTCGTAGGGAACAATACATAATATTGTGATTAAATACTGATTTCTACACAATTTATTGTGTTTTACAACCTTTACATTTCTGTTATATTTTACTACAGATTGTAACGAATGTCCAGTGTTTATCAGGATTTTTCAGCAATTCTTTCACAAATTCTTAGTTTTGCACTCCTGGAACGCGGATTTGTGGATAATTCTTGTTCATTTGCTACAACGGGTTTACGGGTTATCGGTTTTGCTTTAGGTTTATTACCGCATACACACACGGGAAAATCCTTCGGGCAGGTGCAACCCTGGTACCACGAAGCCATTTTTTGCTTTACAATCCTGTCCTCGAGCGAATGGAATGTAATTACGGCGAGCCTTCCGCCCTCCGATAACATCTCGAAAGCCTCGTCCAAGCCCTTTTCGAGAGCATCGAGCTCGTGGTTGACCTCGATTCTCAGCGCCTGGAAGGTCTTTCTCGCGGGATGTCCCGCGCGTCTTACGCGTTCGGGAACGCTGTTTCTTATAATATCGGCGAGCTCAAAGGTAGTTTCTATCGGCTTTTCCTCTCTATACTTTACTATAGACTTGGAAATAGAGTCCGCGTATTTTTCCTCGCCGTAGGTATATATAATCCTTGAGAGCTCCTTTTGGGAAAGGTTATTAACCAAATCCGCCGCCGTCTTACCCGACTGCGACATTCTCATATCCAAGGGAGCGTCCTCGTGGAAGGAAAAACCTCTCTCGGCTGTGTCGAGCTGGTGGGATGAAACGCCTATATCGAGCAGAACTCCGTCTACCCTGCATATACCGCGGCAGTTAAGCAGCTCCTTCATATCGGAAAAATTACCTTTTATTACTATTGAGTTTTCGTTATCTTTAAATCTTTGAGTTACCGTAGCGATAGCGTCGGGATCCTGATCAATTGAAATAAGTTTACCTGTTTTCAGCTTTTTAAGAATTTCCGAGGAATGTCCTCCGCCTCCGGCAGTGCCGTCAACGTAAATTCCGTTAGCCCTTATATTAAGACCGTCGATAGTTTCACGCAACAGCACGGGTGTGTGAGAAAATTCCATACCGTTGTCTCCTTACAGCATCAGAAGCTCTAGCGCCGCGCCCATAGTTTCGTCGTTAGTCGAAACCATCTCGTTAAACTTATCTTCGTTCCATATTTCTACTCGGCTGTCCATTCCAACCACGGCGGCTGTCTTTTCCAATCCCGCCGCTTTCCTTAAATTCGCGGGGATAGAAATTCTTCCCTGCGAATTAGGAGAAACTTCAACAGCGGTCGCCACAATACGATATTGCAGCTTCAATGCCATATTAGCAGGCATTTCCTTAATTTTTTTCCTTAAACCTTCAAATTCGGGGATAGAGAGTACCTGAATACAATCGAGAAAGCCTCTTGTAATAATAAAGGAGTCTCCGAGTTCTTCCCTAAAACGAGCCGGCAAAACGATTCTGCCTTTAGAGTCTATATTATTAGATGTAATACCGGAGAACATTTTGCCACCTCCTAATTAATATTGACTTTATAATGCCACAAAAGAAGAAACTATAGCCACTTTGTGACACTAATTGCCACCGTGTAAATATTATAACCTATCTGAAACGAAATTGCAAGAAAAAAGTTACAGCATTTTTACCAAACATAGGGGGTATTTTTCGTCATTTTAGACAAAAAGAAGCACAATGTCCGAAACATAGACATCGCGCGACTTTTTAGTGCAGTTTTTTCACGTTTTTTATTGTATATCTTGAACGTAACATTCCGCTGTGTTATAATCGGTTTATAAAAGCGGAGAGTAACGGGAGGTATTTATGAAATTTAAAGAAAAAGCTCTTAAACCCCGTAATATTTTTCTCGTACTGTCGATTACGGTTATCCTTGTACTTACCTTTATAAGTATGGTTAATCTGGGTCAGACCTATGTAATGATTGACTCCACGAGTAAAGAGTATAAAGCGAGCGAAATCCGTATCGAGGACAGCAACAAAGGTATTGTAAAGATAAATGAAATCCGCACGAAAAAAGAAAACATATATTATTTTACCTACGTTACTTTTCAATCCCTTAAAAAAGGCGAAACAACAATTACCGTAAAATATCCCGACGAAGCTTCTCCGTTAACACACCGCCTAGCCGTCAATTCGCTGGGAATGATTTTCGAGGGAGAGGCTCATTTATTCAACACCTCTAACAGCTTCAAGGTACTTTTCCCTTCTACGATTTTAATTATTCTGATTATTACAATTTACCTGTGTATGAAATTCAGGGAGAAAAGAAAAAACGGCGAATTTTCGTATTCTATGGTCGCTATAGGAGGCGCTATATTATATTGTATAGGAAGTATAGTATAATTCCTCATAGTGTTATCGAGCTCAATCATAGAATTATTATCGCAAGGCGGTTACGGGTTCAGCATTTTTTATTTTTCAAATATTCCGTTTTTACTAAGTAATCTTTCGGACAGCGGAATAAACTTTGCCGTTATTTCGTGCCCGATACTGCTTATATTCGCGATCGCCGTCAGCATAAGCAACATATCTCTTGTACGGCACGAGGGCTTTAAACCGATTAATCTTCTCGGAATTATCTCGGGACTTATATATATAGCGGGATTTGTAATCCTTATTATGATAACGACGAGAGATTTTTCGGGTTCGGAAACCGAGTACAGAATAGTATCCTCAATCAACATAGCTTTAAGTTTTACGTTCAGTTACCTTGTTTGTATGCTGCTTTCGACAATTAACTGCTCGTTTATGGCTACGCGCTATAAGCTCGATTATAATCAGGATTATATTATTATTCTCGGCTGCGCTATAAGAAAAGACGGTACTCCTACCCCGATTCTAAGAGCCAGGATCGACCGCGCGATAGAGTTCGAGAAAAAGCAGTTTAAAAAAACAGGCAAGCGCGCGATTTTCGTACCCTCGGGAGGTCAGGGCTCGGACGAGGTCGTATCCGAAGCAGAATGTATTAAAAACTACCTTATAGAGCAGGGATACCCCGATGAGCAGATTATCCCCGAGAATAAATCCGTAAACACGCTCCAGAATATGAGGTTCTCCAAAAAGATAATTGAGGAACACGAGGATGATATTGAGAATGTTAATATCGCGTTCTCAACAACCAACTACCACGTATTCAGGGGCTATATACTCGCTAAGAGCGTCGGTATGAAGGCGAAGGGACTTTCGGCTAAGACAAAGCTCTATTTCTTCCCTAACGCTTTTGTAAGAGAGTTCGTCGGACTTCTCTACGAGGAAAAGCTCAGACACACGTTATTTATACTATCTATAGTTATACTATTTATACTACTTATGTTTTTCGGAACCTAGCAGCAAGGTGCCGTTCCCCAATCACGCCTTTTGAAGCGTTTAGTATTTCCGACAGATTTCATAAACGGCGTGGTCTGAATAGAGCGATTTACTGTAAAAAAATAATGGCG
>DEFK01000018.1:77776-143389 GCA_002350765.1 Ruminococcaceae bacterium UBA2854
GCACGTCTTTTGAAGCGTTTAGTATTTCCGACAGATTTCATAAACGGCGTATTTATAACAAATTAATCCTTACAAGTCAAAAAGGCAGGCACAAAAACATGTGCCTGCCTTTAACAATATTAATTATTTCTTGCTCTGCTTAAAGTTCTGGCGAGCCTTACGGATATCCTGCGCGATAGCGTTAACATCCTTGGCGCATGCGGTAACATTCTCGTCAGTACGTCTCATAATATCGTCAACGTAGCTATTAGCCGCCTTGGTAATATCGTTAGCCTTTTTCTTAGCGTCGGCAATAATCTCACGAGCCTGAGCCTCAGCGGCGCGGGTAATCTCGTGCTCGCTTACCATAATCTTACGGCGTTCCTCAGCCTGGCGGATAATATCCTCGCCGTTCGATTTAGCCTCGGCAATAATCTGCTCACGATCGGCAACAATGTTTTTAGCTTGGCGGATTTCGCTCGGAAGAGTATCCTCGATCTCGTCGAGAATATCAAAAATTCTCTCGCCCGAGATAAGAACCTTCTTGTCCTTGGAAAGCGGCATAGCCTTCGCGTTGTTTACCATATCCTGTAATTCAAGAATTAAATCGTCAACTCTCATTTTAACCTCTCCATATCTTTAATTTTTATTTTTTAATCTGTCCAGAATTTTATCATGCACACACTCGGGTACAAAGGAGCTTATATCTCCGCCGAACGCGGCTACCTGTTTTACACCGCTCGAGCTTAAATACATAAAGTCCGAGTTAGACGTCAAAAAGATAGTATCAAGCGCGGGATTCAGCTTTTTGTTAAACAGCGCCTGCTGAAATTCATACTCAAAATCCGTTACAGCTCTCAATCCCTTTACAATAGCGGTAATACCGTGCTCACGGGTATAATCGGCAAGCAATCCGTCGAAAGCGACAATTTCAATATTATCAAGCTCCGTTGTCACAGCTTTAAGAAGCTCTATACGCTCCTCGGTTGTGAAGCTCGGATTCTTCGAGGGATTGTTAAGCACACCGACTACGACACTATCGAACATTTTTGAGGCTCTGGTGATAATATCGATATGACCTAACGTAACAGGATCGAAGCTGCCGGGACATATTACTTTATTTCCCATAAGCAACTTCCTTATTTTGTGTCAGACAAAATCCCTATGTCTATACATAGATACCTTTATTTTACCATAGTGTTTCTGTCTGTCAAGCATAAATTCGCCATAATTTTCGAAAATTTCCTCATTTTCGGGATTTTCTACGATAATTACGGCGGTTTTTTTCACATTTTCAAAAACCTTCGGCAATACTTCCTGTAGTAAACCGGTACCGTACGGCGGATCGAGGAATACAATATCGTACATATCGCTGTTCATTTCGAGGAACGAAAGGCTGTCTGTATGGAGAACTTTCGCCCTGTCGTAAAAGCCGACACTGTTAAGATTCTTTCTTACTATATCCACCGCCCTGCGTGAGCTGTCTACAAACGTAGCTGACTCGGCGCCACGGCTTAAAGCTTCTATTCCCATCTGACCGCTTCCCGCGAACAGATCGAGGAACCTGCGTCCCTGGATATCGAATTGTATCGCGGAGAAAATCGCTTCCTTTACCTTTTCGGTGGTAGGACGAACATCCTCGCCCTCGAGCGTAATCAATCTTCTTCCGCGGGCTTCGCCTGTAATAACACGCATAGCTTACCTCCGATTTTTATTCTGGTAATAATTGTAGCACATATATCAGTAAATTACAAATCCTGATGAAAATAGTTATACACCGCGAGGGCGCTGTCATGCGTCATACCCTTGCAGTTTTCTAGCTCCTCCAAATCCGCGTTTCTTATATTCGCGATAGTTCGGAAGCTTTTCAGCAGGGATTTCGCCCTTACCTCGCCTATACCGTCAATATCTGTAAGCGAGCTTTTAAACACGGAATTTTTACGGCGCTGGTGGTGGTAGCCTACCGAGAAACGGTGAACCTCGTCCTGCATTTTACTTATAAAGGTAAATACCGAACGGTAGGAGTTTATCGTTATCTCACCGCCCGAGCCCGTTATGGCGCGTGTACGGTGGCTTGAGTCCTTAACCATACCGAACAGCGGTACGTCAACATTATGCTTTTTAAGTATCGGCTCAACAGCCGAGACCTGACCCTTTCCGCCGTCGAGGAGGATAAGGTCAGGTAATCTGCCGAAGCCCTCGCCCGTATCCTTTAATTCCTCGTATTCGGTAAAGCGTCGGTCCAAGACCTCCGCCATAGAGGCGTAGTCGTCCTGACCCTCGAAGCCCTTTATCTTAAACTTTTTATACGCGCTTTTAAGCGGTTTTCCGTTTTCGTAAACTATCATTCCCGCGACATTCTCCGTGCCCGCGAGGTTGGAAATATCGTAGGACTCGATATATTCGGGTATCTTTTTCAGCCCGAGGAGGTTTTTAAGCTCCTCCAAAACCGCGTACTCGCGGGATGTTCTGCCCTTAATCTGGGCGAGTACCTCGGCGGCGTTTTTACGGCACATACTTACAAGCTGAGCCTGTTCGCCTCGCTGTGGAGCGGTAATATACACCCTGCTTCCGCGCTTCTCGGAGAGCCATTTTTCTACAGCTTCCTTATCCCCGAGCTCACGGTCAAGCGTAAGGTTTCGGGGAATTTCACGATTCAGCGAATAATAGTTAAGAATAAACTGCGACAGCTCGTCGTCATCGCTCATCGGAGAATTTACGACAAAATTCTCGTGGTCGCAAAGTCTTCCGCCCTCGAATCGGAACAGCTGGAAGCATCCCCTGTCGCTGTCGGTAAAGTAGGCGATTACGTCCTGGTCGGGAACATTTACGGAAACTACCTTTTGCTTTTCGGACATTTTCCTGACAGCGGCTATCTTATCCCTTATCTTAGCCGCTTTCTCGAAATCGAGGTTTTCGGAAGCCTGTTCCATTCTTTCCGTAAGCATTTTTATAGACTTAGCGCTTCCGCCCTTTAAAAAGTCGAGCGCCTGCTCTACGTTTTCATTATACTCCTTAAAGCTGACTTTTCCCCTGCACGGAGCTAAGCACTGCTTTATGTGGAAATTTAGGCACGGACGCGCCTTGCCGAAATCCTCGGGGAATTTTCGGTTACAGGTCGGAAGCTTAAAGATTTTATTGGCTTCCTCAACCGACTGCTTAACATAGTAGCTGTTTTTATACGGCCCTATATACAGAGCGCCGTCATCCTTTTTCTGGAGTTCGTAGGTTATTTTCCGCCATTTATCTCCGCTTACACGAATATACGAATACCCCTTGTCGTCCTTCAGGAGAATATTATACTTAGGGGTATGCTGCTTTATCAGGCTGCACTCAAGAATAAGCGCCTCAAACTCGCTGTCGCAGATAATATACTCGAAGTCATTTACATTCTCGACCATTCGGCGTACCTTTTCGGGGTGGTTATTCTGGGAGCCGAAATACTGCGACACACGGTTTTTAAGCGCCTTGGCTTTTCCTATATATATAATTTTACCGCTTTTGTTCTTCATTATATAAACGCCCGGCGATAGCGGCAGCGCCATGGCTTTTTTTCTCAGTTCGTTAATATTCACGCTTCACTCTTCATTCTTCGTTCTTCACTAAAAAAAGAAAAGGGCGGTTCCCCGCCCGTTAATTCCTTTTTAGTTATTATTGATCGGCAAATCCCGACTCAACAAGAGCTACAAGACCGTCTACAGCTTCCTGCTCATCCACGCCGTCAGCGATAATCTTGATCTCTGTTCCGCCGATGATACCAAGAGAAAGTACACCAAGAAGGCTCTTAGCGTTAACTCTTCTCTCCTCTTTCTCTACCCAAACCGTAGACTTATATTCGTTGGCTTTCTGGATAAAGAAAGTCGCGGGACGCGCGTGCAATCCTGCCTTGTTCTCAACTAAAACATCCTTAACGTACATAATTTTACCCTCTCTGATTAGCAAATTTGTTGCCACTCTGGCATTTCCTATTACATATTATATCATCTTTTTTGTCTACGTCAACCTTAATAATTCAATTTTGGATTTAATAATAATTATATCCAATTTCTTCTTTTTCCGTTTGTGCAACTTAACTAATTTTATCGGTATCTGTGAATATAATCTTTTAAATTAGTCTTTATTGAGGTATTTTTCTATAATCTTTCTCTCCTCATAGGTAAGTTTCCTGTTCTTTAACATATCGGGACGTTTCTTCGCGGTATTAACAAGGCTCTGCTCATATCGCCAGCGGTCAACCTTGGCGTGGTCTCCGCTATAGAGTACGGGAGGAACCTCCAACCCGCGCCACTCCATAGGCTTAGTGTACTGCGGATACTCCAAAAGCCCGTTAAAATGGCTTTCCTCGGTAAAGCACTCGTTATTTGAAAGCACTCCTGGAGCTAATCTCGCGAGCGCGTCTATAAACACAAGCGCGGGTAATTCTCCGCCCGTCAGCACATAATCGCCGATAGAGATTTCCTCGTCGATAAACTCGTCTATTATACGCTGGTCAACGCCCTCGTAATGTCCCGCGAGAACGCAGATATTATCGTATTCGGCGAGTTCCTTCAGCTTTTCCTGGGTAAGAGTTTTTCCCTGGGGCGACATATATATGAAATGTGGCTTTTTACCACGCTTTTCGGCAATATCCTCAAAGCATAAAGCAATCGGCTCGCATTTCATAAGCATACCCATTCCGCCGCCATAGGTTGTATCGTCAACTCGTCTGTGCTTATCGAGCGCGTAGTCACGCAGTTGGTGACATTTAATCTCTATAGCCTCGCTCTTTTGCGCGCGGCCGATTATGCTCTCACCGAGCACAGCCTCGCACATCTCGGGAAAAAGGGTGATTAAATCAATCTTCATCGTCAAACAACCCTTTCATCGGTCTTATAAGCACAAAGCCCTCGTCAACATTCTTCTCAACAACCACGCTGTCGATAACGGGCACGAGATATTCTTTACCGTCTTTTTTAACGGTATAGACGTCATTTGCGCCTGTCTTGAACACGTCCTTAATCTCGCCGTACTCAACACTTGTATCGTCCGCGTCGAGCACCTTACAGCCGATTAAATCCTGCACGAAGTTCCTGCCCTCGGGGAGCTTAACGTCGTCACGATTTATATAAAGCACCTTTCCGCGGAGCTTTTCGGCATCCTCAACGGTAGTCACGCCCTCGGCGGTCATAAGCACAATGTTCTTATGCGGACGGCATTTTACATTTTTTTTCTCCGCGCCGCCGTCAAAATAGAGCGACTTAAAGGCTGTTAAAAAATCGGGGCTGTCGCTCCACGGATTAACGCGCATTTCTCCGCGTACGCCGTGAGTTCCGACTATTTTTCCGACTTCAAGAAATTGTTTTTTCATAATTTACCTCGTTTATAAGTTCAGTTCCATCTTTTCCAAAAATCAATATTTTTTTGATTTTAAGATTCTACTTATATTATAAATTGCTGTCAATATCACGTTTTCCGTACATAACTCTAAGAATTGATACAGTTTTTATATTTTCATCAACCATATAGAAAACCAGATAGTTATCAACAGGCATAAAACGGATTTCCCCTTTATACTTCGGAAACCGCTTCGGCATATTATCAAGATTGTAAATATGTTCTTCTAAACGCGATAACTGAGCGTCAGCGTTCTCCCGTGATAAGAGTGATGTCATAATATATTCGTAAATCGCTCGTAAATCCTTATCCGCCTGTTCGGAAATTACTACTGTAAAAATCACAGCTTATAATCCTTTCTGATATCAGCGAACGCCTGCTTTGCGGGCTTAACTTTACCGTTTTTTATATCATCTATTCCCTTTTGAAGTTCACTATCTATTTCCTGTTCTGTCATATTGTTGAAATTATGTACCGCGGTTTCAGGCAGCTTTAAATCAAAAGGCAAACCTCTCTGCAAAATGATTTGCTTGTAAAACATATTTATCGCGTTTGACGCGGGAATTCCCAGAGCAGATAAAATCTGTTCCGCTTGTTCTTTTAAATCAGGTTCAATTCTGACATACAGATTAGCTGTTTTAGACATTACTAAAGCTCCTTTCAAGGTTTATAATTATATTATACACAATTGTGCGTACAAATGCAATACAATTATTAAATCCAACTTGTGCGTTTTTTCACAAGTTGGATTATTTTTCATTATAACGCCATAGTTTCATACGGCTTTACTTCGCAAGCTGAACCGTCAATTGAAAACCACAGACTTATTTCGCTGTTATTCTTTATATATTTTTCGGTAATTTCGGCTTTATTCATCGCTTGCAGATACTCAATAATTTCAATCGTAGTCATAGGGAGTATATCATTTCGGGAGGATATTTTTATAAACAAGCTTTCGAAGATATCCCACATATTTTCCACATCAAGGTCATAGGAATGGCCTCCGATTTGGAGCAGGGACAGTTCCCCGTCGGCTTCAATAAACTGCCGCGCTATATCATCAAGCGGATCATGGGGATGGAACAGCGTAGCTTTCCATTTATAACAGTCCTTTTGCGGATTAAACGAATGGCTTTCTTCCGATATGCGCGCGTAGGTAAAACCGCACTTTTTTACGCAGTTCTCAATCAGGTCGCTGTAATAATGGAACGGAACGGCGAAGCCTTTTATTTCCCTGCCGAAAAGCTTCTCCAGCTTATCCTTATCGGTTTTCAGTTCATACATAATTTCCGATTCGGACAATTTATCCATATACGGATGCGTTAGAGTATGTGACGCTATTTCGTGCCCCTGATACAAGGGCGCCGCCTTATCCGCGGCAAGACGCTTTATTACACGTCCGCTATTATACGTCCATTCATATTCGCTCTCCATTAACCCCGAATTAAGATTAAAGGTTCCTTTCAGGTTATACTTATTAAGCATACTTACAAAACGAACGTCCTGTAATACACCGTCATCAAATGTAACATTAAAAGCCTTCGGTTTACCGTCAGGATATAGTTTAATAATCATAAGCCTCTTTAATCTTTCTTCCATTTATTACTTCTAATCTTCTTCACTGCTTACAACGCCCTCTATCATTTCCGCAACGACCTCATTAAGTCTTGCGGCATTATCCGATGTAACAACAGGTTTGCCTGTTTGCGCTTCGATATTTTTTCTTGCGTCGCCTGCGATTTTTCCGCCGCTTTGCGCAACTTCTCTGTTTTCCCGCAAGCCGTATGGATTTTGTGTTTTGGTAAGCTCTGTTGTTGTCGCTTCAGCGAGCATATTAAGCGCAAGCTCCAGCGTACTCATATTATCACGGAGATTCTCTTTTTTTAATCCTTTTAGGTTTTTGTATTGGCGCGTTGTCATTCCCGACCATGCCTTGGTAACTTCATCGGTTAGAATAGCGTATTCCTGACCTTTTTCAATACCGTGAGCCTGCCATTGATCGGTCAATTCCTTGCGAGCACGAATTGTTTGCAAACGCTGATTAATCCATTCAGCGGGATAACCTTTTTTAGCGTAGGTTTCCAATGCTCTTTCTATGGTTATTTCGGGATCTATAATTTCTTCTATCCGCTCGCTGCCAACCTGCGCCAACCACATTTTGAACGGTTCCGCTTTCTTAGACGGTATAGATTGAATAATACGGAGAATGCCTTTTGTATCGGCGGCGTTAATCTTCCTGTACTTGCCGTCGGCAGCTATCATCCGAACAGGGGTACAAATTGTACCCCACTTGGAGTTAAGCTCCGAATCTCGGCTTCTCATCTTCTTTATGTATTGCTTTACATCTTTACTTTCGGACAACACCTCTACAACATCCGAAACAGAAAAATACCATTCTTCTTTTTCTTCGTCCCAAGCAGTTCGAATAGGTTGATTTTCAAATTTTTTAACGCTATCCATTTTATTCACTCCCGACAATACTCATATTCGATTAACCCTAATTAATTTTACCACGAATTAAATAAGATAGCAATATCACAAAGAAATAAACCAAACCGCAGAGCATATCCTCTTTCTCCAAAACTTAGCAGAGGCAATAATCGCGCTTCGAAAGGAAATACGCGGGTTTACGCGGACAATAAAAAAGCCCGCCTCGATGGCGGGATTTTTATAAAAATGATATTAGTCGATTTCAACCATTACCTTCTGCTCGTTTCTAACAGCAGCTGAACGCGCGATTGTACGGATAGCCTTAGCGATTCTGCCCTGCTTACCGATGATGCGGCCCATATCGTCCTCAGCAACGTGGATGTGGTATACAGTTACGTCTTCCTCGTTGGGAGCGTCAGCTGTAACCTCTACAGCGTCGGGATTCTCTACTAAGCCTTTAGCGATGATTGTAAGTAAATCTTTCATTTTATTAATCCTTTCCATTCTTTTACATTATTTCGGAGATAGCTCTCCGCGCATATTGATTAGTCAATATAACCGTTCTTCTTTAAAAGAGCCTTTACGGTATCTGTGGGCTGAGCGCCGTTAGCGATCCACTTTTTAACAGCTTCGCCGTCAACCTTGAACTCCGAGGGGTTCTTTAAGATATCGTATGTTCCGATTTCCTCGATGAAACGACCGTCACGGGGATATCTTGAATCAGCTACTACTACACGATAGAAAGGAGCTTTCTTAGCGCCCATTCTTCTAAGTCTGATTTTTACTGCCATTTAATTTCACCTCTGCTTTCGCTTATTCTTCTATATAAAAATCATATATCTATGACTATTATAGATTATTTATCAAAGTCCAGGGAATCCGCCGCCTGGCATACCCGGCATTCCTGGCATCTTCATCGCGCGGCGTTTTTTACCCTTGCCGCCGAACTGACGCATCATTTTCTGCATATCTTTAAGCTGTTTAAGGAGTCGGTTAACTTCCTCGACGCTTCTTCCTGAGCCAGCCGCGATTCTACGCTTGCGGCTCGGGTTGATTAAATCGGGCTTCGCTCTCTCCTCGGGAGTCATCGAAAGGATAATAGCCTCCGTCCAGTCGAGCATTCTGTCGTCAATATCAACATCGTCGAGCTTACCGCCCATACCCGGGATTTTAGAGAGGATACCTTTAAGCGGTCCCATCTTTTTAAGCTGGGAGAACTGGTCGAGCAGGTCGTTGAAGTCCATTTTATTCTGCATCATTTTCTTGGCGACTTCTTCCGCTTTTTTCTCGTCAAGCTTTTCTTCAGCCTGTTCGATAAGCGTAAGCACATCGCCCATACCGAGGATACGGCTCGCCATTCGATCGGGATGGAACGGCTCTAAGTCCTCGAGCTTTTCTCCCGTACCCGCGAATTTAATCGGCTTGCCCGTAACTTCCTTAACGGAAAGCGCCGCGCCGCCTCGTGTATCGCCGTCGAGCTTCGTAATAATTACGCCCGAAACCTCTAATAGCTCGTTAAAGCTCTTAGCAACGTTTACGGCGTCCTGACCTGTCATCGAGTCGATAACAAGGAGGATTTCCTGCGGATTTACGGCTTCCTTAATATCCTCGAGCTCCTTCATAAGCTCTTCGTCAATATGAAGTCTACCCGCGGTATCGAGGATTACTACGTCGTTGCCGTAGTCCTTAGCGTGCTTAATCGCCTCTTTGGCGATTTTAACGGGCTTATCCTGCCCCATCTCAAACACTTTAACTCCCGCTTTATCGCCGACAACCTTCAGCTGTTCTATAGCCGCGGGACGATAAACGTCACAGGCAACGAGCAACGGACGGTGGTTCTGGTTTTTCAGCATAAGCGCGAGCTTACCGCTGTGGGTAGTTTTACCCGAACCCTGGAGACCGCACATCATAATTACTGTAGGCGGATGGGAAGCAAACTCCAATCGGGCTGTTTCCGAGCCCATAAGCGCGGTTAATTCCTCGTCTACTATCTTAATGACCATCTGAGCGGGAGTAAGACTCTCCATTACATCGCTACCGATAGCTCTCTCGGTTACTTTATTCGTAAAGTTTTTAGCGACCTTATAGTTAACGTCGGCTTCCAGAAGCGCGAGCCTAACCTCACGCATAGCCTCTTTAACATCAGACTCGGTCAATTTACCTTTATTTCTAAGACGCTTAAACGCGCCCGAAAGCTTTTCGGACAAACCTTCAAATGCCATAAGCCCACCTCTATTCGTGTAAGGATTTCGCGGTATCTATAATTTTTTGTACCGCCGTTTTATCGTATCGGTTCTGTAAGCTTCTTGCCAGCTCCTCGATTTCGTAGAGCCCTTTCTCGGTTTCCTGGAACCGCTTTAGAAGTCCGAGCTTTTCCTCGTAGGAGTAAAGGCTTTTTTCAGCCCTCTTTATCGAGTCGAGCACACCCTGTCGGGTTATGCCGAGCTGGGAGGAAATTTCGGACAGCGACAAATCGTCGTTGTAGTAAAGGGTTACGGTTTTTTGCTGGCCTTCTTTTAAAAGCTGACCGTAAAAATCATAAAGCAGAGAGATTTCAATATTCTTTTCCATTTTATCTCCGCCTTTATAGGTTTTGTGTAAAGAAAAAAACTTTACAGCTTAGCCATTATAATATATAGCGGCGGATTTGTCAATACTGTTTTCGGAACAATATTAACAAAACGATTAAAACCGCCCAGCTTTGATTATTTTCAATCACATTTTAACCGAATTTAATCAAGCGCTTATACAAAAAGCATAGTAATAAAATAAAAATAATGAAAATATTACTCTTTTTGTGGTGAATATGACAGTTGGTGAGAGAAAAGCATACACATTTATGCACAATTTCAACAAAGTTTTCAAAAATACAATTAAAATGCGAATTATGGGTTTATTTTTTCTATATATATGTTATAATATTGTCAATATTATTCTCTAATATTTTAAAAAGGGGAGTATAAACTACGGACAATACGTTTAGCATCGGAAGAACAGAACACGCCGTCGCTCTTTTCGGAAGTTTCGACGAGAATATTAAGCTTATCGAACGTGAATTTAACGTAAAAATTACCGTTCGCTCGGACGAGCTTAAAATAAGCGGCGATGACGAAAACGTCTTTAAAACGGGCAAGGTTTTAGAAGCGCTAATGCACTTTATTAATCGGGGCGAAACCCTGAGCGAGCAGAATGTGCGTTACTGCATAGCCACCGTAAAGGACGGAACCTCCGACGCTTTCGAGAAGCTTGCCGACGACTGTATCTGTATAACCGCTAAGGGAAAACCGATTAAGCCGAAAACAATAGGACAGAAGAAATATTGCAAGGCGATTTCGGACAATACCATAACCTTCGGTGTAGGGCCCGCGGGAACGGGAAAAACATACCTCGCCGTAGCTATGGCGGTAACAGCTTTCAGAAGCAAGCAGATTAACCGTATTATTCTCACCCGCCCCGCCGTTGAAGCGGGAGAAAAGCTCGGCTTTCTCCCCGGGGATTTGCAGAGTAAGGTTGACCCGTATTTAAGGCCGCTTTACGACGCGCTGTTCGATATGCTTGGTGTGGAAACTTACCACAAATATGTTGAAAAGGGCAATATAGAAATCGCTCCGCTCGCGTATATGAGAGGAAGAACTCTCGACGACAGCTTTATCATTTTAGACGAAGCCCAGAATACTACAAAGGAACAGATGAAAATGTTCCTTACGCGTTTAGGCTTTAACAGTAAAATGGTAATAACAGGAGATATTACGCAGATAGACCTCCCTCACGGAGCTAAGAGCGGACTTAAAGATTGCCTTAGAATACTTAGGGGAATAAGCGATATCGCGCAATGCAGCTTCAACGAAAAGGATGTCGTAAGACATCGACTTGTGCAGGATATTATTAAAGCCTACGAAAAAAACGAGGTGAAAAGGAATGACAGAAAATAAAATCCGCGTAATTATCACAAATAAGCAGAAAGCAGTTAAAATCCCTACGGGACTGCGTATGCTCATTAGACGTTGCTGTCACGCTGTGCTTGAGCTCGAAAAGTTTCAGGGACCCGCTGAAATCAGCGTAACCTTTACTGATAACGAGGAAATAAGAAAGCTCAACGCTCAGTACAGAAACATCGACGCGGCGACTGACGTGCTTTCTTTCCCGATGGGAGAAAACGGACAGTACGATACTAATCTTGAAACAGGCGCTAAAATCCTCGGCGATATAGTAATTTCCGTTGAGAAAGCGGTAGAGCAGGCTGAGGCGTACGACCATTCTCTCCAGAGAGAAGTCGCTTATCTTACCGCCCACAGCGTTCTCCATCTTCTCGGCTACGACCACGTTGAGAATATGGAAAAAGTAAGAATGAGAGAAAAGGAAGAGCTTGTTATGGAACAGCTGGGACTTCCCGCTTCCTCAAGCTACATCGTTCAGAATTGAAAAAACAGCTGAAAAGCTTTGCGCACGCGTTCAACGGCGTATGGCTCGCGCTTAAAGAGGAAAGCCACCTTCGCTTTCATTTCGTCGCCGCTTTATACGTAATAGTATTCAGCTTCGGCTTCAATTTAAGCGCGGTTCAATGGGCTATAGTCCTGCTTTTAATAGCGGGCGTTATCGGCGCGGAGCTTTTTAATACCGCGCTCGAAAGGCTCAGCGACAAAGTTACTCTCGAGTACGATAAGGACATTAAGTACGTTAAGGATTTAAGCGCGGCGGCGGTACTTATTTTCTCCGCGGCGGCGATTGTTACGGCGTTTTTGTTTTACTTTAACTTGGATAAAATATCCAAAATCTATGTCTTTATTATCGGCAGACCGTGGCTATTGATTTTATTTATAGTTTCGCTTATAATATCGATAGCGTTTATATGTATCGGGCCGACAGGAATAAAGAAGATATCAAAAAATGAGTAAATTCAGGACTGTCTCGAATACGAGGCAGTTTTGTTTTTAAAAGGAAGTAATTATGGAAAGTGTATTCGGCTATATTCATCACCGCGGAACAATTCCGTTTGATAAAACCGAACCGAATAAAATTGACGCGCTGATACTTTCACAGCTCGCTTATATTCCGTTCGAAAATATTATTCCCGAAGAGTTTAACCGCTCCGTCACGCTTTCACACGCTGCAAAACTTTTCTTAAACAGCGAGAATAAACGCGTAATCTGGAAAAACGATCCGCGTCTTATTGAAGAAGCGGGCAACAGCCGGCGCTTCGGCGGCATAAAGCTCAGCGGATTTGTAAACAGAGTAAGCCGAGCGGAAATTAAGCAGTTTTCAGCCGTTACGTTCGAAATAAATCCGAGCCTACATTTTATCGCCTTTCGGGGAACCGACCATACCGTAACGGGTTGGGAAGAAGATTTTACGCTGTACAGCCGCTCGGTTTTACCGTCTCAACGCGACGCGCGGGTGTATTTTAAATCAGCTTTTCTCGCTTACGGCGGAGATTTTATTCTTGGCGGTCATTCAAAGGGCGGAAATCTGGCGCTTTACACCGTCGACCACTGCGATAAAGAACTAAAGAATTGTATAAAGGCTGTTTATAATTTTGACGGTCCGTCGCTCGATAAAGAAATGTCGCGCGCTGATGTTTATACCTTTATTCCGCAGGCGTCATTTTTCGGAATAATGCTTACACGCGGAGATAATTTCGCGGTAATAAAAAGCAGAAACAACAGCTTTAATCAACACGATATTACAAGCTGGGAGATAAACGGCTCTGATTTTGTATACGCCGAAAAACGTTCGGAAATCGGACTTTTTATGGAAAGAGCGTTTAATGATTTTGTTTCAAAGCTCTCGAAGCGAGAGCGCGAAGCTTTAATAGATTCTTTGTTTAAAATCTTTCACAAGACGAACAAAACGAATTTTGACGACATAATACAGAATCCTTCCTCGCTCGCGGTTTCGTTTTCGAAACTGAACAAGAAGGAAAGAAGCATCGTTTTAAAATCCGCGGGAAAAGCCCTAAAAAGCGCGGGTTCAAATATATTCAACAAACAAAAGAGGTAAATATGGATAATAAAAAATCAGCTTTTATCGCGATTGTAGGACGTCCGAACGTCGGCAAAAGCTCGCTTTTAAACCGTATGCTCGGCGCTAAGGTAGCGATTGTATCGAGCAAACCGCAGACTACTAGAAACAGAATCACGGGCGTTTTAACCGAGGGCGATATCCAGCTCGTGTTCGTAGATACTCCTGGTATGCACAAGCCGAAAAACAGTCTCGGAAAGTATATGGTGCGCTCGGTAAGCGAAAGCGTAAACGGCGTAGACTGCTGTATGCTCGTGGTCGAGGCTGATAAAGAGGCTGGACCTACTGAGCTCGGACTTATAGAAAAATTCAAGAAAATGGAAATGCCCGCGATACTCGCGATTAATAAAATAGATACGCTTAAAGAAAAAGACGCGCTGATGAAGCAGATTTTAGCCTACAGCAAGCTTTACGATTTCGAGGCTGTAGTACCCGTTTGCGCCGTTGACGGAAACGGTATCGACGAGCTTAAAGACGAGCTTAAAAAGCAGAGTATGGAGGGCGGTTTCTTCTTCGACGACGACACCTTAACCGACCAGCCTGAGCGCGTTCTCGCGAGCGAGATGATAAGAGAAAAAATACTAAGGCTGTGCGATAAGGAGATTCCGCACGGAATCGCGGTAGTTATAGAAAAAATGCGTATGCGGGAGGATAAGGATATCCTCGATGTTGACGCGACGATTTACTGCGAAAGAGAAACTCATAAACGCATATTAATAGGTAAAAACGGAAGTATGCTTAAAAAAATCTCCACTTTCTCCCGCCAGGATATGGAGAACTTTTTCGGATGCAAGGTATTTTTACAGACCTGGATCAAGGTAAAAGAGGACTGGCGTAACAGCGAGAGAATGATGCGTAATTTCGGCTACGATGACAAAGATTTTCGTCAGTGATCAGTGAGCAGTGGACAGCAATCAGTGAACAGTTTTATAGGAGAACATTATGGAAATTACAAGTTTTAAAGACTTAATTGTTTGGCAAAAATCAATTGATTTAGTTGAAGAAATATATAAGCTGGTAAGGCTGTTACCGCCTGATGAAATGTATGATTTATCAAGTCAAATGCGTCGCGCGGCTATTTCCATACCGTCGAATATCGCGGAAGGTCAACAAAGACAATCTACAAAAGATTTTACTCGTTTTCTTTCTTTCGCAAGAGGTTCTAAAGCTGAGCTTCAAACGCAATGTTATATATGCGCAAGACTTAATCTACTTACAAAAGAGCAGATTAAGCCTGCTATGGAATTATTAGCTGAGATAGGAAAAATGCTTACAAAACTAATAGATAGTTTAAATGATAAACAAAACTTAAATTAATCGCCCTTTTCTGGAAATAATTACTGACCGCTGATCACTGTATACTGATCACTGTTTAGCGAAAGCTAAACAGGGTGATATTTATGAACGAACTTGACGCTTGGAACGCGTTTTTTAACAGCGGAAGTATTTACGATTATTTAATATACAAAAGTATTCACAACGACCGAACGGAGAATCATAACTCGGAGAGCAACGATGAAATTTATAACCAAAGGACTTATTATCAGGGAACAGAATATCAAGGAAAAGGATAAGCTCGTAACCATTTTAAGCGAAAGTCACGGGGTTATAAAGGCGTTTGTACACGGAGCGAAGGATATAAAAAGCTCTAAATCCGCTTCAACGGGACTTCTAGCCTATTCAAGACTTACTCTCCATAAAAGAAAAGAAAACTATCTTATCTCCGACGCTAAAGCGGTTAAGATTTTCACAGGGCTCGGAAACAGTATCGAGAATATGTATCTAGCTCAGTATTTCTGCGAGCTCGCGGCGGTTATATGTCCGAAAGAACAGGAGGCTGAGGAACAGCTGAGGCTTATTTTAAACGCGCTGTATCTTCTGTCCGAAAACAAGCGGAGTTTATCGCTTGTAAAGCCGTGCGTTGAATTTCGGCTTATGTGCTTAGCGGGATATATGCCCGATATTACGATGTGCTCCGAATGCGGAGAATACGAAAAAGAAGCGATGTTTTTTCTACCGAAGCACGGCAGGTTTGTATGCTCGGACTGCTACGAGAAAAACGAGCTATCGGAATACAAAATTAAGCTTAACCGCAGTACGGTAACGGCGATGAGACATTGCTGTTACGCTGACGCGGACAAGCTCTTTTCTTTCTCGCTGCCCGAGGACGATTTAAAGGTTCTCAACTTCTGCGGCGAGGAATACATAAAGTTTATCCTTGAAAGAGACTTCAAAACACTAAGATTTTTAAAAGGGTTAATATAATGGAACGACACTATAAATCACTTGAACTAGATAAAATACTGAATATACTCGCCGATAAAACCTCGTGCGAGGAAAGTCGGGAAGCGGCGCTTAATTTAACCC
This sequence comes from Ruminococcaceae bacterium UBA2854, assembly GCA_002350765.1. Classification (GTDB taxonomy): domain Bacteria; phylum Bacillota; class Clostridia; order Oscillospirales; family Acutalibacteraceae; genus Ruminococcoides. The sequence continues at coordinate 93,944 of DEFK01000018.1, forward strand.
CCGAGTTCAACCTCCTAAAAGCGCAAAAAAACTTACAGATGACCGACGACGCTTATGTGCTCACGGGCAAATACGGCGCGCCGAGCTTCGGCAGTCTTAAAAACGTAGCTAACGAATTAAGACGCGGCGAGGCGGGCGGACTTCTCAGCATTAAAGACCTGCTCAAAATCGCCGAAACGCTCCGAATCATCCGAAGCGTTAAAAGCTGGCAGTCGAAATGCGAAAACGCAAAAACCTCGCTCGATATGCTTTTCCAGGGCTTGGTTGTCAATAAATTCCTCGAGGATAAAATCCATTCCTGCATTATAAACGACGAGGAGCTCGCCGATAACGCCTCCCCCGCTCTAGCGGATATCAGGCGTAAAATCCGCAACGCTACCTCAAAAGCCCGCCAGTCGCTCGAGAAGATTATCCACAGCAGTACATACCAGAAGTATTTGCAGGATACAATAATCACTCAGCGCGACGGACGGTATGTTGTGCCCGTAAAGGCGGAGTGCAGAGGTAATATACAGGGACTTGTACACGATACGAGTTCAAGCGGACAGACCGTATTTATCGAGCCGATGGGCGTTGTACAGGCTAACAACGATATTAAAGTTTTACTCTCTAAGGAAGAAGCCGAAATCGAGCGGATATTGTTCGAGCTTTCGGCGTTAGCGGGCTCGTACGCGGACGTTATTATCGGAAGCTACGAGTGTTTAGCGGAGCTTAACCTTATTTTCGCCAAGGCGGATTTAGCGTATTCGATGAAAGCGACTGTGCCGATACTCAACGACAAGGGCGTAATCGAGCTTAAACAGGCGCGTCATCCGCTTATTCCCGCGGACAAGGTTGTGCCGATTGACGTAAATCTCGGAAAAGAATTTGATACATTAGTAATAACAGGTCCTAACACGGGCGGTAAAACCGTTACGCTTAAAACAATCGGACTTTTAACGCTTATGGCTATGTGCGGGCTGATGATACCCGCGGGCGATAACAGCCATATTTCGGTATTCCGCAGGGTGCTTGTCGATATCGGCGACGAGCAGAGTATTGAGCAGAGCTTATCGACCTTCTCGGCGCATATGACGAATATCATTGGTATACTAAAAAAAGCCAACTCCTCTGCCCTGGCGCTTATAGATGAGCTCGGAGCGGGTACGGATCCCGTCGAGGGCGCGGCGCTCGCGATAGCGATTCTCGAAAAGCTAAGAGAACGCGGCGCTAAAATCGCAAGTACCACCCACTACGCCGAGCTAAAGGAATTTGCGCTCAGAACCGAGGGTATCGAGAACGGCAGCTGTGAGTTCGATATTAAAACTCTGCGCCCGACTTACAAGCTTCTTATCGGCGTCCCTGGCAAGAGTAACGCGTTCGCGATAAGCCGCCGCTTAGGTATGGACGAGAACGTAGTTATCCGCGCGCAGGAGCTCGTAAACAGCGACAGCAGACAGTTCGAGGACGTAGTAACGAAGCTCGAAAGCCGCCGCCAGAGCTTAGAGAAACAGCTCGAAAACGCCCAGCGCCTTACTCAAAAGGCAAATACCGAAAAGCAAAAGGCGGAAAATGAGCTACAAAAAGCCAAGCGACAGGCGCAGGACGAAATTGACAAAGCCCGCGCCGAGGCGGAGAAAATCGTATCCCGCACCAAGGCTCAGGCTTACGCGCTTATGGACGAGCTCGAAAAAGCGAGAAAAGCTAAGTCCGATACCGCTTCGAGCAGAGCAAAGCTAAGGAGAGAGCTTAATAAAATCGAGGACTATTCCAACCCCGTTGATAAAAAAGCGGAGCAGGCGGATTACAAGCTTCCCCGCCCGCTCAAAATCGGCGATAACGTACTTATTTACGATATCGACAAGGACGCGGTTGTGCTCGAGCTCCCCGACAAGGACGATATGGTTATGGTGCAGGCGGGAATTATCAAGACAAGGGTTAAGCTAAGCAACCTCCGACTTAAAAAATCGGAACAGAAAAAAACTTCTCCGTATAAAAACCGCAACAGGAATGTTTCAACTAACGTTGATATACGCCCGAGCACCGAGGTTGACGTACGAGGTCAGACCGCGGTCGAGGCGATTATGGCGGTAGATTTAGCGATAGACAACGCAATCCTGTCAAATATAGAAACGCTCACGATTATCCACGGCAAGGGTACGGGAGTATTAAGAACTGAAATCCAAAAGCATTTAAGAAGCGTTAAGTACGTTAAAAGCTTCCGCCTCGGCAACTTCGGCGAGGGTGAAAGCGGAGTTACTATTGTGACATTAAAATAGCGAATATCAGTGGACAGTATACAGTTCTCAGTATTCAGTTATTGTCGAGCAGACAGCTTGGAAAAATATAAAACAAATGAATCCCGACAACATTTCTATGCTTCGCAAGCGAAGCTTGCATATTAATTCGGTCGGGAAACAATTGTTGATTTATTTAACAAATCTCTCTACACGACCAATACTGATCACTAACCACTGATCACTGATCACTATATTGAAATTTTCAATATTGTGTGTTAGAATATACAAAACATAGTATGGAGGTAAGGATTATGGCAATTACAAAAGATACAATCATCGGCGATGTACTGGATAAATATCCCCAGACCGCTCCGATTTTCTTATCTATCGGTATGCACTGCTTAGGATGTCCCGCGTCAAGAGGGGAATCCGTAGCTGACGCTTGCGCTGTTCACGGCGTTAACGCCGACGAGCTTATCGAGAAGCTCAACGCGGCTGTTGCTCAGTAATGGACAAGCTTATAAATCTTGACGAAAGATTAAAAATGTGCGCAAGCCTTGTACGAGAAAGTGCAAGGCTTGTTGACGTTGGGTGCGACCACGCGTACCTTAGTATCTCGCTTTTAAAAAGCGGGAAAATATCGTACGCAATAGCCTCCGATATAAACGAAATGCCGCTTAAAAGCGGAGAAAATAACGCCGTAAAATACGGCGTAGATAATATAGCTTTCCGCTTAGGCTCAGGACTCGAGGCTATAAAACCCGAGGACAGAATAACCGATATTGTTATCGCGGGAATGGGCGGAGAGATCATAAGCGGAATAATTGACGAAAGCCCGCTCACAAGAGATAAAAATATCAACCTCGTTTTACAGCCGATGAGTAAAAGCGAGGAGCTTATCTCCTATCTTTACAAAAACGGTTTTGAGATAATAAAACAGAAATGCGTGGTATCAAAGGGCAAATGCTATACGGTTATGTCTGCTTGCTACACAGGCAGCTCTCCCGAAACTGACGATACTTTTCCGTATATCGGAAAGCTCGATTTAGAAAACGAAACCAATCTGCGGTTTATGAAAACCCAGCTAAGACATCTTGAAAACAAAAGCAAGGGCGACAGCTCGCTTTTAAATATAATAGAAAAAATCGAACAGGTGATAAAATGAAAATCAAAGACATTATAGAGTTTACGGAAAGCTTCGCTCCGCATAACTTAGCGATGGAGTTCGACAACGTCGGACTGCTTATCGGAAGCGAAAATAACGAGGTTAAAAAGGCGGTAGTCGCTCTAGACATTACGGACGAGGTTATTGACGAGGCTATCGGAAACAGCGCTCAGCTTATTATCAGCCACCACCCCGTTATCTTCAACGCGCTTAAAAATATTCCCTCGAACAGCATTGTTTACCGTTTAATACAGAATAATCTGAACGCGCTGTGTCTGCACACAAACCTCGATTTAAGCCCCGAGTTCGGAGTTAACACCTGTCTTGCGGAGGCGGTCGGAGTTAAAAACGCCGAGTTCGTTGAGGGCGAGTGCCTGTACATAGGCGAGATTGAAAACGAACTCACGAATAAAGAGTTCGCCGAAAATGTAAAAGCCGCCTTGAAATGCGACGGGCTACGCTATACTATGCCCGATAAAAAGATAAAACAGGTCGCGATATGCTCGGGAAGCGGCGGCGACTTAGCACCGCTCGCTGAAGAAAACGGCGCGGACGTACTTTTAACGGGCGAGATTAAACACCACGATATACTGAACGCGAACAAGCTCGGTATCGCGATAATTGACGCGGGACATTTTAAGACCGAGGATATCATAATAACTCCCTTTACAGATAAGCTCAGCGCTAAATTCCCCGAGGTAGAGTTTATAAGAAGCGAAAAATGTAATGACGGAATAAAATATATGTAATATCTATTCGCCCCTGTATTTCAGGGGCTTTTCTTTTTATTTTTCTTTATCGGAATATTGAAACCTTTTTTACAGCGTTTTAATTACTTTATAGAATTATATTAACAAATTGTAAGCGTTATAAAAAATATTTGCAATATTTGTAATTATTTGTTATAATGTATTTTGATTATAAGTGTAACTATGTAAAGGTGTAAAATGCGTATTCGTAAAAAGAAATGGGCTGAGCCCGAGCTTTCCGCCTGCGACTTTTATATAGCCGAACCCAAGGCTTATAAAAACCGCTGGAAAAGCTTCTTTAAAAACGACAATCCGATCATGCTGGAGGTCGGCTGCGGCAAAGGCTCGTTTGTTGGAAAAATGGCTCTTATCCACCCCGAGATAAACTATATCGCGGTTGATATTAAGCTCGATATGCTCGGAGTCGGACGAAGAAATATTGTAAAAATGTTTTCCGAAAAAGGACGCGAGGTTAATAATATCGCGCTCGTCCGCTATAATGTAGAAATGCTCGACGAGATTATCGGACAAGACGATAATATAAAAAGGATATACATTAATTTCTGTAATCCGTGGCCGAGAGAAAAACATAAAAAACGCAGACTTACCCACCCGAGAAAGCTAAAGCTCTACAGGGAGCTTCTTAAAGAAGGGTATGAAATCCACTTTAAAACTGACGACGACGAGCTTTTCAGCGACAGCCTCGAATATTTTAAAAGCGAGAATTTCACGGTAGTAACGCTCACTTATGATTTACACAAAAGTGATATCGACCCCGACACAACTCCTATGACGGAGCACGAGAAAATGTTCTCGGACGAGGGCGTTAAAATTAAGTATTGTATTGTTAAAAAATCGGGAGATTAATCCTATGAGAAAAAAAGCGGGAATAACAGCTTTAATACTGTGCTCTGTAACGCTTCTCGGCGGATGCTCGCTCGGGATAAACGACCAAAGCCTTTTAAGCCCGCCGAAAATCACGGGCAGAGAAGCGGAGCTCGAGAACCTTATATCCCGGACAGCTAACGGAAGCTATAAGCTAAAATATCCCCAGAGCGGCGAATTCCGCTCGGCTATTATAACTAAAGATCTGAACTCCGACGGTAAGGACGAGGCTATCGCTTTTTACAGAGGCAGCGACAGCGACGCGGTTAATATGCTCGTTATGTACGACGCGGGTAAACAATGGGAAACCAGCAGGAATTTCGAGTTAAAATTTTCCGACGTAGACTGCGTTAAATTCTCGGACTACGATTTCGACGGAACCGAGGAAATTTTCGCGGGACTAAAAAACTCGAACGAGAATATCTGCGAGCTGAATGTTTTTGACTATACCCCCTCGGATCATCAGTCAGAGCATATCGACTTTGACGCGGCTTACTCGGCATTTTCGGTAGGCGATTATGACCGTGACGGCGGAAGCGAGGTTTTAACTTTTAACCTTGATTCCAGCGAAAACGACGCTTCGGCTACTCTTTACGACTACGATAAAAACAAGCTCTACGCGCTCGATAACTGCGATATGGACCAGAAAGTAATCCGATACGAAAATATCGTTTCCGGGCTTATCAATAAGGATACTGTCGGCGTAGCGGTAGACGGACTTACGGACGACGGCTACAACAGCCAGATAATCTACTACAACACTTCCAAAAGGGCGCTTCTTAATTATCCCGTTACCGCGGGTAAAGGCAGAAGCACTACTCACTCCGACAAGGTTTACAGCGCCGATATCGACCAGGACGGTTATATCGAAATACCTATAATCAACGAAAGCTCGGCTAAATCGGGCTCGGAAAGCGAAACCGTCGCTCCCGTTATAAACTGGAGCGGGTTTAATACGAAGAATAATAAGCTTACCACTAAGGTAAAATGCGTAACAAATTTCGAGTTCGGATATTACTTTAAACTCCCCGAAAGCTTTTCGGATACCACAATCACTACCCTGTCCGACGACAAGAGGACGATGAAGATTTATTCAAAAAAATCAGGCTCAGCTGACAAGCTTATCGTTACGTTCAGGGTGTTCGACGTCGGAGCTAATACCGACGATATGAACGGCTACTCCACCTTGGAGAGCTATAACCAGTATACATACACATATAAAATAGAAAACAATCCCCCGATAAGTATAACGGGAGAAAAAATTAAAGAGAATTTTGCGCTTAACGATTCAAGCGTTTAATAAAGAAGTTTATAATTAACGGAGGTTAAAACTATGAAAAAGGTACTAGTTTGCGAGGATGAATCCGCTATCCGCGACTTTGTCGTAATAAACCTGCAACGTGCCGGATATGAGGTTGTCGAGGCTGACAGCGGCGAAGCCGCTTTAAAGCGCTACGACGAGAACGGCGGTGATTTCGATGTCGCCATACTCGACGTAATGCTCCCGGGTATCGACGGCTTCCAGGTTTGTAAGGAGCTTCGCAATAAAAACGGCGGGCTCGGAATCATTATGCTTTCGGCTAAAACTCAGGAAATGGATAAGGTTACGGGACTTATGCTCGGAGCCGACGACTATGTTACAAAGCCGTTCTCACCGTCCGAGCTTTTAGCGCGTGTTGACTCTTTACACAGACGAGTTTCTCTCGCTCAGGCTAACGCCGAGAACAACTTTAAGGAGGAGCTCCATTCGGGAGACTTTACCCTTAATTTAAGAAACCGCGCACTGCTTAAAAACGGCGAGGTTATCGAGCTTACCCAGGTTGAGTTCCAGATTATGGAATACTTCTTCTCTAACCCAGGGGAGACCTTAGACCGTACAGATATATTAAGCCACGTATGGGGCGACGCTTATGTCGGCGAGGAAAAAATCGTTGACGTTAATATCCGCCGTCTGAGAATGAAGGTTGAGGACGAGCCCTCTAACCCGAAGTATATCGTTACCGTATGGGGACTCGGCTACAAGTGGGATACCAACTGATATTATTCTAACTAAACTTTAAAAAGGAGGCAGAAGGACTTTGTTTAAGGGTATTACCAGACGATGGGTATTCAGCACAATGTTTCTTATAGTTCTGATAATAGTTCTGATAGTAACAGGTCTTATTTACGGAACTGCTTACCTTTTTAACAGCGAGGTTGAAGAAACCTTAACCGCCGCGGGCGAAGAGCTTACTTCGGTTTTCGAGAACTACGAGGCAGATAACTCCTCCGCGTTCTCCGCGGGAGCCGCTTCCTATGTCGAAAACTTCCGCCATAAGGAGCAGATGGAGGTTATGGTGGTTAATTCCACGGGCAGAATCGTGCTTACCTCCACGGGCTTTTCCTACGATGAAAACGAGGATACCAAGGATTTCGAAATGGCTAAGAACAGTAAGGACGGGTACGCCTTCCAAAGCTCGACCACAGCTTCGGGAGAACCCGTTACGAGCTATATCCGCGTTATCACCAACCGCGATAAAAACGTAATCGGCGCGGTAAGGTATGTTGTATCTACCGCCGAGGTAAATAACCGCGTTACTTTAATTACCGCGATTATTATATTCTCGGGACTTTTATTACTATTTATAATTATACTCTCGGGCTCGTACTTTATCCGCTCTATCGTCGCCCCCGTAAGGGAGCTCGGCGAAGCGGCTAATAAAATCGCTCACGGCGATTTCAGTACGAAAATCGAGAAAAGATATAATGACGAAATCGGCGACCTCTGTAGTGCCATAACCGATATGGCTAAGGACTTAGAGGCTACCGAACAGATGAAAAATGACTTTATCTCGCGAGTTTCGCATGAGCTTAGAACCCCGCTTACGGCTATTAAGGGCTGGGCGGAAACTATGCAGCTTTCGGGCAGAAAGAAGCTTGACAGAAGAACCTTTGACAAAGGTATGGGCGTTATTATTAAGGAAAGCGGTCGCCTTACGGGTATTGTTGAGGAACTTCTCGACTTCTCGCGTATTCAGACGGGAAGAATGGTTCTTATTAACGAAAAGCTGGATATTCTCGCCGAGCTCGACGAGGTAATTTATATGCTGAAAGACCGCGCCGTGAATGAGAATAAACACCTTATTTACGACGAGCCTGTCGAGGTTTTCCCGCCTGTATACGGCGACAGAAACCGTTTAAAGCAGGTATTTATAAATGTAATCGACAACGCATTAAAATACACTCCCGAGGACGGAGTTGTAGCTATAGAAATTAAATACGATAAGAAAACCGACGCGGACAATATTATAATTACAATTACGGATACGGGCTGCGGTATTCCCGCAGAGGATTTGCCGAAGGTAAAGGAAAAATTCTACAAGGCCAATCAGAAGGTCAACGGCTCAGGAATCGGTCTCGCGGTAGCGGACGAGATTATGCAGCTGCATAAAGGAAAGCTCGATATAGAGTCGGGCGTAGGCGTCGGTACTACAGTAACAATTACACTCCCCATTTTAAATGACAAAGGGAGTCAAAATAAATAGGTGATTTTATGAGTAAAAATGAAACAAAAAAGATTACTTCAATCGGTGGAAGCGCTCTGATTGAGGGTATTATGATGAGAGGTCCGAAGAAAAGCACCGTAGCGGTCAGAATGGCTGACGGCGGTATTTACACCGAGGACGTAAAGATTAAATTTTTAAGCGAGAAAAAATTCTGGAAAATCCCGTTTATAAGGGGCGTTTCGGGTATGATTGACTCGATGCGTTTAAGCTATAAGAGCCTTATGATTTCAGCCGACAAGGCTATGGAGGGCGCCGAGGACGAGGTAGAAGAGACTAAAGAACCTGGTAAATTTGAAACATGGGTTAACGAAAAGCTCGGCGATAAGTTTATGAAAATCCTTATGGTTTTCTCGAGCTTGATCGGCGTAGCGCTCGCGGTATTCCTTTTCTTCTTTTTACCGACCTGGATCTTCGGACTTTTGGGCTGGGCATTCCCCGTGCTTAAAAGCGGCGGCGAAGGTATCGCTTTCTGGCAGTCGGTTATCGAGGGTATATTAAAAATAGCAATCTTCATTTCGTATATTCTTCTCGTATCTATGACGCCCGATATGAAGCGTGTGTTCCAGTATCACGGAGCGGAGCATAAGACAATTTTTTGTTACGAAAAAGAGCTCGAGCTCACTCCCGAAAACGTTATGAAGCAAAGACGCTTCCACCCCAGATGCGGTACAAGCTTTATCCTTTTAATGCTTTTAGTCGGAATCGTAATCGGTCTTTTCCTCCCGCAGGGACTGTTTTTAAGACCGCTTATAAAAATACTTCTCCTCCCCCTTACTATGGGTATCGGATACGAGTTAATTAAATTCTGCGGAAAGCACGATAATATTGTAACGAGAATAATCGCCGCTCCGGGACTTTGGGCTCAGAGAGTTACCACTAAGGAACCTGACGAGAAAATGTGCGAGATAGCTATCGCGGCTATCGAGGCGGTTATCCCCGACGACGGTTCGGATATTGTGAAAAATGGTTGCTGTTAAGTTTTTATACAATAAAGCTAAAGAGGAATTAGATAAGGCAGGAATTGAAGCTCCTGCCTTTAATTCTATGTGTCTTATCGAAAAGGTTTTCGGCATAAACCAGGCTCAGCTCGCGTCGGAAAACCAAATTGCCGAGGACAGCGACGCCGCACGGTTTATTACGCTTTTAGGTCGAAGATTAAGCGGAGAGCCGCTGCAATACATCTTAGGCGAGTGGGAATTCTACGGCTATAAGTTTAAAGTCGGAAAAGGCGTGCTTATACCGCGCAACGATACCGAGGTGCTGTTAAGAACAGCGCTCGATTATCTTAAGGATAAACCGAAAGCGAGGGTTTTAGACCTTTGCTCGGGAAGCGGAGCTTTAGCGGTCGTTATCGCTAAGGAAACAGACGCCGAGGTTTACGCCCTCGAAAAATCCGCCGAGGCGCTTCCCTATCTCTGCGAGAACATCACCCTTAATAAGGCGAATATCGAGGTAATCGCGGGCGATGTATTAAACTGCGCCGATGAGTTTGCGGACAGAAGCTTCGACCTTATTATCTCGAACCCTCCCTATGTTATCAGCGATGAGATTGACACTTTACAAACGGAAATCTCTTATGAGCCGAGAATGGCGCTTGACGGCGGCGAGGACGGGCTTAGATTCTACCGCGCTATAGTTAAGGACTACGTTTCTAAAATCAAGCGTGGCGGTATGCTCGCTTTTGAGCTCGGCGAAGGACAGTTTAACGACGTTAAAGCCCTTATGGAAAAAGAAAATATTAAAGATATCGGCGAAAAACTCGATTTAGGCGGTATTCAGAGAGTGGTTTATGGGACTGTGATATAAGTTTAGAAAATTTGTTCGTAATTTTTACCGCTTTTATATTGATTTTTTCAGCGCAATAATTTATAATTAACAGGTAAGTTTTAAAGATATAAATAAGTTTAGTAACGGAGGTTATGAAAATGGCAGTTGATAAGGCAAAAGCTCTTGAAACAGCGATGACTCAAATTGAAAAACAATTCGGCAAAGGCGCGGTTATGCGTTTAGGTCAGAACCAGCATATGGCGGTTGACCATATTTCTACAGGCTCGCTTTCACTCGATATCGCGCTCGGAATCGGCGGACTTCCGAGAGGAAGAATCGTAGAGATATACGGCCCCGAATCCTCGGGTAAAACCACGCTTTCACTTCATTGTATAGCGGAAGGTCAGAAAAACGGCGGCAACGTAGCTTTTATCGACGTTGAGCACGCTTTAGACCCCGTATACGCCCAGGCTTTAGGCGTAGATATAGACTCCCTCTTAGTTTCTCAGCCCGACACAGGCGAGGACGCGCTCGAAATCGCCGAGGCTCTTATCCGAAGCGGCGCGATCGACGTTATCGTAGTTGACTCGGTAGCGGCTCTCGTTCCCAAGGCTGAAATCGAGGGTGAGATGGGCGACAGCCACGTTGGCTTACACGCAAGACTTATGTCGCAGGCGTTAAGAAAGCTCGCGGGCGCTATTAATAAGAGCAACTGCGTAGCTATATTTATCAACCAGCTTAGAGAAAAGGTAGGCGTAATCTACGGCAACCCCGAGGTTACGACAGGCGGACGCGCGCTTAAATTCTACTCATCCGTTCGTATCGACGTAAGACGTGTAGAAACTCTTAAACAGAACGGCGAAATGATAGGTAACCGTACCCGCGCAAAGGTAGTTAAGAATAAAATCGCTCCCCCGTTCAAGGAGGCGGAATTCGATATTATGTACGGTCAGGGCATCAGCCGTATCGGCGAGCTCGTAGACCTCGCGGTTAAGGCGGACGTTATCCAGAAAGCGGGCGCGTGGTTCAGCTACAACGGCGAACGTCTCGGACAGGGACGCGAGAACGTAAAAATTCTTCTCGAAGAAAACACGGAGCTTGCGGACAAAATCGAGAAAGAGCTCTGGGAGAATATTGATAAATTAAACCCCAAGAAAAAGACCGCCGCGAAAGCAAAGGCAGTCGCTTCTAAGGTGGAGAGTAAGCCCGCCGCTAAATCTTCGAAAGCTAATATTGACGTATTAGTTGAAGACTGATGATTATTACAAATATCGTTCCTAAGCGTAAAAAACTCTCCGCCGTTTATATCGACGGAGAATTTGCGCTGAAAATAGACACGGAGACAATAATCTCAAGCCCCTACTCCGTCGGAAGCGAGATTGACGACGAACAGCTTAAAGAGCTGATCGACCGAGCCGAGGAAAAGCGCGCTAAGGAAAAAGCGCTCTGGCTCTTATCTACACGCGACCACAGCAAGCGTGAGCTGGAAACTAAAATCCGTAAGACCAACAGCGCCGAATCCGCGCAAAAAGCAGTAGAGCGTATGGAGGAGCTCGGGCTTGTTGACGACGAGAAATTTGCCCGACGTTACGCCGAGGAGCTTATAAACATAAAGCACTTATCCGTAAGAGGCGCTAAGTATAAGCTTACGGAAAAAGGTATAGATAAAAACTTAGCCGACGAGATTTTGGAGGAGCTCGCGCCTGACCCGAGGGAGCATATCGAAATACTTATTGAAAAAAAGTACCGAAAAAATCTTTCGGATGAAAAAGGCAGGAGAAAGACCGTAGCCGCCTTACAGCGTATGGGCTACAGTTGGGGCGATATTAAGGCTGTAATGAGTAATTATTTTGAGGACGAATACATATGAAATACAAGGTAGGTATAGTATCTCTAGGCTGCGCCAAAAATCAGGTTGACGCCGAGATGCTGCTCGCTAAACTGAATAAAAATGAGTTTGAGATCGTAGAGGATGTCGCGATGTGTGACGCCGCGATTGTAAACACCTGCGCGTTTATCGAGCCCGCTAAGCAGGAAAGTATCGAGGAAATCCTCGAGCTCGCCAAGCTTAAAGCCGAGGGACAGATTAAATGTCTTATAGTTACGGGCTGTCTTGCCGAGCGTTATCAGGAGGACGTTATGAAACAGCTCCCCGAAATCGACGCTTGCGTCGGTATAGGCGCTAACGATAAAATAGCGGAGATTATAACAAAAACTCTGCAAGGCGAAACGCTGGAAGTTTTTCCGCCGAAAAGCTGTCTACAGCTCGAGGGCGATAGAATCCAGAGCACGCCGAGACATTACGCGTATCTTAAAATCGCGGACGGCTGCGATAACCACTGTACCTACTGCGCTATTCCGATGATAAGAGGAAAATACAGGAGCCGTACAATCGAGAACCTCGTAAAAGAAGCGCGGTGGCTTGCCGAGGGCGGTGTTAAGGAGCTTATTATTATCGCTCAGGACACCTCCTACTACGGTACCGACATCTACGGCGAAGCGAAATTACCCGAGCTTTTAAAGGAGCTCTGTAAGATAGAAGATTTAAAGTGGATAAGAGTTCTATACTGTTATCCCGAGCGTATTACCGACGAGCTTATAGACACTATCGCTAACGAGGATAAAATCGTTAAATACCTCGATTTACCGCTTCAGCACTGTAACAAAGATTTGCTTAAAGTTATGAACCGCAAGGGCAGCTACGAGGAGCTTTCGGCGCTTATTAAAAAGCTCCGCGACAGAATACCGAGCCTTACCCTGCGCTCGACGTTTATAACGGGCTTCCCAGGTGAAACGGAAGAACAGTTCGAGGAACTGTCGAAATTTGTTGATGAAATAAAATTCAAACGTATGGGCTGCTTCCCATATTCACAGGAGGAGGATACTCCCGCGGCTAAGCTCCCGAACCAGATTGACGAGGATATAAAGCAGAAACGCGCCGAAATAATCTTCGAGCAACAGCAGGTGATTATGGAGAAATACGCCGAGGAATCTATCGGTCAACAGGTCGAGGTGCTTGTCGAGGGATTCGACCGTTACGCCGAGTGCTATTTCGGCAGAACCGCGGGCGACTGTCCCGAGGTTGACGGCAATATCTTCTTTACAACGGGCGATATTAAGCCCGCGACAGGAAGCTTTGTACAGGTTAAAATAACCGACTTCCTCGGAATCGACCCTGTCGGCGAAATGATATAAATAGAAATAAACAGAAAGTTTGATTAAATGAATTTACCTAATAAACTGACAATTCTAAGAATCGTGCTCGTTCCGTTTTTTATAGCGGCGATTCTGATACCGTTCCCGCTTCATTATCTCGCGGCGTTAGCGGTTTTCGGAGCGGCGAGCCTGACGGATATGTTTGACGGAAAAATCGCCAGAAAACGAGGCTTAGTTACCAATTTCGGAAAATTCTGCGACCCGCTCGCGGATAAGATACTGGTGCTTTCGGCGCTGGTTTGCTTTATACAAAACGGACTTTGCGACGCTATTTTGGTTATAGTCGTGCTGTTCAGGGAGTTCGCTATAACCTCCATACGGCTTATAGCGGCGAGCGAAGGCAAGGTTGTAGCCGCGAATATTTGGGGTAAGGTTAAGACTGTTACCCAGATAACCGCGATAATAATCGTTTTTGTAATGCAAATCACGTTGGAGATTTTTACGATGATACCGCTCGAGCCCGCGCTTATTTCCGATCTCAGCCATATATTCTATATTATCGGCGAAGCCGCGCTTTGGATATCAACAGTATTCTGTATTATCTCGGGCGTTATTTACCTTATCGACAACAAACAGTTTATTAGCTTAGAATAAAAAGGAAGGTCAATTATGATTTTATATAATACATTAGGACAGAAAAAATCCGAGTTTATCCCCCATACCGAGGGCAAGGTCAATATGTACACCTGCGGCCCTACGGTTTATCATTACGCGCATATCGGAAATCTCCGCACATATATTATGGAGGATGTACTCGAGAAATATCTTCGTTACTCGGGCTACGACGTAACGAGAGTTATGAATATTACGGACGTAGGACATCTTACCTCCGACGCCGATACGGGCGACGATAAGATGCTCGAAGGCGCTAAGCGCGAGCATAAGAGCGTTATGGAAATCGCGAAGTTCTACACCGACGCGTTTTTCGAGGACTGCAAGAAGCTCAATATAAAAACTCCCGATGTGGTTGAGCCCGCGACAAAATGCATTGACGAATTTATTAAAATGGTAAGCACTTTAATGGACAAGGGCTACGCCTACTTCGCGGGCGGAAACGTATACTTCGACACCTCCAAGCTCGACGACTACTATGTTTTCGGCAATATGAACGCGGACGATTTGGAGGTCGGCGTTAGAGAAGATGTTGACCACGATGAAAACAAACGCAATAAAACGGACTTTGTGCTCTGGTTTACTAAGTCGAAGTTCGAGGATCAGGCGCTTAAATGGGACAGCCCCTGGGGTGTCGGATACCCTGGATGGCATATCGAATGCTCGTCAATCAGCATTAAGCACCTCGGAGAATACCTCGATATTCACTGCGGCGGCGTAGACAACGCTTTCCCCCACCATACCAATGAAATCGCGCAGAGCGAGGCTTTTCTCGGTCATAAATGGTGTAACTATTGGTTCCATGTTCTCCACTTAAACGACAACACGGGTAAGATGAGTAAGTCAAAGGGCGAGTTCTTAACCGTATCTCTGCTCGAGAGCAAGGGCTACAACCCGCTTGTATACAGAATGTTCTGCTTACAGAGCCATTACAGAAAGCCGCTCACGTTCTCGTACGAGAGCCTCGACAATACAGCTAAAGCCTACGACAAGCTTGTTAAGCGTATTTCCGCGTTAAACGGCGACGGAGAGGTTGACGTGGCTAAGGCGAAGGAGCTCGACGGAAAATTCAGAGAAGCGCTCGATAACGACTTAAACACTTCGCTCGGCTTAACGGCGGTTTACGATGTTCTTAAAGCCGATACCAACGACGCTACAAAGCTATATGTTATTGAAAAATTCGACGAGGTTCTCGGACTTGATTTAACTAAGGCTGAGACTGAAAGTAAAGACGACCTCGATTCCGAAATCGAGGAGCTTATCGCGAAACGTCAGGAAGCGCGCGCTAATAAAGACTGGGCTACAGCCGATAAAATCCGCGACGACTTACTCGCAAGAAATATTAAGCTTATAGATACTCCTAACGGTGTAACCTGGGAGAAAGTATAAAACTCATAAACAAAATAATAACCGCATATAATCTATCGGTGATTATATGCGGTTTATTGTACTTACAAAAAGGTCGTTATTAATTCTTATGCTGTGCGTAATGCTAGGTATAGCTTCGGTCTCTATCGGGTTTAACTCCGTCGGCAAGGCTGTCGCGACAGCATCAACAGAACGGGTTATTCCGATTTACTGCGTAGACACAAAGGATAAGGTATGCTCTATTTCTTTCGACGCGGCGTGGGGTAACGAGCAGACGGACGATTTATTGAACACTCTAGATAAATACGACGTTAAAACCACGTTTTTTCTCGTAGGACAATGGGTGGAAAAATATCCCGACTCCGTTAAGGAAATTTCTAAACGCGGTCACGATATCGGCAACCACAGTTCGACCCACGCGCATATGCCCGCGCTTTCCGCCGATAAGATGAAAGACGAGATAACCGACTGCAACAATCGAATAAAAAAGCTTACGGGTAAAGCTCCCACGCTTTTCAGACCGCCTTACGGCGACTACGACAACAACGTTGTGAACCTCGTAAAGTCTATGGATATGTACTGTGTTCAATGGAATATTGACAGCCTGGACTGGAAGGATCCGAGCGTGGAGCGGATTGTTAAAAACTGCACCGATAAGCTGACCTCGGGCTCTATTATCCTTCTCCATAACGGCGCGGCTAATACACCCGCCGCCCTGCCAAAAATTATTGAGGCAATAAAAAGCAAGGGATATAAAATAGTCCCGATATCGAAGCTCATTCCAAAGGGCGATTATACTACGGATGTTACGGGAAAGATGATATTAAATAATTAAAGGACTGCCGAAGCAGTCCTTTTTTGCAATATCATAATTCAAATTTCAGTTTTTTAGCTAGATTCGTTTTCTTCATCGTGAGCGTAAGCGGGATTCCGAGCACGAATACCACAACCAATTCGCCGAGCGCTACGCATCCGCCTTCAATAAGAAAACGAGAAAAGTCGAAAGGCATCGCTACAACGAAAAACTCCAGCTCAAGCCCGATAATAATACCGTTAAAAACCGCGGGCATTAATAGTCCGACAAAGGGAATATCCTTTATACATACATTTCTCAGCGCGCGCATGGTAACAGCCGCTAACAGCGTTGCAATAGAGCCGAAAATCATATCGGCAAAGCCG
The DNA here is from genome assembly GCA_002350765.1 of Ruminococcaceae bacterium UBA2854. GTDB lineage: Bacteria > Bacillota > Clostridia > Oscillospirales > Acutalibacteraceae > Ruminococcoides. Next base: position 110,649 of record DEFK01000018.1, read on the forward strand.
AATCCCGCCGTAACCGAGCTGATATTAGCGATAACGCATCCGATCGTAAGTCCCGGGATAGCCGCGGGAGTAAAGAAAGCGAGCACAGTTAACGCTTCGGCAACTCGAAATTGAACCGCCATAGAAGCAGTTCCAGGAAGGAGCAAATTCTGCCCTACCGTAAGTACCGCGTACAGAGCCGCGATAATAGCGCCTTGTACAATGTACAAGGTTGATTTTTTAGTCATATTTAATTCCTCCGTAGTGTTTATTTATAGTCCGGATATTGCGACGGACTGGCGTTTAAAACACGCTGAGAAAGATTATAACACAGGTGCTCGCATAAAGCAAGCTTTTTTCTTTAAAATCACAGCGCAGAACCTTTCCTCCCTATCCAAAACCTGATATAGATTAGAACGTAACATATACGATAGGGACGTTCACGCGCAAAGCAAAGCGCAGATCCTTTCCCCCCTATCCAAAACCTGATATAGGCTCGAAGGTAAGGGGGATATGACATTATAAACAGGGAATGCAAGTGATGACGAAGAAACTCAAAAAACCGAGAAGAGCTGCCTTACTAGGCAGCTCCTCCCGGATTTAGAAGTTTTGAAATTAACGTGAAAACGTGGATGTCTGTTTTAGGCTTTAGCCGACGTCTCTGAACATATTCAGTCGGAAAAGCTTGGACTCGTCGTTCTTATTTTCGCATACTACCGATGCTTCTGCTATCCTTCCACCCTCAATTAACTGAGTTAAGCCGACGAGCTGTGAGAGTTTGCTTCGGAGATTCAGTTTGTCTCCGTCTCTGGTAACGAGAAATACGTTGCCTTCGCAGGTATCAAGCACAGCTAAGAATTCAGAAACATTGATGTCATGCATGTTGAGAATCGGTGTCATCGTTCTGACCTCCTTTTCAATTTTCTGTAGCCATTTACCATTTGGCATTGTATTCGGTCACTTGTCAACCGAAAGCTCTCAAGTGGTTTATTCACTTGACAATAATTATTATAGCCGATTTTTCGGAAAAGTCAACAATTTTTAGAAAGTTTCTTTGTGCATATTCACGATAAAAAAGCGAATTTCACCAACTATCGCTTGTATAAATTGTGCAATTTATACAGCGAGTGGTTACAGTGGTTACATCATTCGTCAAATTATTCGTTACCACTTCGTCAATATATACTTAGTTTACAGAGATTGGCGATAAACCTTTTACAATTTTTACAAAGTTATTATTTTAGGATTTAGGGGTTAGGATATAGGATTTAGTAAGACAGAAAAGCTTATAAAATGCCTTATTATCCCATAAATCCTCTATCCTATACTTGTTTATGTGTAAAATATAGTGTATAATATCCTTAGAAATTAAAGAATCGGGAGGGCATTATGCTTAATAGTTTCTATAAAGGCTTTAAAAGCGGTACGGATATACGCGGTGTGGCGCTTGAGGGCGTTGAAAACCAGCCCGTTAACCTCACGGACGAGGTCGTAGCCAATATGGCTAACGGTTTTTTATTGTGGCTTAGCGATAAGGTGAATAAGCCCTGCAGCGAGCTTACGGTTTCTATCGGACGCGACAGCCGTGTTAGCGGCCCGCGTATCGCTAAGATTGTAGCCGAGCAGTTTAAGAACGCGGGCGTTAAGGCGCTCGACTGCGGGCTCGCCTCTACCCCGTCTATGTTTATGACTACGGTTGACTTAGGCTGTGACGGCGCGGTACAGATCACCGCAAGTCACCACCCCTTTAACCGTAACGGACTTAAATTCTTTACCCGCGGCGGCGGACTTGAGGGAAGCGATATCGAGGTTATTCTTACATACGCTCAAAACGGCGAAAAACCGCCTTTCTCACCCGACGGCATTATTAAAAGCTCAGATTATATGAAGCGTTATTGCGCTCATTTGGAGGATATTATAAAGGAAGGCGTTGACGCAAAGGATTACGACCATCCCTTAAAAGGCTTTAAAATCGTAGTTGACGCGGGCAACGGCGTCGGAGGATTCTACGCCGGGGTGCTCGAAAACCTAGGCGCTGATACTAAGGGCAGCCGTTATCTCGAGCCTGACGGAATGTTCCCGAACCACGTTCCAAATCCCGAAAACAAGGAAGCGATGAAGTCGATTACCGAGGCTGTACTCGAAAGCGGCGCGGATATGGGCGTTATTTTCGACACAGACGTTGACCGAGGCGGCGCCGTAGACAAAAGCGGTAACGAGATCAACCGCAACCGCCTGGTAGCCTTAGCCTCCGCAATCGCGCTCGAGGGTAACAACGGCGGTACTATAGTTACCGACTCTATCACCTCCAGCGGACTAAAGGAGTTTATAGAAAAAGACCTCGGCGGAAAGCATTACCGCTACCGCAGAGGCTATAAGAATGTTATTGACAAGGGCTTGGAGCTCAACGAAAAAGGTATAAACTGCCCGCTCGCTATCGAGACCTCGGGACACGCGGCTATGCGCGAGAATTACTTCCTCGACGACGGCGCGTATCTTTGCACCAAAATCATTATTAAAATGGCTCAGCTCAGCCAAGAGGGAAAGAGCATAGAGAGCATTACAAGCTCGCTTAAAGAGCCTGTAGAAGAAACGGAAATACGCTTCGAGATTACCGAAAATGACTTCAGAGCCTGCGGCGAGCGTATTATAAACGACCTCACTTCCTACGCTGAGAAAGCAGAGGGCTGGATTTTAGCCGACGACAACCGCGAGGGCGTAAGAGTTTCTTTCGGCGAGAATGACGGCAACGGCTGGTTCCTTTTAAGGCTTTCGGTTCACGATCCGATTATGCCGCTCAATATCGAGAGCGACAGCGTAGGCGGAGTTGAGATAATTAAGAACAAGCTCTACGAATTCTTAAAAACAACTAAAGGGCTTCGAATCTAATTAATCGCTTTGTGTATTGACATATGATAATAATGTGTTATAATTAATTATAGAAAAGGAGCTATCCAAGAAACGGTTAGCCCAAGTTAGGTCATAAAAAATAACCGCCTAGGGTCTATCGGCGGTTATTTTTCTTTTATAAAGTATAATATAAAGAAAATAATTGTAAGACACAATAAATATTCTGTCATTACAACCACCCTCTCTTAACATATTCCCATAAGGGTTTCTATGTAAAACAAGGTTATCAGTACCTTGTGAGAAGGCTAACCGCTTCCGTTTTAGGATAACTCCTTGCTAACAATATAACACGTACGTTCGCCTGCGTCAAGTATAATTTTGAATTATTATCACTTCTCTGTTAAATCCAAATGAAAAGGTCGAAGGAGTTTTATACTCTTTCGACCTTTAATTTTTTAAATTCGGAATAATACTTAAATGATATTACGCCCGTTAAAATGTAGATTAGTACAAGCGGAGTAAACAGGACTCCAAGATTCAGCAATACATAGTCGTATGTTAAGCCGAAGGCTATCAGCGCCACACAACATAACAGGACTGTCACAGAACATAAAAAGCTCATTATCGAGTTAAACAGCGCGGCTCTGTATCTTATTTTTTCGCCGTATACATTTCGGTAAACCGCAACTCCGAACAGTATTTTCGATATATTCGTAAGTATACATATCAGGATTATAAATCCGAAAATTACCGAATAACCTGTAACAAGCGCCGACGAAGCTATACTAAACGGGAAAAACCATAGTGACGACGCAAAAAGTATAAACTGTACCGCGATAAAAAACAATAATAACAATGCCGTTAACACAATATAAAACAAGATTTCAGAACCTGCAAGTGCAATAAAAACTATCGCCGTAACCCTGAAACGCTCGGGCTGATTTTTCCCGAAAACATACAGCAAGAACAGTATTACCGAATTTATCAGTAAAAACCCGTTAACTATATAAAATATTATATCGGCGAAATAGCTCTCGCCCGATATATCGTAAAGCCCAAGCGCGCCCGTCATATTCACCGCGCAGGCTGCTATGGAATAAACAAAGCATATTACAGCCGTAATCGGTACAATCGGTTTCCGAAAGAAATTTAAAGACACATCATTCATCCTTTTTATCGGGCTTAAACAGAGCCGCTATACCGTAGTAGACGGGAATAGTGATATACACTATCCAGTTCCATCCCCATATCCCGAATACAAAGCCCGTTACAATATGGAAAACTACACAGAGTACGGGATAAGCAAATTTCACAGGATTACGGTCATAAACCGCGGCAACAAGCGAATAGTAAAGCGGAATCGCTAAAAAGCATATCCACGACAGCGCCCAGCCGAAGCATACTCCCGAAAATCCCCAGATAAGAAAAGCGATTAACGCTAACGCCCATACGGGGATTTTATTTGCTACTTTCTTTTTATCTTCTTTTTCTTTCTTTAACTTTTCGTCCACCATTATATGGCCGTTCTCGTCGGTATAGGCTCTTACCTTTTCGCCGTCGTGAACGTGTACCCCGTCCTTACCGACGTGTACTCGTGAGCCGTCGTTTTTCTTAACATTTATCCCATCCTTAAAGCTTATATCCACATCATCTTTACCGTCGTGGACGTGGATACCGTTCTTAAATGAAACACGCTGTTCCTCGACATAGGTAGTGTTTTCGTCGGGAGCTTCGTAATCGGGCTCAGTCTTAGGCTCGGGTTCTCCCTCACCTTTCAGCAAATCGTCTAAGCTTACGCCGTAGACCTCGGCTAATATAATAAGGTTATCGGTATCGGGAGACGCCTCCGCGCGCTCCCATTTCGATACCGCCTGTCGGCTTACGCCGATTTTTTCGGCGAGCTCCTCCTGGGATAAGCCGCTCTTTTTTCTATACTGTAGAAGTCTGTTAGCTATTTCGATATTCATAGTATTCCCTCCTTATCTTTCGACATAATTATACCCCGCAACCGATTCAGAAGTCTATACATTTCGGTTTTCATTTCCGCAACCAGCGGTTGCATTTCAGTATTAATCGGGCTTAGAGGAGATTTTCGAGATTTTCCGTATCGAGCTCAGCGGTGTTTAATGCAGGCTTCGCAAGCATAATATTTTTACCAGCCTTTATAAATAAAGGTACTTCGTTTAAGCTGATTTCGAGATAATGCCAACCCTTTTTCAGCGGTTGTTTATAAATTTTTTCTCCGCTTAATTTAACGAAGGTCATATCTTCGGGAAGATAAACATTCCTTCCCGTTTTATTCTGCTCGTACACGGGGGCTATCATACATTCCTCTCCGAGCATAAGCTGATCCTCAATTTCTCGGGCAATTTTATCCCCGGGATAATCAAACGCGAGCGGTCTAAACATCATATCGTCATTCTCGGCGCAACGGCGGAAGGTTTTATATATATACGGAATAATACGGTAACGCACCGCGAGAACGTCGGAAAAGTCCTTTGTATCTCCGAACTGATACGCTTCCTGAGCTCGTGTACCGAGCGCCCTGTGGTTTCTCATAAGCGGAGTAAAAACTCCGAGAGCAAGCCACCTTAGCATTAAGTCACGGGTAGCATGGTTATTAAATCCGCCTATATCGGCTCCGCAGTATAAGAACCCGCACATATTAACGGACGGCAGCATTTTTAAATTAAGCAAAATATGCTCCCACCAGCTGAAATTATCTCCGAACCATATTCCGCTCGTACGGTGGGCTCCTATATAGGAGGCTCTCGAGAAAATAAGCTTTTGCTCCTTGCCGAACTCCTCCTCGAAAAACTCACCCGCGGCTCTCGTCATATTAGCGCCGTAAATATTATGTACATCCTTATGGCAAATCATTTCACCGTTTACGTTATGGTAAAAGCTTTTATAGTCATCCATACTGTTCTGGATTCCCAAAACAGCGTTTTTTGTTTCGAAAAAGCTCCAGATATCGACTTCATTTTCCTTAATCTTATCGAGCTTATCGAAAGCCTTTTTAAGTCCTTTTTTTGAATAGAACAGCGCGGGCTCGTTCATATCGTTCCAGAAGCCGTCTATTCCCATATCGGTAAGGATTTTATACTGACGTCCGAACCAGCGGCGAGCGTCGGGATTAAGAAAATCGGGCAGTCCGACTATTCCAGGCCATACTCCGCACTCGAAATCATTTCCGTCCTTATCCTTACAGAAATATCCGTTTTCGTGACCTTCGTCATATACGGAATAGCCCTTTTCTTTCTTAACTCCCGCGTCAATAATCGGGATAAGATGGATATTATTTTCCTTCATTTCCTTTACGAACGCTTTAAAATCAGGGAACAGCTCGGTATTAACCGTAAAGTCCTTAAAGCGCTCCATATAATCAATATCCATATATATACAGTCGAGAGGGAGGTTATTCTTTTTATGGTTTTCACGGACGTTTATAAAGTCCTCCTGCTTGGAATAACCCCAACAGCTCTGCTGATATCCGAAAGCCCAGAATGGCGGGATATAGCTTTTACCTATTATTTTCCTGAACTGTTTTACAATATCAAGCTCATTTTCGCCGTCTATATAGTATAAATCCGCGTCGGCTTTATCGAGCGTAATTACAGCTTCATCAAGGTTGCTGTAGCCTAAATCCCATTCGATTTTAGACGGATAATCAACAAATAATCCGAACTTAGTCTTACCGCTTACCACGATAAAGTTATGCGCTCCGTAGAGCGAGCGTTTATCTTCGGTATGGTTGGTTTCGTCACTGCACCAACTCTCGTATATCCAGCCGCGTTTATTAATTCCTCTAACAGCCTCGCCTAACCCGAAAATTATATCTCCGCTGTCTAAGGGGAATTTTATAACGAGCTTCTCCCCCGAGCTTAATTCAAGCGGGAAAGATTTTATATCGCTAAGCTCAATATTTCCGACCACCGCTTCGGTATTAAACGGTTTTCCGATCCTGTATTTTTTCACCATAAAAAGCACCTCGCTTTACAAAATCTATTTTACGATAAAAAGTATTAAATTGCAACAAAAATCCCTCCTTAAAGGAGGGACATTATCAATTATCTTTTAAGCTGTATAATTTACGTACCGCGAGCTGCATCCATTTAAACGGATACTCGAAAAACGGCAGCGATAAGAACGCCGTAATCGCGGCGGCAACGAGTAAGAGTATTCCGAGCGAAGCTAAATCGTTTATCTCGACATTCTGTATCATTCCCGCGTCCATCATAACCACAACCAGCGGTAAATGGAAGATATAAACTCTCAGCGAATGAGCTCCCGCGTAGGATAAAAAGCACTTTACGGACGGTACGATAAACAGCATCGAGAGTATCATAAGCAGTCCGATAACTATAGCCTCGAGCCTGAACATAGTTCCTTCGAGGAAGCCTATTTTAAGCTCGTTATAGTTATCCTTTCCGAAAAAAACGTTTATCGGAATACTTCCGACGCCTTGGACTACGCATATAAAAATCGACGCCGCCATCGACAGCAACCCGAGAACTATTCTAAGCGGGAGCTTAACGGCTCTTATTTTATCCACAACACCCGACGGCAGATAATAGCCGAAGAAGAAAAACGGCGCGAATACAAAAATACGGTGGATAGAGAGCATATTATCAGCCTGCGGCTCCATACCGATAAGAATGGACAGAATTATAAAGGTTCCGATCGTGATATACGAGGGGATCTTCTCCGCGATAGGGATAATAAGATAATAGAAAATTATCGCGAGAAGGTACCACAAGCCTCTGCACGGGTCAAAAAAGCTCGAGCCGTTCAGATTTACGTTCAACGCCGCTTTCAGTAAAGCGAACAATACCTGAAATACCGCGTAATACAGAATAAATATCGTTACTTTTTCAGAGCGTACCAAGCCGTTTTTACAATAGCTTTTCGAAAGAAAGCCCGATACAAATATAAACGCGGGGATATGGAAAGAATATATCCAATAATCAACCGCCATAGCGGGCGGAAAATCGAGCGACCCCAAGCCCTCGAGCAAATGTCCCGCCACAACAAGGAATATCAGGATAGCTTTCATATTATCCCATAAATAATTACGTTCTTTAACAGTTTCCATTTTTCACCAATTAAGTTTCGCTGTAGTTTCCGAGGAAGGAGAAATTAGGCATTTCCTCCGACATCTGGCACAGAAGCGATACAGCGTTTTCACTATACACATTTCCAGTAAAATCAAGATAGAAAAGATATTCGAATTTACTTCCCATAATAGGTCTTGACTCGATTTTTGTAAGGTTGAAGCCCAGCGAATTAAATCTGCACAGCACGCTGTAGAGCGAGCCCGATACGTGGGGAAGATTAAAGCACAGGCTGATTTTATCCGCCTGCTTCGGAATATAGAGCTTCTTAGAGATTATTATAAATCTCGTCATATTCTTATCGTTGTCCTGGATATGGTTATCGAGGATTTTAAGCCCGTATTCCTCAGCCGCCTTATAGGAGCAAATCGCCGCTACATTCAGGCGTTTTTCATTAGCCGTATCCCTCGCCGCGAACGCGGTATTGGCTTTCGATACAGCCTCTAAACCATGGGAAGCGATATAGTTCTCGCACTGGGCTATTGACTGCGGATGCGTCCATACCTGCTCAATATCGGAAAGCTCGCATTGTTTAAGCGCGCAAAGGCAGTAATCAATCGGCATATCGAGCGCGCCGACTATATAAAAGCGGTGCTTTAAGATAAGGTCGTAAACCGCCGATACCGAACCCGCCGTTGAGTTCTCTACGGGCAATACTCCGAAGCTCACCTCGTCGTTATCGACCGCGTTAAAAACATCCTCGAACGACTTATACGCGACAACCTCGCCCTCGGGGAACAGCTTTACTGCCGCTTCGTGGCCGTTAGCGCCCTTTATTCCCTGGTAAGCGACCTTAACGCCCTTTCTCGGAACAGTTTCCTCGGCTTTTTTCAGAGTTTCTTTTAGCTCTTTACCGCTTCCGACTATATTATATTGGAGCGCTCGGGAGAGCTCCATAATATTGGAGTAGAGCAGTCTCGCGGGCTGGCCGTATTTTTCGCCTTTTTTCTCAACCTTATCGAGAATTTCAAGCTCTCTTTCCTCGTTCAGAACCGCGATATTCTTTTCTTTTTTATAGTATCCGACCGCTTCGGCGCAGTCCATACGGCGTTTAAAAAGCTCAATCAGCTTTTCGTCAATTTCGTTTATTTCCTTACGGATTTCGTTTAAATCTCTCATCAGAATTCACCTTGCAATAAATCAAAAACAGCTATCGCCGCCGCGGCTTCCACCACGGGAACGGCTCTCGGCACGATACAGGGATCGTGTCTGCCGTGAACTTTCAGCGTAGAGTTTTCGCCTGTTTTCAGATTTACGGTTTCCTGTTGTTTTGATATCGAGGGGGTTGGCTTTATCGCGGCTTTAAATATTATCGGCATACCGTCAGAGATACCGCCGAGGATACCGCCGCAGTTGTTGGTTTTTGTAACGACGTTTCCGTCCTTATACTCGAACGCGTCGTTATTCTCGCTTCCGCGCGAAAGCGAGCCGCTAAAGCCCGAGCCGAACTCTATTCCCTTAACCGCGGGAATACCGAATACGGCTTTCGCTATCGCGCCCTCTATACCGTCGAACAGCGGCCCGCCTATTCCGACAGGCATACCCTTTATAACGCACTCAATCGTACCGCCGACGCTGTCGCCGTCGAGGCGAGCGCTTTCTACCGCCGAACGCATTTTATCCTCCGCACTCTTGTTTATAAGCGGGAACGATAAGCCGCTAAGCTTTTCTATCAGCTCGTCGTTTATATCAACGGGGTTAAAGCTTTCGTCGTTTACATCGGCTATCGAGCCGATATGAGCGGCGATTTTTATTCCCTTTGTTTCTAAAATCTGGCGTAATACAGCTCCCGCGAAAACTATCGGCGCGGTGAGCCTTCCGCTGAAATGTCCTCCGCCGCGGATGTCGTTATTACCGCCGTACTTTACAAACGCGGTGTAGTCGCTGTGGGCGGGACGGGGATTATCTAAAAGGCCTTTATAATCCTTGCTTTTTGTATTTGTATTCTCTATCACGAAGGCTATCGGAGCGCCTGTAGTCTTGCCGTTTAAAACTCCCGAAATAACCTTCGGAAAATCTTTTTCAAGCCTCGGTGTAGCGGTTTTGTCCTTACCCGGAGCGCGACGCGCCATTTGCAAAAGCACCTTATCCATATCAATCGTAAATCCCGCGGGAACTCCGTAAAGCGCGGCGCCTATCGCCTCGCCGTGGCTCTCGCCGAACACGGTCAGCTTTATATTATCTCCGTAGACTGACATTTTACTACACCTCCTAATTCCTTATATTTCTCAAAATAATCGGGGAAGCTTTTATTAATACTCTCCCTGTCGGATATTTTAACTTCGTTTTTACAAAACAGCGCGGCTGTTGACGCCGCCATAACGATTCGGTGGTCGTTAGAGCCGTTAACATCGCCGCCTTTAAGACCGCCTGTACCTCTTATAATAAGACCGTCGGGCTTTTCCTCGGCAATTCCGCCGAGCGAGTTAATCATATCGGCGGTAGTTTTTAAGCGGTCGCTTTCCTTAATTCTCAGCCTTTCCGCGCCGTAGATTTCGGTAATCCCGTCCGCGTACGCCGCCGCTACGGAGAGTATCGGAACTAAATCGGGAATATTCCTCGCGTCAATTCTAATCGCTTTAAGCTCAGATTTTTTAACCCTTACGCTGTTTTCGTTTATCTCAACATCGGCGCCGAAACGCTTCAGCAGATTTACAATTTCCTTGTCGCCCTGGGTGGAATTTATATCCACGCCCTCAACAACTACATCTCCCGAAACAGCTCCCGCCGTCATAAAGAACGCCGCCTGCGACCAGTCGCCGTCGGTTGTATAATCGCGGGGGATATAACTCTGATTCCCTTTTACGAACCAGCCGTAGTCGGTACGCTCGGCAGTTACACCGAACTTTTTCATACAAGCGAGCGTCATATTTATATAGCCCTCGCTCTCGAGATTTGTCGTTAGGACAATTTTACTGTCGCCGTCAAGAAGCGGTAGGGCTAAAAGCAGTCCCGTTATAAACTGGGAGCTTATATTGCCCGCGATTTCAAATGTACCCGATTTAAGCTGTCCGCTTACGCTAAGCGGCAGTGTACCGTCGGTAACACATTTTACTCCCGCTTTCGGGAGCAATTCGGAGAATAAACCTATCGGACGCGTGGTTAAGCTTCCGTGGCCTGTAAACTCGGTACTTACTCCGCCCGCCGCCGCAATCGGTACAAAAAACCTCAAGGTTGAGCCGCTCTCGAAGCAATCGAGCGAAGCGGTTTTATTCTTAAATATATTTCTTCCGTCAATTATAAGCTTATCGCCGTCAATTTCGGCAGCCGCGCCTAAAGCCTTAACGCAGTTAATCGTCGCCTTAATGTCGTTCGACATAGCTATAGGCGCGATTTTACACACCCCTTTCGATAAAGCGGCGCAGATTATCGCTCTGTGCGCGTCGCTCTTCGAGGGGGGCGCCATTGTTTTTCCGTTAAGTTTTGAGGGCGTTAAAACTATATCTGACATATTATCTTATAAAATCCTCAAGCTCGCCAAGCGGAGTTTTTCTAATAAAGCTCTCGCCGATTTTTTTAAGCAGTACAAGATTAACTCCCGCGCCGCTTGCTTTTTTATCACTCGCGCAGTATTTCGCGATTTCCTTAATATCCGCCGTATCGGATACGGGCAGATTATACTTTTTACAGAGATAAACTATCCGCTCCAGGCTGCCTTTTTCGGTTAAGCCCGCTTTTTCGGACGCGCGGGTTATCATAACCATTCCAATCGCCACAGCCTGTCCGTGAGATAGTCCGTCGAAGTTATAGATTTTCTCTAAGCTGTGTCCGAGAGTATGTCCGAAATTAAGGAGCATACGCTCGCCCGCTTCCTTTTCGTCACGGTTTACAACGTCGCGCTTTATGCTAACGCAACGCTCAATTACATCGTCGATAATATCGAGCGCGTTTTCGTCCTCAAGCGTTTTAAAAAGTCCGCTGTCCTTTATACAGCCGTACTTAATAACCTCCGCAATACCGTCGTTTATATAGTATTCGGGCAGAGTTTTAAGCGTATCGGGGTCGATGATTACGAGAATCGGCTGGTGGAAAGCGCCGACAAGGTTCTTACCCTGCGTGATATCCACGCCTGTTTTTCCGCCGACAGAGGAATCCACCTGCGCTAAAAGCGAGGTCGGGATCTGGACGAAATAAATACCGCGCATATAAGTAGAAGCGGCGAATCCCGCCATATCTCCGCATACACCGCCGCCTAAAGCTACGACGATATCTTTTCTCGACATATTAAAATCAGCCATACGGCTGTACATTTGTGATATTGTATTAAGATTCTTACTCTTTTCCCCCGCTTCATACACGATCAAATCCGCGTCAAAGCCGTTCTCTTTAAGCGAGGATATGATTGTATCGGCGTAAAGCTTTCCGACATTTGTATCGGTAATAACGAACACCTTAGCGGCATTTGTAACATTTTTAATAAGCGCGCCCGCGTTCTTAATTAATCCGCGCTCTATTAAAATCTCATAGGACGGGATCGTGCTGACCTTTACAGTTCTCATTCGCCGAGCGCCTCCTTGGTTTTATGTGCTTTTTCAAGCAATTCTTCAATACGTTCTTTATCGTTAGCCTTAACGGCGTCGGTTATCGCCAGGATATTATCCCTGAGCGTTTCCAGCTCGCCGATAAGCGGCTCTCGGTTCTCTAAAAACAGCTCGCTCCATAATTCGGCGTTGATATTCGCTACACGCGATACATCCCTATACGAGCCCGCGGAAAAGCCCTTGTGATTAATACAGCATGGGCTCATAACATAGGCGCAGGCAAGTATATGCGGAAGCTGGGATGTAAAGGCAATCATCCTGTCGTGCTCCTCGGGATTGGAAATTTTTATCATTCCGAACTTAATCTCGATCGCTAAATCGGAGAGAGTTTTTACCGCCCTATCATCGGCGCCGCAGGGTACGATAATATAGCTCGCGCCGTTGAACAAATCCGCGTCGGAGGCTTCGTAACCGTTGATTTCCTTACCCGCCATCGGATGGCTTCCGACAAATTCAAAGCCGAATTTTTCGGAAAGCTTAACAAGTTTAGGACAGATTTCGGATTTTATTCCCGCGGAGTCGGTAACAACCGCGTCCTTTTTTATATATGAACCGTTTTTCTCAATAAAATCTATCGCGGCTTGCGGGTACAAGGCGAGGATAATCACATCCGCCTTGGAAAGACTATTCCTGTCGCCGATTTTATCAATAGCGCCGTCAGCTAAAGCCTTTTCCAAAGTGGACTTCGTTCGGTTAAGTCCGATTACATAGTGGTCGGTATTCTTTTTTATAGCCTTGCAAAAGCTGCCGCCGATAATACCCATACCTACGACCGCGATAATCATATAATCACCTTATTTTAATCGTTTAATGCTTTTTTTAAATTGAAAATTTTCTTAGCAACTTTATCGAACTGTTCGGGGGTTAAGGACTGGGCGCCGTCGCAGAGCGCGTGGGGCGGGTCGTTATGAACCTCTATAATAAGTCCGTCAACTCCCGCGGCTACCGCCGACATCGCGAGCGGCTCAACAAGCCAGCTCTTTCCCGAAGCGTGGCTCGGGTCGGCGATAATCGGAAGATGCGAAAGCTTCTTCACAATCGGTACAGCCGAAACGTCCATTGTATTTCTCGTAAAGTTCTCGTAGGTTCTTATACCTCTCTCGCAGAGGATAACGTTCGAGTTACCGCCCGCCATAATGTACTCGGCGGACATAAGCCATTCCTCGATAGTAGCGGAAAGACCGCGTTTTAAAAGGATAGGCTTATCGGTTTTTCCGAGCTCCTTTAAAAGCTCGAAGTTCTGCATATTTCTGGCGCCTACCTGGATAATATCGACAGACTCGAACATATCAATATGAGATGTTTTCATAATCTCGGTTACAATCGGGAGCCCTGTTTCCTTACGGGCGATTTTAAGAAGGTCTAAGCCCTCGGCTTTTAATCCCTGGAACGCGTAGGGAGAGGTTCTCGGCTTAAACGCTCCGCCGCGAAGTAATGTAGCGCCGCTCTTTTTAACGGATTTCGCGATAGCTACAACCTGCTCCTCGCTCTCAACAGAGCAAGGTCCCGCTATAATCTGCAAGCTTCCGTCGCCGAATCTAACCCCGTTGCCAATATCTACAACGGTGTTTTCGGGATGGAACTTTCTGTTAGCCTTCTTATACGGTTCCTGGACGCGCTTAACGCTTTCTACGATATCCTGAGCGTCTATATACTCTATATCAATCTGGGTTGTATCGCCTATAAGACCGAGCACGGTCGAATGGACGCCTTCCCATACGTTAACCTTTACGTCATAGTTTTCCTTAAGCATATTTGAAAAGGAGAACTGCTGTTCCTTGGTACAATCTGGTTTTAATACAATAATCATAATATCAACTCTTTTCCAAAATATATGCTCTATATTTTAGCACTTTAAAGCGGTAATGTCAAGGTGACAATTATTGATGTAATATACCTAAAACGATATCCGCTACACGCGTTGACGTAAAGTTTCCGTCAACATAAACCGAAGCCGCGCGCTCGTAAATCGGTCGGCGTTTTTCGAGCAGCTCCTTAATTACCTCGTTGCGGTTCTCGACCTGGAGAAGCGGTCTTCTCGTATCACGCTTCAACCTTTCGCAGAGCATTTCGTACTTTACATCTATATATACGATCCTGCCCGTTTTGCTGAGTATATCAATATTTTGCTGAAAAGTAAGCGTACCGCCTCCCGCGGCTATAATCAAGTCGCTTTTTTCGGAAAGCTCCTTACACGCTTCATATTCCAGCTCGCGGAATTTTCCCTCGCCGTATTTCTCGAATATATCGCTGACGGTGAGCCCCGCCTTAGCCTCGATATACCTGTCCATATCGACAAATTCTTTTTCCGTTTTAGCCGAAAGCTTACGTCCTATCGTGCTTTTTCCGCAGCCCATAAAGCCGCACAAAATTATATTTTTCATCTGCTCATCAATTCCTTTGCCGCGTCCTCGCACAGCTTTTCTATATCCTTAACATCGTAATCGCTTTTATCCCAGTGGTAATGAGCGACTACCGCCTGCCACACGAGCATAGACATACCGCTCTCGGCGTTAGCGCCGTTCTTGCGGGCGGTTTTAATAAGCTTAGTATCGAGCGGGTTATATATAGCGTCGTAGACATTTTCGCACCGTTTTATAACCGCTTCGCTTACGGGCATAAAATCCGTATTCGGCGACATACCGACGGGCGTCGCGTTTATAAGGGTAGTTATATCCTCCGAAAGCTCGTCTATAAGGCAATAGCTTACGTCGGGATTATCAAGCTTAGTTTTTATTTCTTCAATTAAAGCTTTAGCTTTCCCGATACTTTTCTCCCGAACGGCAAATTTAAGCGCGGCATTTTTAAAAAGAGCCTCATACGCCATAGTACGGGCTACTCCCCCGCAGCCTAGGATAACGACATTTCCGCTAAGCGGAATAGAAGCGTACTCCAGCGCCTTCAGAAAGCCGTCAGGGTCGGTAGTATAGCCCTTGGAAACGCCGTCGATATTCGCTACGGTGTTTACGCTTCCGTACATCTCAGCTTTGCCGTCGATTTTATCGAGAAAAGGAATAACCCTCTGTTTATGCGGAATAGTTATATTATAGCCGTCGAGCTTTTTTAGGATATTATTATAATCTCTTTCAAAGTTTTCGGGCTCGATATCAACAACCGTATACTCGGCATCAACTCCCGAAAGTTCAAACAGCCGCTTATGGATAAACGGCGACATTGTATGGCCTATAGGATGACCTATAACAGCATATTTTTTTGACATAATATCGCCTCCAAAAGCATAAAATCATTAAAAGTAAAAATAAAAAGTAAAATTTTTGAAATAATTATTGACAAAGAGGGAATTTACTAATAATATAGTTTAGTAACAACATATCAATTCGTTGTTAACTTAAGGGGTTATCCCTAAGTAACCATTGTATCAAAAAATCACCGCTTTGTCTATGGTGAAGTAAGAATTAAATTCAGGAGGATATTAAAATGGTATTAGAAAAAGTTAAAGCAATCTTAGCTGAGCAGTTTGATGTTGATGAAGACAAGATTACTGAGGCTACTGACCTTCAGGATGATTTAGGCGCTGACTCTCTTGACGTTGTAGATCTTCTTATGTCAATCGAGGATGAGTTCGAAATCGAAGTTCCCGACGATGAAATCGAGAACATTAAGACTGTTGGAGCTCTCGTAAACTACATCGAAGCTAATTCATAATTAATTAAATACAATCGCTTTAAAAGATAAGACACTCACCAAAAGTGGGTGTCTTGTTTTGTCTGAGGGCAAAATATATATACTGATACGACTTATCATAATCTAAACGCTTTACAATAACCGAAAAAAATGATATAGTTTTGTTATATATAATTGTCGAAAGGAATAGAAAAATGACAAAAATTGAAATCAAGTTTTTTAACTTTATTAAAAAACACCTTTTGTTTATCAGCTTTATTTTTATAACTCTTTTAGGGCTTGTTCTTAGATACTTCGGGCTGGGCTTTAATAGCGGCGATTTTAACGTGTTCTTAAATCTATGGTGGTCACAAATCGAGAAATCGGGATTAGAAGTGTTGGCAAAGCAAATCGGCAACTATAACATCCCGTATCAGATTATTATTTTCATCCTTACACGTTTACCTATTGACGCTTTACTCGGGTACAAGATGCTTTCTGTTTGCTTTGATGTTGTTCTTTCTCTAAGTTCCGCTTTACTTGTATTTGAGCTTACAGGACGCAAGAAAAAATTCCTCGCTCTTATTACATATATGATTACATTCTGCTCGCTTACGGTAGTGCTTAATTCCGCTTTCTGGGCTCAATGTGATTCTATTTATGTATCCTTTATCATACTGGCGATTTACTTTTTAATTAAAGATAAAACTATTCCTTCATATATAATGCTCGGCGTAGCGCTTGCGTTTAAGCTTCAGGTTATATTTATCCTACCGTTTTTCTTTTTCTACTATGTACTTACCCGCAAAACGTCAATCCTGCACTTTTTGATTATTCCCGCGGTAGATATAATTATGTGTTTACCCGCGCTGCTGTTCGGCAGAAATCCGATGGATATATTCAACGTTTATCACGATCAGACAAACAATGTTACGCAAATGTACTTAAATATTCCGAATTTTTACGCGTTTATGTGTGACTATAATGACGCTAATATGTACTCTCTGTTAAAGATATTCTCGATTTTCTTAACGCTTACCGTACTGTCTATAGTTCTTATTCTTATGATACACAAGGGTACGGATTTAACCAACCGCAGAATGCTTATTATGACAGCAGTCTGGACCGTATTTACAACCCTTATGCTTTTATCCTCTATGCATGAACGCTACGGTTATTTGCTCGATATTCTCGTTATAATCTACGCGATTGTATATAAAAAGAATATTTGGGTAGCTGTAGTATGTAATCTTGTAAGTCTGAGGGGATACTGTTATTACCTGTTTAATCTATACCAGGTATTGGATCTAAAATGGGCTTCGCTCTTCTATATAGCTACGTATGTTTACGTAACCTTTACGTTTATAAAAGATATTTTATCAGAATCAAACAGTAAAAAAATAAACAAAACCGAAAAACTGATTGAAGCATAGAACTTGAAAAAGAATCGATTATTATGTATAATAGGAATGTTATGATAAAGTAATAATACGGAGGAAACTATGGCAAATAATAAAAAAATGGTCGAGGCTATTACAAGCCGCGACGAGGACTTCGCTAAATGGTACACAGATATCGTAAAAAAAGCCGAGCTTATCGACTACTCGAGCGTTAAGGGTTGTATGGTATTCCGCCCTTACGGCTACGCTATCTGGGAAAACATTCAGAAAGATATGGACAGACGCTTTAAAGAAACGGGCGTCGAGAACGTATATATGCCGATGTTTATTCCCGAAGGACTTCTCCAGAAGGAAAAAGACCACGTCGAGGGCTTCGCTCCCGAATGTGCGTGGGTAACAATCGGTGGTCAGGAAAAATTAACCGAGCGCCTTGTTGTACGCCCTACTTCGGAGGTTTTATTCTGTGAGCATTATAAAAAGGTTGTTGAAACCTACCGCGATTTACCCAAGCTCTACAACCAGTGGTGCTCCGTTGTAAGATGGGAAAAGACTACAAGACCTTTCCTTAGAAACTCCGAGTTCTTATGGCAGGAGGGTCACACTCTCCACGAAACCGCCGAGGAAGCTAAGGAGGAAACTCTCCGTATGCTCAAGGTTTACGAGGATTTCTACAGAGAAACTCTCGCTATCCCCGCGGTTGTCGGCGAAAAGACAGAGAAAGAAAGATTCGCGGGCGCAGAGGCTACGTACACAATCGAGCCGATGATGCACAACGGCGTCGCTCTCCAGGGTGGCACCTCGCATTACTTCGGCGACGGCTTCGCTAAGGCTTTCGATATTAAATTCCAGGGACGCGACAATAAGCTCCATAACCCTCACCAGACCTCGTGGGGTGTATCTACGAGAATGATCGGCGCGATTATTATGGTACACGGCGACGACGACGGCCTTATTTTACCGCCTAAGGTCAGCCCCATACAGGTTGCGCTTATCCCTATCGCCCAGCATAAAGAGGGTGTGCTCGAAAAAGCAGGCGAGCTTAAAGACAGACTCAGCAAGAAGTTCAGAGTTAAGCTCGACGACAGCGACCACGCTCCCGGTTGGAAGTTCTCCGAGTACGAGATGAAGGGCGTTCCCGTACGAGTTGAAATCGGCCCCAAGGATATAGAGAAAAACCAGTGCGTTATCGTACGCAGAGATACAAGAGAGAAGATTTTCACTCCGCTCGAGAGCTTAGAGGAGAAAATCGAGGAAGTATTACAGCTTATTCACGACGCTATGTACGAAAGAGCGCTTGAAAATATGAAAGAGAAAACTCACGTTGCCACAACCTACGATGAGTTCGTTGAGCTCGGAAAAGAGCAGGGCGGATTTATCAAGGCTATGTGGTGCGGCGACAGCGAATGTGAGGACAAGCTTAAAGAGGTTACGGGCGGAGTTAAGAGCCGTTGTATCCCCTTTGAGGAGGAGCATTTAGCCGATACCTGCGTATGCTGCGGAAAACCCGCCAAGCATATGGTATACTGGGGAAAACAGTATTAAATTAGTGGCTAGTGATTAGTGAGCAGTGATCAGTATTTTGGTCGCGCAGACAGTTCGGATTAAAAAACGACAACGGTATCCCGACTGTATAAATATTGATAGTCTTTTATACAATAAAACAAAACTATTGAACACTAATTAACTAACCAAGGGGATATGAATTTCAAACAGGAACTGCAAGCATAACGAGGATATATAAAAGATGCCGATTAAAGTACAGAGCCATCTTCCCGCTATTAAGATTTTAGAGGAAGAAAATATATTTGTGATGTCCGAGGAGAGAGCGTTAAGCCAGGATATCCGTCCGCTGAAGATTATTATACTTAATCTTATGCCGACAAAAATCGAAACCGAAACCCAGCTTATGAGGCTGCTCGGTAACTCTCCGCTACAAGTTGATATTGAGCTTTTACAGACGGCTACTCATAAATCCAAGAACACCTCGCGCCGTCATCTCACCACCTTCTACAAAACCTTTAACGATATTAAAGACCAGCGTTTCGACGGTATGATCGTCACGGGCGCGCCTGTTGAGCTTATGGATTTTGAGGATGTGGATTACTGGGATGAGCTTTGCGAGATTCTCGACTGGGCTAAGACCAACGTATACTCGACATTCCATATATGCTGGGGAGCTCAGGCAGGGCTGTACCACCGCTACGGCGTACGAAAATTCGAGTTCAAGGAAAAGCTTTCGGGCGTTTTCGAGCACATTATATTAAACCCGCTCCACCCCATTTTACGAGGCTTTGACGATTCGTTTAAAATTCCGCACTCACGCTACACGGGAGTTGTAGAGAAGGATATTACAAAACAGCCTCAGCTCGAAATCCTTGCTAAAAGCGACGAGGCGGGAGTTGCGATAGTTTGCAGTAAAAACGGCCGCGAGTTCTATATACTCGGCCACGCCGAATACGACCGCGACACCTTAGCGAGGGAGTATTTCAGGGATATAAACAAGGGGCTCGATATAAAGGTTCCTAAGCATTATTTCCCCGACGACAACCCCTGCGCTTCACCTCCGATGAACTGGAAGAGCTACGCTTCGCTTATCTATACCAACTGGCTCAACTACTACGTATATCAGCAGACGCCTTACGACCTCGAGGATTTAAAAAAATTATGTGAATAATGTAATAAAACAGCACAAGCTTGAGAGCTTGTGCTGTTTTTTAGTTCTCAGTAGTCAGTGGTCAGTTCTCAGTTATTGTCGTGCAGATAGAATAGCATAATAAACAGCCGTTTTAGCCCGACATAATTAATATGCAAGCTCCGCTTGCGGAGCATATAAATACCTTCGGGAAACAATTGTAGTTTTTTGCACCTCTCTGTCTGCTCGTCTAAAACACTGAAAACCGAGAACTGTGAACTAATAACTAAGCATTAAAAGATAGCTTTTCCCGCATAAACAGGAGTATCTTCTTCTCGCGCCTGCTTATCTGCACCTGCGTCATATCGAGGGCTTTCGCCGTTTCGGTCTGGGTTTTGTATTTAAAATACCTTAGCTCAATTATCTTTTTATCCTTAACGTCCAATAAATCTATAACCTCGCCGAGCGCGAGCTTATCCGTCAGCTTGTCCATTGTATCGTCTACGGGTAAATCAATCTGGCGTTCATCGTCATCCTCGAAGCTGTTCGTAAGCGAAAGAGGATAACGCGCGGCGTTTATAGCCTCCGCCACCTTTTCCCCGCTAATGCCGAGCAACTCGGAAAGATCCTCGACAGTCGGACTTCGGTCGTATTTTTCCTGAAACGTTTTTGTTTCCCTGTTGATTTTAAGCGAGAGCTCCTTTATACTTCGGCTCACCTTAACCGTTCCGCCGTCGCGGAAAAGCCTTTTAATCTCGCCCAGAATAACGGGTACGGCGTAGGTGGAGAGCTGTAAGTTGTAATCGGGATTAAACCTGCTCACAGCCTTTACAAGTCCCATACAGCCCGCCGAATACAATTCCTCGTACTCGATTCCGCGGTTCTTAAACCGCTTACAGCAGGCGTGTACAAGCGCGAGGTTGTCCTCTACCATTTTATCGTTCATCGCAAGGGTACAATAAGCTTTTCGAGCGTTACGGTAGTGCCTTTTCCGACTGCGGATTTTACCTTTACCTTGTCCATAAAGCTCTGCATAACGGCAAATCCCAGTCCCGCGCGTTCTTCATTTTCGGCGGTTGTAAACAGGGGTTTCATCGCTTCTTTTACGTTCTCTATTCCGACGCCCTTATCACGGACGCGAATAATAACGAGCCTGTCCTCGGTTATATACGCGTCTATGTAGACCGTTCCCGTTTTACGTCTGTAGCCGTGGACGATGCAGTTCGTTACGGCTTCGCTGACGGCGGTTTTTATATCAGCAAGCTCCGCGATAGTCGGGTCGAGCTCAAGAACGAAAGCCGCTACAACGCTTCTGGCAAAGCCCTCGTTTATACTTTTACTCGGAAATTTTATATGTGTTTCGTTTACGTATTTCATTAAATCACCCCCAAAGATGTAACGCCGCTGAGCTCGATTATTCTAGAAAGATTCTCGGGGACGTTGGTTACTTTCAGCTCGCCGCCTATCAATCCGACAGCGCGGTATCGTCCCATAATAAGCCCTATTCCCGAGCTGTCCATAAAGCTGACCTTCGAGAAATCGAGCTCCAGCTTTTTTGGTCGGAGGGTATTTATCCTGCTGTCGATCGCGGTTCGTATACCCGAAGCGCGGTTATGGTCGATTTCGCCGTTCAGATATACGGTAAGAATATCGTTTTTATAATTTGTATCAAGCATTTTTTACTTCCTTTCAAAAGAAAAACCTATACCATTTTAAACGGTATAGGTTAAAAAATATGTCGCTATTTGGTTGTCAGTTTATAAAATACGGTCGGACTTCGCTCGCAAGGTACAGAGATCCCGCTATAACGAGCAGGCTGTCGTTATTTACAGCCCGAGCCTTTGCTTCGGCAATCGCTGATTTAACATCAGAAAAAGCCATAACCTCGCTGAAATACTTCTTACATTCTTCCGCGAGCTTTTGCGGGCTCAGCGTTCTCGGGTTATCAACGGGAACGGTATAAACAGTATCGAACACGCCCTTTAAAATTTTAACGGAGCTCTTGCTGTCTTTATCCGCGAGCATTCCGAGGATAAGAATTGACGAGCTTTTCGGGTTATACTTTTCGACGGCGTTTTTCAGGGCGGTTATACCGTCGGGATTATGCGCGCCGTCGAGAATAGTCAGCGGATTCTCGCTTACGAGCTCGAACCTCGCGGGGTTAACCGCTTTTTTAAATCCGTTTATTATATTCTCGTCGGAGATGTTAAAGCTTTCTCTAATAACCTCAATACACGCAAGCGCCGTTTTAGCGTTTTCGAGCTGATGAACGCCTACGAACGGCAGGGATATATCCATTCCGTTATACGAAAATACGGTGTTGCTTATACTCTCGCTTTTTATTTCAATTTCTGTTTTTTCGCTCTTAATCAGCTCTACGTTCTTTTCTTTACAATCTTTTTCAATTACAGCCATAACCTCCGCGCGCTGAGCTGATACGACAGCGGGCGAGGGATTTTTTATTATACCGCATTTTTGCAGGGCTATTTCCTCAATAGTATCGCCGAGCACGGCGGTATGGTCGAGCCCGATTTTCGTTATAACCGTACACAGCGGCGGTTTTATTACGTTGGTACAATCGAGCAGTCCGCCCATTCCCGTTTCGAGCACAACGACGTCGCAACCCGCGTTTTTATGTATATAAAACTCCAGCGCCATAACGTACTCGAACTCGGTTATAATACAGCCCTCATCACGAAGCTTTTCGACTATCGGGAAGGTTTTTTCCACGGCGTCATTCAGCGTTTTTTCGGAAATCATCTCTCCGTTTATCTGGATACGCTCACGAAAATCGACTATAAAAGGCGAGATAAACAATCCCGTCTTATACCCCGCTTCGGTAAGAACCGAGCTTACAATCGCGCAGACCGAGCCCTTACCGTTAGTTCCCGCTACGTGGACGAACTTCAAGTCGTCCTGCGGATTACCGAGTATATCTAAAAACCTCTTTATACGCTCTAAACCCGGGCGTGAACCGAATTTATCGAGCGAATGTATCTTTTCTAAAGCTATCATATAATTTCCTTATAAATCTCATTTTTCTTAAAGCCTGTTAACGAGGCGATTTCCTTAGCGGCGTCGCCCTTTTTAGCGCCGTTTTCGATAAGCTTTCTCGCAAGCTCAACCGCCTGCTCCAAGGTATAGCTCTCGTTATCTTCGTCCTTTTTACCCTCTAATACGAGGACGATCTCGCCCTTTATACCGCTGTCGGCGAGTTCTTCGGCGGCGATTTTAGTAGTTGTTCGTATAACTTCCTCGTGGATTTTCGTTATCTCGCGGACTATAGACAGCTTTCTTTCGCCGAAAGCGGAGTATAAGTCCTTTAAAGTGGTCGGGAGCTTATGGGGAGCTTCGTAGAATATCATAGTTCTGCGCTCGTTTTTCAGGCTTTCGAGGTGCTCCTTACGGCTTTTTTTATTTACGCTGATAAAGCCCTCGAAGCAGAATCTTCCCGTTTCGAGCCCGCTTACCGCCAACGCCGATATAACCGCGCTCGGACCTGGGATAACTATAGTTTTAATTCCCTTTTCCTCGCAGAGCTTTATTAAATCCTCCCCAGGGTCGGAAATACAGGGCATACCCGCGTCGGTGACAATAGCGCAGTTCTCACCAGCTAAAATACGCTCGCAGATTATTTCTCCGCGCTCTCGCTTATTGTGCTCGTAATAGCTTACCATCGGTTTTTTTATCCCGAAGTGGTTAAGAAGCTTCAGGGTAACTCTCGTATCCTCGGCGGCGATAAAATCGACCTCGGAGAGCGTTTCGACCGCGCGCGGCGATAAATCGGACAAATTGCCTATCGGCGTTCCGACTACGTATAGAACACTACTACTCATCATAACCCTCCTTATAGCTTCCGTAAATTTCTTTCATCTCTCTTGAAAATTCGCCGTTTTCCTCAATAAACAGCGTAGGCTCGACTACGAGATTGCCCGCGTTCGCCGAACGCCTGCCCTCTATTAAAAACAGCTTGGGCTTTTTATCGGGACGTTGTTGTACAAACCTCAGCCGCTTAGGCTCGAGGCTGTTTTTTCGCATAGCCTCTAATACGTCCGTCAGCCTTTCGGGACGCTGGCACATACAAAACCGTCCGCCGAACTGCAAAAGATTCTTAGCCGCGAGGGTAATATCCTCGAGAGAACAGCTCTCCTCGTGACGAGCCAGAAGCTTTGCGTTATCGGGATTCTTTATCCCGCCGCCCGAAAGCTTATACGGCGGATTACAGCATACCAAATCGAAATACCCGAACGGTAAAACGCCTTTTAATTCCTTTAAATCGGCGTTGATTATTTTTATATTATTAAAGCCGTTATGTACACGGGAGCGCTCGGCTAAAGCGCACGCCTCGTCCTGAATCTCCACGGCGGAAATCTCAATCGCGGTATCGTTCCTGCTCCATAAAAAAGGAATTGTTCCGCAGCCCGTGCCGAGGTCAACCGCCTTTGTATTACGCTTCGGCTTAGCAAAATCGGCGAGCAGAATAGTATCGGTCGAAAAATGGTAAAATTCATTTACGTATATTTCCACGCCGTTTCCGAGCGGTTCAAGCTTTTCCTTTTTATCGGACATAGGCTCACTTCCTTTCCTTGGATATTATAACACTATAAATAAAAAACGACAAGGTTAAACCTTGCCGTTTTAAGTAATCCAATCGCTTATTAACCCTCAGCGGGAGCGCCTACAGGACATACGTCAGCGCAAGATCCGCAATCTACGCAAGTATCAGCGTCGATAACGTATTTGCCGTCGCCCTCAGAGATAGCGCCGCAAGGACACTCGTCAACACAAGCGCCGCACATAATGCAATCGTCTGAAATCTTATATGCCATAACCAAGTCCTCCTTAAAGTATTATATATATTCTATCACATTTTCGTTAAAATGCAATAGGTTAGTGTTAGCTAAGATAGAGTTTAGGATAAAATTTGTGAATTATTACTAATTTTCGCACAAAGAATATGTGCACTATAACCTTAAAATCTTATTCTACTTTATTTTTACCTTTACTGTTTTCGTTAATGTCTTTGCTTTATAACTTGAATTACCCTTAGCGGTTATTTTAACCGCAACCTTATATGCCTTTTTAGCGTATTTACCTTTTTTAAAGGTAATCGCGCCCGTCTTGCCGTTAACTGTAATTTTCTTATAAATCTTAGATGTTGTTCCCTTTTTCACCTTAGTAAAAATTACCGCTGTCTTTGCGTTTTTAACGGTAAAGGGCTTAATTGTTTGCTTCTTTGATTTAAGCTTTTTAGCCTTTAACGACTTGGATTTAACGGTTACGGAAACAGGATTATCCTTTTTTACCACGGGAGCCTTGGCGTTATAGTGGATTGTCGCGCTGTCGAGACGATAGTTATCGCCTTCTATTTCGATTTTCTGCCAATCTTCTTTACTTCCTCCGTAGTAAACATCGGTAACACCCGAATCATAGTAGAAATTTCCGTATTCTATTTTCGTTACGGACTTAGGAATCTGAACAGTCTTTAAATTCTTACAGCCCGATAAATATCTATACGGTATTGCGCTGATTCCGTCCGCGAAAACGAATTTGGTTAACCCTTCACAATTCATAAACACACTTTTTCCTAAATCTTTAATACTTGCGGAAACTGTCATTTCTTTAAGTGACGAGCAATCGGAAAATGCCACTACGCCCAGTGTTTCGAGCTTTTCGGGGAGCGTTATATCGGTAAGGCTCGTACAGCCTCTGAAAGCGCTGTCGTTTATTGTTTTTAACGACTTCGGCAAGCTTACGGATTTAAGAGAAACGCAATCCTCAAAAGCGCTCTCGTCTATTATTTCAACACCCTCGCCTAGCTTAACCGTCGTTAACGCGGAACAGCCCGAGAAATCCTTTTCGGATATTTTCTTTACGGTCGAGGGAATTGTAACGCTTTTTAGCGCTGTACATCCGTAGAAAACGTCATCTTTAAGTTCTTTTAAGGCGCTTCCGAAATCGACGCTCTCCAGCGCGGTACAACCCGTAAACGCTGAATTGCCGATAGACGCGGGACTGTCCTTGAATACAACATTTTTAAGAGCTTTACAAGCTCCGAACGCATAATAGCCTACTTCCTTAACGCTTTTGGGAATTACAATTTCTTTAAGGCTTTCACATCCCGCAAACGCTTCATAAGCGATAGTCGCAAGCTTATCATTAAGCGTAACTTTTTCGAGCGAGGAACAATTATAGAAAGCATCGTCATTTATTGCAGTTACCGCTCCCTTTAATGTTACCTCTTTAAGCGAAGTACAGTTAGCGAACAAGCCGCTTTCCAGCTCACTTAATGTAGCGGGGAGCTTAACGTCTGTCAGTTCGGTACATCCCGCAAAAGCGTTTACACAAAAACCTGTTACTCCTTCATTTACGATTAAGTGTTTGATTTTATTCTGGTTTTGAAAAATCGGCGTATGATAACTTGCTATTCTGCAATCCAGACTCACATCAGTATGAGCGGTTAAGGTCAATGTTCCCGAAGCTTCATCGAAGGTATACGTAACATTAGTGCCGTTTTTTGGATCATTGTACGCGTATTCAGGTCTTTCCTCGTAGTTGCCGATACATCCGCTCTCGGCAAACTCATAGTCAAGATACGCGTCCGCGCTTAGCGGTATAGCCGCGAAAACCGATAAAACCATTATAACGGGTAGAATTATTCCGATTAATCTTTTCATTCTGAACCTCCTGAATGTAATAAAGCCTGCCGAAGTGAACTATTCCGACAGGCAAAAAAACCGTAGAAATCCAATGGGCTTACTCTTCCAGATGTTTCAGCTCATCAATTTCCTTTTTATTCATTTTTATATAGCCGTCTTTAAGGATTCTTACTTCCCTTACGCCGTAATTAGCGGGAGCGGCGTCCTCGGGCGAGGAGTCGAGCTTAACCTTTACCCTGCCCATAATAAGGTTGTTTTCTACAACAAGACCTTTACCGTCGGGAGTTTTAACGATAGCTCCGACCTTCGGAGTACGTTTAAGCAGATCGAGATACGCTTCCTGCTCGTATTTAAGACAGCACATAAGCCGTCCGCAGGTTCCCGAAATCTTAACGGGAGATAGAGATAATCCCTGTTCCTTAGCCATTTTTATCGAAACGGGCTGGAAATCGCCCATAAAGCTGTGGCAGCAGAACGGACGTCCGCAAACTCCAAGTCCGCCCAGCATTTTAGCCTCGTCACGAACTCCGATTTGTCTAAGCTCGATTCTTGTACGGAAAACGGAAGCCAAGTCCTTAACAAGTGTTCGGAAATCAACACGTCCGTCGGCGGTAAAGTAGAATAGAATCTTGTTGTTGTCGAAGGTATATTCCACGTCAACGAGGTTCATTTCGAGATTATGCTCGGCAATTTTCTGCTCGCAAATCTTAAACGCCTCTTTCTCGCGTTTTTTATTCTCCTCAATATGGGAAAGGTCGTTATCGTTAGCCTTACGGATAAGCGGCTTTAGGGGATGTATAATCTCCTCGTCGGGGATATTCTTATTAGCAAGCGCCACAACTCCGCACTCTATTCCGCGGGCGGTTTCAACAATAACCTTTTCACCCGTTTTTAGCTTTTTATTCTTAGGGTCGAAATAATAAATCTTTCCGACCTCTTTAAATCTTACTCCTATTACCTCTGCCATAGCGCCCTCCTGTATTTCGCGCATAATTCGGTAGACACGAGCTTCAGTCCTACATTTTGCGTAATTTTAAGCTGAGCGTCCTTCGTTATATCTATAAGTTCCAAATAGTTTTTCTTCGTTAGCTTTCTGCAAAGAGTCTCCGCGATTTCCGCATCGAGCTCCGCTTCACTGCCGACATACACCGCCAAGCCGTCTCTAAGCAGCTGAATCACCAAATCCAAAACCGTAAGAGCTTTAGCCCTTTCGTCAAGCTTATAGGTAGCTTTCAGCAAATCCATTTCCGACTTCGCCACAATACCTAAGGCGATTTCACGGGCTAAGTCGAGGTGTTCGTCGCTGTATCCTAACTCGCTCTCGAGAGTAAAGGTCATAGCTCTCGAGCGGATAGTTTCCAAAAGGCTCTTGGAGGTCTTACAGGTCATAATAAAAAGTACGTCCTGCGGCGGTTCCTCGAGCGTTTTAAGGAAAATATTCTGGGAAATTACGGGCAGCTTCCTGTCACATTCCGAGAGGATATACACCTTCCTGTCGGCAATATAGGGCTTTATATAAGCGTCCTTTACGATAAAGCTCATTTCCTTTTTATTGTAGCTGTCGGTCTTACCCTCGCCCTCGGCGTAATGGATGTCGCTATGGGATTTAGCTTTAGCTAAAGTACAGCCCTTACAGCTTGAGCAGGGCTTTTCTCCCTCGGACTCGCATACCGCCCACATCGCGAGATGCTCCGCAAGTTTAAGGCGTAATTCTTCATTTCCGCCGTCTATTATCACGGCGTGAGGCATACGGTTCTGCTCCTCAAGCCGCGAAAGCTGGTTTTTTAAATTTTCATTTCCTGTCAGCTCGGGAAGAATCATAATTTGCCTCAACTTTTATTATATCATATTTATCGTTATTAATCAATTTTCAGATGATTTACGAGCACGTTGCCCTTATCGTCTATTTCAACAGTCGCGCAGGTCGGATCATATCTCGAACAGCTTCCAGGGTTAATAAGACGCACGTTACCGATGGTTTCATCGGTAGGGTTATGGGTATGGCCGAAAAAGACAAGGTCGCAGCCCTCGTTTACAGCCTGCTCATAAAGGGCGTCTAAGCTGTATTTCGCACAGTAGATATGGCCGTGGGTAATCATTATCTTTTTACCGCAGACGGTAATATACTCTACATTTTTATACATACTGCCCCAGTCGCAGTTACCGCTTACGCACACTACGGTTTTCTCGGGGTTAAGCTCAACGAGCTCGTCCGCCTCTCCCCTTGTAGCGTCGCCGCAATGAACAATTATATCGGCGTTCGAGCCGTATTTTTTCAGAGCGGTAAGCACAGCATTCATATTTCCGTGAGAATCAGACAGTAATAAAATTTTCATATTATCGCCACCATTTAAAAAGTCCTTCTTATATACAGCAAGCCGTAATCGGCTAAAAAGCATTCATAAAAATATTTAAAAAGCATAGTATATACAGAGGTGATACAATGAATAACAACGAGATAAACAGCTTAATTAATAGCTTTATTAATAAAAACGGGCTCAGCGGTAATCAGACCGCGGATACCAAAAACAAGCAAAAGGTAGAAAAGCTTATGAAAGGACTTAACAGCGCTCAGGCAGAGCAGCTTAAATCCATTCTTAACAACCCCGAGAAATCCGCGGAAATACTAAACTCGAGCGCCGCTAAAGCGCTAATGAGAAAGCTGTCCGAAAATGGATAACATTCAGGATAAAATCGCCGAAATAATGGCGGATCCCGAAGCGTTAAAGGAGGTTCAGAACCTCGGAAAAATGCTCGGAATATCGGGAGGAGAAGCTCCTAAACCCGTAGAACCTGTTAATAACGAGCCGTCTATCTCCGACGAAGCGCTTTCGAGTATCGCGAAAATCGCTCCGCTTTTATCGCAGGTCAACCGCGAGGACGATACCACCCGCTTACTCGCGGCGCTAAGACCGTTTTTAAGCGACGAAAAATGCCGTAAGCTTGACTCGGCTAAAAAGATGCTCTCCCTTATGCGATTGTTACCCGTATTAAAAAGCGAGGGAATATTTAATCTGATTTAGAAAGGTTGCGGCGAATATGCCCGATATAGACCCTATTACACAGGAAGCTCTACGACGGGCTTCGCAGATGCGCGGTAACGCGCGTATCAATCACCGCCCCGCGCCTAAACCTCAGCGGGAAGCTCCAAAGCCTAACGAAACCGCTCCGAGCGTAAAACCGCCCGACGATCCAGTTAAGGCGTTTTTCAAGGATAAGGAAGAAAGTATAATACTTCTTTTAATCCTTTTACTTATGGAAGAAAAAACAGATCCTTCGCTTTTGCTCGCGCTTATGTTTTTATTATTATAGTCATATTAGTATATCACAAAATTCCGACAATGTAAACAGGGCTGTCTTTCGACAGCCCTGTAATATTTTAGCATAGATTATTTAACCTTGATCTTGATTCTCGCGAATACGCCGTTCTGAGCGTAAGCGTATACGTAAGTTGTGCCCTTCTTCTTAGCCTTGATCTTACCCTTAGAGTTTACGGTAGCGATCTTGGTATTAGCTGACTCGAACTTAATCTTGCGGTGGTTCTTAACCCTGCCCTTCTTATTCATCTTAGTCTTTTTCTTAACCTTAACCTTAAAGGTCTTGCCCTTCTTTAAGGTCTTTTTGGTCTTATTAAGCTTGAGGCTCTTATAGTTGGTATTCTTACCGCCCTTGGTAGCGACGTGGATTACCTTAGAAGCGGAAACTACCTTGCCCTTCGAGTTAACGGCGAGAATTACATACTTATAGTATGTGCCCTTCTTTAACTTCTTCTGGGTAAAGCTCTTGCCTGTTGTAGTCTTGAGAACCTTAAACTTATTGCCGTTGCCGCACTTATTGCCCATTACGATATACTTCTTGGCTCCCGATACCTTATTCCAGGTAATCTTGTTGGAGTTCTTAGTAGTTTTCGCAACCTTAGCCTTGAGCTTATTGAATACAGAGCCCTTGGGGTCAGCGTCGGACTTAGCCTTAGCGAGCGCGTTTACAGCCGATTTCTCGTCGGGGTTCTTGGAGAAGTTAACCTTAGAGGGAGCGATTGTCGGTGCAGTAGCCTTAGTCGCGCTTGTCGGCTTAGGAACGACGGTTGTAGGCTGAGGAGCTATTGTCGTATTGGGAGAGGTCGTTACTACGGGAGTTGTAGTCTCGTCAGGGCCCGGAGTAGGATCTGTTTCGGTAGTAACCGTAGCAATCGGAATTGTTACATCGGGAACTACTGTCGGAGAAACCTCGGGTAAAATAACGATATTGGATGTGATATTGTCAGCCGCGGGAGTAATTGTACCGCCTGATACGTAATCTGTCGAGAATGAACCTAAATCCATTAAGTCGAGATATACGTCAGCCTCGCCTGTAGCTCCGTCTCTTACGGTAAACGAAAGGGTGATAATATCTCCGCCGCTTCTGAAATCGAATGTACCCGACTGTGTAACGGGATCGGCGCTTGTAAAGCTGAACATCATTGTACCTGTACCCGCGTGGAGGTTATAGATAGTCTGGGTATTAAGTGTGGTAAACATTGTGCTCTGGCTGTTGTACTTAGCCTCTAAGGCGAGCTTGGAGCTATCGTAAGTAACAACGCCCTTACCATACGCGATAAGCTCGGGCACTGTCATTCTGAACGTAACCTTAGCGTTAACCTTATCGCAGAATATCTTCTGAACCTCGGGGTTAACGTTAGAGGAAGCGTTGATTGTAAGGTTCTGAGTAGCGCCTGTAGCGACTTCCTCAGCCTTAGGCTCGGTTACGGGAACCTCGGATACAACCTGAGAAAGCTGAACGTTAGGATTCTTAACCTCAGAATTCTCAACATACGCGGTTGTTTTTGAATCGAGGTCAACCATATCGAGATATACGTAAGCAGTACCTGTAGTGGTAGAGCTCTTGCGTGTAAATACGAGATTTACAAGAACGCCGCCGTTTGTAAAGTCATAGGCTCCGTTTGTGCCTGTGAAATTAAACTTAGCTGTAGCGGGAGCCGCGCCTAAGTTATAGTTAGCGTCCTTAATAATTGTAAACATTGTATCCTTGGTGTTATATGTAGAAGAAAGGTTGAGCTTCGAGCTGTCGTATATTACAGAGAACTGTCCGTCGTCAATCTTCTCGTTTAACTTAAGATAATATGTTACGGTAATATTATTGCCTGCTACCTTTACTCTTGAACCCGCGGTATCAATATTTGACTTAGCGGAAACATAAAGGTTCTCGTTCTCGTCAGGCGCGGGAGCGTCTGTGGGGAACGGAGTTGTCGCGGGAGTAGTAACGGGAGTTGTTACGGGAGTAGTTACAGGATCAGTCACAGGATCTGTAACAGGGTCGGTTACAGGATCGGTAACGGGGTCCGTTACGGGATCGGTTATGGGATCGGTAGGAGGATCAGTGGGATTATCAATTTCGCCTGACCAATCGCCCTGTACTCCGCCGTCTCCGGGATCAGCAGCGTAAAGAGTAAATGTCGTACCTTCTACAACTAAATCGCCTGTCTGGCCGATTTTACCGTCCCAGCCTGCACCACTGCCTGCGGTAAAGTAAGCGAATACTACGTTTTCCTCTAAACCTGTGTAAGTAATATCAGCCGCGGATGTACCTGTAGCGCCTACCCAGTAACCTTCGTTGTCACCTGTCCATGTCCATGCGCGCCAGTCAACGTAACCTGTGTCAACGCCTGATGCGTCGAGAACTACAGTATAGGGGCCGTTTCCGGGACCGGGATTGTAGCCGCCTTCGCCGCCACCTTCTCCGCCGCCTTCGCCGCCGTCACCGTCGGGCCAGGGAATAGCGACAAAGTGACCGCTGCCGTCTTTTGAACCATCGGTATAATAACCTTTGGCTGTAAAATCGGTAATATCGGTTGTCTGAGCGCCGTTACCGTTGCTTACAACACAACCTACAGCTCCGTCGGGAACGTCGACTGTAAAGTATGTTTCGCCGTAGTCGTTAATCTG
>DEFK01000004.1:0-11583 GCA_002350765.1 Ruminococcaceae bacterium UBA2854
TTTTGCGACAGCCCCTTGTTTTTCTTTTAAAGCTGTTTATAAATATCTCCGCGATTTCCCGCGTTAACAACAATAATCAGTAGTACATCATCGTGTATTTCATAAACAACACGATAGTTTCCTATTCTTAAACGATAGACATTATTATAACCGACTAAACGCTTAATATCTTCTCCGTCAGGGAGCTTATATATCGCTTCAATAATACGCTTTTGCTGTTTAGGCTGCTGAGACGCAATAAATTTTCGAGCTTTTTTATTAATCTCAATTCTATATTTCATCACAGCGCTATTCCCAATTCAGAACTGAATTCTTCTATACTGATGTTATCGTTTTTGTTTTCGTCACTGTCATTAACGTACTCCTCGTAAAGCTCAGCGCAATACGCGTCATCATCTTTATCGGAAATAAGTGTTACATATCCTGTTAACATTTGAAGCAAACCATTAAGCTGGCTTTCGGACAGCCCATCAATAAGGTTTATTATTCTTTCTTTTGTTGACATTACTAACACCTCTCTTATATTATTCTATCCTTATTATAACATAACTGATAAAAAATACAATAGATTATTAGAGTTATTATTTACACAACATTTATATTATAGAAAACACGGGAGAGCGTATGCTCTCCCGTGAATTTATTTATCAGGATTTAAAGAACGGTTTCGCTTCGGGGTTAGTATCGGGATTTACGTCGTAAACTACAAGGTTTACACCGTCTTTACTGTCATCAATTACAATCCAGAGCTCGGACTGAGCGAAGCCCTTGCAGTCGATAGACTGCGGCGAGCCGCTGTCGGAGATTAAGAAGTTGTACGAATCGTCGTCCTCGTCAGCATCGAAGGATGTTGTATACCAGCCGTTACCGTCTTTAGCTGTCAGAGTATCTCCAGGCCAGGTCTTTTTCTTACAGTAGTTTGTGCCTGAATCATCGCCGTTCTTACTGCCCCAGATCCAAAGCGAGGGATCCCAGTCAGCCGAACCGCTGTGCTTAACGTTAAGAGTTACTGTCGAAGAACCAGCGGTGTAATAGAAGTTAACTTCCTTGGTGCCGTAAGGAACGACAACCTTTTCTTCGGGAAGCTGGGTAGTATCGAGCTGATAGCCTAAAGCTACTCCCTTAGGAATCTCGTAAGTTTCTCCTACCTTACCCTCGTAATCAACAGAGCTTAAAATCTTATCGTTAGTATCCTTATTATAGTAGTTAACTATAACATGGCCTGTGCTTACGTTGAATCTGGCGAGACCCTTCTGGTACATTGTAACATCATTAACGTCGAACACGCCGTCGAAGTTAACGTCAGCCTGCTTTTTCTTCGCGTCGTCAATAGAGATGATATTAGCGAGAGCTCTCTGCATATATGTTACGTCGTTGATATTATACTTTCCGTCGCCGTTAAGGTCTGTTTTAACGGACTCGGGAACATAATAACCGTATGTTACAGTAACATTCTGGGTATCTTCTTTAAATGTTCCGTCCATATCGCCGTCGATTTCGCTTACGTCAAACTCTTTACCGAGGCTTGAGGGAATTGAGAGCGAATACTTGGAACCTACTGTACCTGTAACGGCGGATTCTTCGATTGTTTCGCCTGTAACACCGTTAACGTGCTTAACTGTAACTACGCCTAAGTCAGACTTTAAGCCGACCTTATCGAAGCTTGCTTTATCAACGGCAATTACCATTGACTTAGCGGGGATCTTAAATGTCTTACCGTTCTCGGAGATAGCCTTAACGCCCGCGTACTTATCGTTGGCGATAATTACCCAATCGGTAACTCCGTCTCTCTCCTCGATAGTAAACTCGGTATCAACCTTATCAGCGTTAGCGAGTACGGCAAGCTTGCTCCACTCGCCTTCTGTCTTATTATCCCATACAGCGGCGTATGTCAAGGTAGAGTTCTTGGAACCCGAGTAAATAGTATAGCCTTCCTGAGAAGCGTTTGTATCATCATATAAGGGTGAGAAGCTGTTACGGATCTTTAACATTCCCTTGTAGTAGGAAACGATATCCGCGTTTGTCTTAGCCTGTTCCCAATCGAGCATATTTAACTTCGCGTCGGAAGCGTAGCTGTTCTCGTCGTTATCCTTGGAACGTCCCATTTCCTCGCCCGCGAGCATAAATGTTACACCCTGTGACATAGCGAGGATACCGCCTGTGAGCTTGTTTTCAGCCACGAGGATCGGATGACGTCTGCGGAAATAATCGTTAAGCGCCTGTGAATCACAAAGTCTGTCCCAAAGCGTCTGGTTATCGTGGCAGGAAGCGTAGGTTACGCACTGGGAAGGCTGACGCGGATGCCAGCTGCCGTTCTTAACATTAGCGAGAATACCGTAAATTACGTTCTGGTAAGAGCCTGTTGTGCCCTGAATCCAGCCCGCGCCTGTTTTCTGGAATACGCTTCCCTTTAAGCCGTCACGGATACCGTCGTTAAAGAAACCTACTCTCTCGTTAAGGTCTTTAGCGCTACTCTGTTTAGCCTGTTTGAACGCGGCGCCTGTGCAGGTTGTAGAGGGAGATGTGCTGGAGCCGCCTGTCCAACCTTCGCCCCATGTTGTGAGCTTAGGATCAACCTTATCGAGCTCAGCGCGGATAAGGTTCATAGTCTCTACATCATGGAGAGCCATAAGGTCGAAACGGAAACCGTCAACATGGTATTCGTTTACCCAGTAGAGACATGACTGAATCATATAGTTTCTGAACATTAAGTTCTCGGAAGCGGTTTCGTTTCCGCAGCCTGAGCCGTTGGAATAAGAGCCGTCGTTCTTCATTCTGTAGTAGTAGTTGGGAACTGTACGCTCGAAGCATGAATCAGCTGAATAAGTGTGGTTATAAACTACGTCCATTACTACGGAGATACCCGCGTTATGGAGAGCCTGGATCATCTGCTTACACTCTTTTATACGAACGTTGCCGTCATAGGGGTTTGTTGAATATGAACCCTCGGGAACGTTGTAGTTAACGGGATCGTAACCCCAGTTAAACTGTACGCTGCTTCCCGACTCGTCAACTGAACCGTAGTCATAGAACGGGTTGATCTGAACTGTAGTAATACCGAGTTCTTTAAGGTAATCTATACAAGTAGAAACTTTACCCTCGTTGTTTAATGTAGTGCCTGTTTCCGTAAACGCGAGGTATTTACCGCGGTTAGCTTCGGAAACGCCCGAGTTCTCGTTATAGGAGAAGTCTTTTACGTGAACTTCCCAAACGGAGCTCTTGGTGTTCTTATCTAAAACAACATGAGCGTCCTTATCCCAACCCTCGGGGTCAGTCTCGGAAAGGTCGCAAATCATAGAACGCTTTCCGTTAACGCCTGTAGCAACGGAATAAACGTCCGCTGTTTCTTTAGTAGTAGTTTTCTTGCCTGTAACGTTTTTGGCGGTAATAGTATAAGTATAATACTTATTCTTTAAATCGCCTTCAGCCGTATATTTCCATATACCTGTGAATGTACTGTCGTCACCTGCGGTTTTAAGCTCTTTTTTCAGCTGGTAAGTGCCTAATTTCTTAGCGCCTTCTTCGGAATCGCTTCCTGTAGCGAAAAGATTAAGCTTGATTTCAGTAGCTGTAGGAGCCCATACCTTAAAGGTGGTTGACTCTTTCGAGTAAGTCGCGCCTAAATCGTTTCCGTTATAGCCGTACTTGTTGTCGAGCTGACGAGCAGCGACAGCGTACTCTGTATCGGCGCCTGCGGCGTTTTTAGCCGTAGCCGCGCCTGCCATCACAACGGATGATGCGATTAATAGAACGCAGAGTAATGCGGACAAAAATTTCTTTGCCATATAGAATTCCTCCTTTAAACCCTTACGGGTATAATTTATTTAATATCTATGCTTTTCATAAGAAAAGCTTTTCGGCGTTTATAATAGATAACTATAAACAGAGTTATCGCTAAAGCGAAAACAACAATTACGATAATTGTCGGCAGGTGTTCGAGTATAGATACGGGCGTATAGATATAAAGCACATTCTGCTCCGCGTCGGAATATTCTCCGCTGATATTATCGGGAGCTTTAAGCAGTTTATATCCCTCAAATTCAATATTGCCTGTTTTATACCCGCTTCCGTTTTCGCCCGATAAAGTATCCGTTGAGAGAATTTTTCCGTCATCAGCCATATAAATAATATTGACCTTACAGGATTTATCGTCGGAGCCGCTCTTTAAATATCGGTAATTTACGGTTTGGTTTTTATCGGTAAATACACCGCAGCCGTTTTTCGGTAGATTCTGTAGATCCAGGCTGTAACCGTCAACCGCGGGGATTTCCAAAGTTGTATACGGTTGACCCTGCCTGTTAGTCATAACTATAGAATCGGTAATATTCTTTTCGGTAGCGGTATCAATAAAGTTAAAGGTTACGCTCGACTGCGTACCATCGTACTTATCACAGTAAAAATCGCAGTAGCGGATAGAGTCGCTGATTACGCCCGCAGTACCTTCGGATTTCTTTACGTTGTAATCTATCAGCACGGAGTTAAGCGGTTCGATTTTATAATCGGAGCCCTTTTCCCCGTTTACCACGTAGCTTTTAAATATCTCATCCGCGCTGTGGTAACGTACGATCACCTTTCCGTTTTTAACCTCGGGAGCGTTTTTCTCGTAGGCTTCGCTGTCCACCAGAATTGCGGCTGAGCGCGCGGGTAAATCCGCGTTGCCGTCAACAATACCTAAGCTCTGCATTCCCGCGGTAACATCGTTAGCAAGCTGAACGAATCTTCCCTTAACGGGGATAGACTGAGCTTTATCGGAGCTGTTAAAAATAACAACAACCTTATTGTACTTAGCGTCATTAAAGGTATACGCGATAACGCCGTCGGGTACATCGTCTTTAAACTTTATGCTGTCGGCGGTACTCCTTGCAGCGTCGGTAAAGCCCGATATATTCTTTCTTATCTCCATTAAGCCCGAATAATAATCGGATACATCGCCGTTGGTGTAGATGTTTTCCCAGTCGATCTGATTGAGCTTAACGCCTGACTTATAGCTGTTCTTATCGCCGTTCTTAGTTCGGCACAGTTCCTCGCCCGCGAGGATAAAGCTTATTCCCTGGGAGGTATAGGTAATCGCTCCCGCAAGCTTATTCATCGCGACTAAATCCTCGTAGCGCTTATTATAATCAGCCTTAACGCCCTTAACGGAATTTACAAGCTTATCCCATAAGGTTAGATTATCGTGGCACGAAGCGTAGGTTACGCATTGTGACGGAGCTTTCGCCCATCCCATAGTATCGTCGCATTGAGCGAGAATACCTGTTTTCAGCTTGGTTCGGTTAGCGCCTGACTGTAAATAGCCCTTGTCAACGCCCTCGGTACTGCCCTTTATCGCGTCTCTGTAGCCGTCGTCAAACGCGCCTATTCTTAAATCTAGCTGACTTACATTATCCTGAGTAGCGAGCACAGCTCCCTTATCGGCGGTTGTATCTAGGTTCCACGCCTCGCCGTACATAAGAAGCTTCTCTCCGCCGTCGAGGTTATCGAGCGACTGACGGATAAGATTCATAGTCTTTACATCATGCAAGCCCATTAAATCGAAACGGAAGCCGTCGATATGGTATTCCTTAGCCCAGTAGGTCACGGAATCGACCATAAACTTCCTGAACATCTTACGTTCGGAGGCGGTATCGTTACCGCAGCCCGAGCCGTTGGAATAAGAACCGTCGGGATTCTTACGGTAATAATAATCAGGAACGGTTTTATTAAACGGAGAATTCTCGGACTCCTGGGTATGGTTATATACAACGTCCATAATAACGCCGATACCAGCTTTATGGAGCGCTTTAATCATCCTTTTACATTCCTTGATACGTACGGCGCCCTTGTCGGGATTGGAGCTGTAGGAGCCCTCGGGACAGTTATAGTTAACGGGATCGTATCCCCAGTTATATACGCTGTCCTTGCCCGATTTATCACTCTCGTTTATAGAGCCGAAATCATAAAACGGATTGATCTGCACATAATTTACGCCGAGCTTTTTAAGGTAATCAACGCAGGTTGACTCAGCTCCCGCCACGGAATTTACGGTAGTGCCGTTTTCCGTAAACGCGAGGTATTTACCTCGGTTTTCCTTAGAAACACCGCTCGAGGAGGATGACGAAAAGTCGCTTATCTGTACCTCCCAGATACGGGCGTCGGTTTGTTTATCCACGGAAATATGGTTATCCTTATCCCAGTCCTTGGGATTTGTGGAGCTTAAATCGACAATCATACTTCTTTTACCGTTAACACCGCAGGCTTTCGCGTAGATATCGGAGGTTTCAACGGTCTTTTTATTATGAGTAATCAAGTAAGTATAGTAGACGTTCTTTAAATCGCCCGCTACGTGAACAGCCCATACTCCCGTGCGTTTATTTTTAGACAGAGAGATTATACGGGTGTATTTTTTCGATGTACCCGACTTATAAAACTTTACCCTTACCGCGTCGGCGTCAGGCGACCATACCCGAAATATGGTAACGTCCTTGCTGTAGATAGCTCCGAGCTCACCATCGAAGGTGGTTTTATCGAGTTTTTTTGCGTAGGCTTCGTAATCCTTAGCGGCTGACACCGTAAAGAGCGACGAAAACCCGAGCGTCGATATTAATATAATCAAGAGAATTGAAACAGTATGTTTTAACTTCATTTTCATCTCCGAATTTCATCTTATATTATCCATAATATTTTATCAAATTTAATCATAGGTATATTTCTATATTAGAATAATAAGCAAAGTGCGCTGTTTCAGAGTGTAGAAAATAATAACCGTTTTTAGTGCATATTAACCATAGTAATATCCTGTCACATAAAAACGGACACATAATTCTTAAAACAACATAAGCTATAATGAACGGAGGAGAAATATGGAAACAATAAGATATACAGTACGAAAAGGCAATACGCTTTTCGGAATCGCGAACTTTTTCGGCACGACTGTCGAGAAAATACTACAGGTTAACAACATCGCCGACCCCGACAAGATTTACGTCGGTCAGGAAATACTCGTCCCCGTAGACACCGAGGATTTAAACGGCTATATTTACGTTACCCGCCCCGGCGATACTCTCTGGTCAATCGCGCAGAGATTCGGTACAACTGTCGAAAGTATCGCTAAGAAAAACGGTATGTGCAACCCGAACATTTTATATCCGGGAACGAGGTTATATATTTAGCATCGCTAAATATATAACAATTGAGAATGGAGAATGGAGAATGGAGAAATATAAATTGAGAATGGAGAATTGAGAATTGAGAATGAATGACGAGTAGATAACTTGATTTTTCAATACACTTATATTCCCGACAGAATTAATATAGCACCTAACGGCATAATACCGATAGGTGCTTATTTAGTTTATTATTCGATTACCAATACGGTCGGGCGTCAATGTTTTGGTTATTGCTATTCTGCCTGCACGACCAAAATTCTCCATTCTCAATTCTCAATTCTAAATTCTAAATTAGTCAAGATAATCCTTTAGCTTCTTGCTTCTTGAGGGATGGCGGAGTTTTCTAAGCGCTTTCGCTTCAATCTGGCGGATACGCTCACGAGTTACCTTAAACTCGGAACCTACCTCCTCGAGAGTACGGCTCTTTCCGTCCTCAAGTCCGAAACGAAGTCTTAACACCTTAGCCTCACGAGGTGTGAGAGTGGATAAAACTTCCTCGAGCTGTTCCTTTAAAAGCGCGTGAGAAGCCTCGTCCGCGGGAGCGGGAGTGTCGCTGTCGGGAATAAAGTCGCCGAGGTGGCTGTCCTCTTCCTCACCGATAGGAGTTTCGAGCGAAACGGGCTCCTGGGCTACGCGGACAATCTCGCGTACCTTCTCGACGGAAATATCGAGCTTTTCGGCGATTTCCTCGGAGGAAGGCTCGTGGCCTTTTTCGTGGAGAATCTGTGTGCTTACCTTTTTAACCTTATTAATGGTTTCTACCATATGTACGGGAATACGGATTGTACGCGCCTGGTCGGCGATAGCTCTTGTTATAGCCTGGCGAATCCACCATGTAGCGTAGGTCGAGAACTTAAAGCCCTTGGTATAGTCGAACTTCTCTACCGCTTTAATAAGACCTAAGTTACCCTCCTGGATCAAGTCGAGAAACTGCATTCCTCGACCGAGATAACGCTTAGCGATACTTACAACAAGACGGAGGTTAGCTTCGGAGAGGCGTTTTTTAGCCTGTACATCTCCTTCGGCGATTTTGATCGCGAGCTCGATTTCCTCCTCGGGAGTTAAAAGCGGAACACGTCCGATTT
Source organism: Ruminococcaceae bacterium UBA2854 (assembly GCA_002350765.1). Classification (GTDB taxonomy): domain Bacteria; phylum Bacillota; class Clostridia; order Oscillospirales; family Acutalibacteraceae; genus Ruminococcoides. Next base: position 8,231 of record DEFK01000004.1, read on the forward strand.
CTTTAAGATAGACTTTAACGGGATCGTCAATAGAGATAGCCTCTCCCGAATCGCCCTTACCGTCGCCCTTCTTAGCTTCCTCCTCGGCAATCTGGTCGAAGTCGATATTCTCGATATCCTCGATAATCTCGATACCCTGCTGCTCTAAAGAATCGTAAAGCTTCTCAAGCTCCTCGGGTTTAAACTCGACCTCTCCTAACGCCTCGATAATCTCGTCGTTAGTAAGATTACCCTTAGATTTACCTAAGTCGGTAAGTTCCTTAATAATTGCTTTTTTATCGTTCGCTGCCATATAATCAATCCTTTCCCGGCAATCGTTTACTTATGACTTTCTTTTAATCTTCTTAGTCTTTCCATAATATCCTCGTCTGAGGCTGTGGACATATCGGCTGTTTTCAGCTTCAGGTATTCATCATTAAGAACCCGTATATTCTCACGCAAGGTGGCTTCGTTAGCCATTCTCGCAAATTCCGAGTTAGTAATCTGATAAATCTTCGAGGTTTCGTCGGGAGTAAAATCTCCCGATACGGCTGACATAGCGTCTTCGCCGTTTTTAATTCTTTCAGAGAAATATGTATAAAGCTTTTTATTAAAATCTGTCTGAAATTTACTCTCGTCAAGCTCGCCTTGTATAAAAGAAAGCTTGTCGGGATTATTGATAAGATAAGCAATTATACCCTCTTCCGCCGTATTGACACGGGGTTTTTTATAACGCTCGTTATTAATCTTATCGTTGCGGCCGTTTAAATTAGTCTGAATACTCCTGAAATTCTCACGCCGTCTTTCGTTATACTGCCTGCGGCTGAGCTTGGAAAGTCGTGTTTTTATAGCCTCGGGAGATACGCCGACCTCCTTGGCTATCTTAGATATATAGATATCCTGTTCAATCTCGTTATCAATCGTAACAAGGATTTTTACTATCTCGTTAAGATAGGCGACTTTATCCTCAGTAACCTCGAGGTTATATTTCGACTTAAACTTTGAGATACGGTACTCAACATCATTACCGCTCTGTTCAATTACGTTTTTAAACGCGTTATGGGCGTTTTCGCCTTTATTCCTAAGAAACTCGTCGGGATCCTTACCCTGCGGGATATTTATAACACGGATTACAAGTCCCGCGTTTCTTAAAAGCTCTATCGCTCTCGCGGTAGCCTTCTGCCCCGCTTCATCGGAATCGTAGCAGATTATAACCTCATCGGCGTAACGCTTCATCAAAAGCGCCTGTTCACTCGTAAGCGCCGTACCCAATGTCGCGACGGCGTTGGTAAAGCCCGCCTGATTAAGCGCAATTACGTCCATATATCCCTCGCAGAGAATCAGCGTTCTGCCGTCGGTATTCTTCGCGTTATTGAGCGAGAACAGATTAGCGCTCTTTTTAAATACGGGAGTATCGGAGGTATTTAGATATTTTGGCTTAGCGTCGGTCATTATACGACCGCCGAAAGCGATTACGTTACCTCTTAAATCTATTATCGGGAACATTACCCTGTCGAAAAATCTGTCGGAAATTGTTCCGTTTTTATTCTGGTAGGCTAAATTAGCCTGCACAATCTCGTTATTCTTAAAGCCCAGCGACTTTAAATGATTTACAAGCGAGTACCTGTCCGCGTCGGCGTAGCCTAAGCCGAAATGCCTTATGGTACGCTCGGCGAGAGCTCGTCCTCGAAAATAATTCAGTCCTTTAGCTCCTTTTGGAGTATAGAGCTGGTTATAGAAAAACCTCGCGGCTTCCCTGTTAGCCTCGAAGATACGCTTTCTCAGCGCCGACATAGAATCGTCAAAGCCGTCCTCGGGCATATCCATACCCGCTCTCTGCGCGAGAAACTTTACGGCGTCGATATAATCGAGGCTTTCGATTTTCATAATAAACGTAATTACATCTCCGCCTACTCCGCATCCAAAGCAGTAAAACGAGCCGTTTTCGGTATAGATATTAAACGAAGGTGTTTTTTCGCCGTGGAACGGACAAAGTCCGACCATATTTCTTCCCCGACGTTTCAGATTTACATACGAGGAAGCGACTTCGGTCATATCATTACGAAGCTTTAACTCCTGCAAAAATCCGTCAGGCAACGGCATACAAACACCTCCCGTAACATTTAAAGTCGAAAGCGGAAAAATTTATAAGCATAAAACAAACCGCTATTTATAAATACGACAAAAAAGGATATTTTCCTAAAATATTTTAAAAAAAGTCATTATTCGGCGGTTTCGTAGTATTTTTCGTCGATTATTTTAACCTCTCCCTCGCCCGCGGTAGCGTCGGCGATATCCTTTTTTAGCGCGGGTAATAAATCTACAGGGATATGGAAGCTGAGCTTAACGTCGTCCGCAAACGCGGTATCGTCAACCGCGCCGCCGTTATTCATAATAAGCGTATTGATCTTTCCGTAGCGGTTATAGCTACAGCTGACGCAACATTCGGCGCACATACTCATAGTGACAATTCCGCAGGCATTCAGCGCGATTTTAGCGCCCTGGGAATAGGCTCTCGCGAGCCCGCCCGTACCGAGCAGAATTCCGCCGAAATATCGTGTTACAACCACCACAGCGTCTACAATACCGTTTTTATTAAGCACCTCGAGCATCGGCACTCCCGCCGTACCCTGGGGTTCGCCGTCGTCGCTGTAGCGTTTAATACCGTTTTCCCTTAACGAATAGGCGTAGCAATTATGGCGCGCGTCCCAATGCTCTTTTTTAATTTTGTTTATAAAATCTATTGCCTGATCCTCGCTTGTAACAGGCATAGCGTATCCGATAAAGCGAGAGCGTTTTTCAACAAATTCGTCGCTCGAATACTTTTTCAGGGTTTTATAACTATCGCTCATAATAAAGCCTCATTAATAAAGATAATACAGATTTTCCCTTATAAGGAAAAAAGACGGCAGAATATGCCGTCTTTAAAAATCAGATTAGAATCAGTCCATGTTGAAACGCTTTTTAAATCTATCAACACGTCCGCCTGTGTCAACTAACTTCTGTTTACCTGTAAAGAAAGGATGGCATTTTGAACATACTTCAACGCGGATATCCTTCTTAGTTGAGCCTGTTTCGATAACGTTACCGCAAGCGCATTTAATTGTGGTCTGCTGGTAATCGGGATGGATTCCATTTTTCATTTTATTCACCTCGTTCAGGATATATTTCATTACAACATTAGCATTATACTATAGTTTTTCCCAAAATGCAAGTATTTTTTTATTTCCACGTCAAGTTTTTTAATTTTCCACGTCAGACGTGGACGTCCCTTTCTTGAATGTGCTATCCCCCGTACGTTTAACGCACTATGAAATTTTGGATATAGAGGATAAGTTCATCTATAAATTCTTTAACTCTTACCTCTTAACTCT
>DEFK01000004.1:11641-46614 GCA_002350765.1 Ruminococcaceae bacterium UBA2854
TAACTCTTACCTCTTAACTCTTAATTCAAGGTTTAAGATCCTTCGATTATTCGCTGTCGCGAATTTTGCTCCGCAAACCACTCAGGATGACATCAGAAACTGACTACTGAGAACTGAGAACTGAATACTGATAACTAATTAACGGTTTCTCTCGAATCAACGTAATTACTGTACTCGTTAAGGCACATATTCAAGCTCTGCATAAGGCGGGCGTTATTCTCGCCGACATATCTATACGATTTATAGTTTACGTTCATCGAGGTAATATCCTCTTTATCCTCGGGATAACGCAGTACAAAACCATATCTCTTGGCGTTTTTAAACAGCCAGTCGGACGCCTTGGAATTCTTGAATTTACCCTTGTCCTTACTTCTGAAGCTTACCATAAGTCCTGTCTGAAACTCGCTTCTGCCGGGTTGCGGGATAGTACCCGTAGTCAAAGCCTGAGCCTTAACCTCGGTCAAACCCTTTTTAAGCTGTTTTTTATACTCGGATTTATAAATCTTTTCCTGCTCCTTATAGCTTACATAAGCGTACTTAACATAAAGACTTACATCATCCTTTTCAGCTGCCGCAAGCAGCTTATCGAGGCTTTTTTCAGCCAGCGTGGAAATACTGTACCCGTCCTTTTCGACAAGCTCGGGCACATAATCATTATCGAGCGGATTGCTCTTATTAACCACACGCAAAAGCAAAGCGTTATTATCCTCGGAAGCGTTATAACCCGAATTAGCGCGGCTGTCGGTATTAAACGCGAACATCCTGACAGCTATCACCGCTACGACGACAACTATCACGGCTATCAGCGCTATAAGCACCACGCGCGCCGCGGTAAGCCCCGACGCCGAACCGTCAAAGCCAGCGCCGCTTATCGGAGCGGTATTAAACTTACGGGCTTTCGGGGGTTTAAACTTAAAGGTCATTCCCCGTCTGCCCCTGTTATATGATTGTCTGTACATAGAGTTATTTTATCTCCTTGGTATCAATTTCTTTCTCAGCCATAGCGATAAAATCGGAAAGCGGCATTGAGCCTAAATCTCCCTCTTTTCTATGGCGTACGGATACTGCGTTATTCTCGATATCCTTATCGCCTACTACGAACATATAAGGAACCTTCTGGAGCTGGGCTTCTCTGATCTTATAACCGATTTTCTCGCTTCTGTCGTCGATTTCAACACGCATACCCTTTTCTTCAAGAGCCTTTTTAATATCGTAAGCGTAATCAAAGTGACGGTCGGCAATCGGTAAAATCTTAACCTGTGTAGGAGCGAGCCACATTGGGAACGCGCCCGCGTATTTCTCGATCAAGAGTGCGAGAGTTCTCTCGTAACAGCCGATAGATGTACGGTGGATAATATAAGGATTCTTCTTTTTACCGTCCTTATCGACATATTCCATACCGAATTTCTCGGCAATCATACCGTCGATCTGGATAGTGATAAGAGTATCTTCCTTACCGTATACATTCTTAATCTGGATATCGAGTTTCGGGCCGTAGAACGCCGCCTCGCCGACGCCGATTTCATAAGGAACATCGAGATGGTTGAGGATTCTTCCCATCATATCCTGGATGGTATTCCATTCCTCCTCGGTTCCGATATATTTATCTCTGTCGTTAGGATCCCACTGGGAGAAGCGGTAGCTTACATCCTCGTAAAGACCTACTGTTTTAAGCATAAAGATAGCAAGCTCAAGACAATTCTTAAATTCGTCCTCGAGCTGTTCGGGAGTACACATAAGGTGTCCCTCGGAAATTGTAAACTGACGTACTCTTATAAGTCCGTGCATTTCGCCCGAAGCCTCGTTACGGAATAATGTAGAGGTTTCGTTATATCTCAGCGGTAAGTCACGGTAGGAACGCTGGCGGTTAAGGTAAGCCTGATACTGGAACGGGCAGGTCATCGGACGTAAGGCGAATACCTCGTCGTCCTTTTCCTCGTCGCCGAGTACAAACATTCCGTCCTTATAATGATCCCAGTGTCCGCTTATTTTATATAAATCGGACTTAGCCATAAAGGGAGTTTTTGTTAAGAGCCATCCGCGCTTCTGCTCCTCGTCCTCAACGAAACGCTGTAAAAGCTGGATAACTCTCGCGCCCTTGGGCAGGAGAATCGGTAAGCCCTGGCCGATAACGTCGCTTGTAGTAAAGAGCTCGAGCTCACGACCGAGCTTATTATGGTCGCGCTTTTTAGCTTCTTCCATCATTGTAAGGTGCTCCTCGAGCATAGAAGCCTTCGGGAAAGCCACGCCGTATACACGGCACAGCTGTGCGTTTTTAGCGTCGCCTCTCCAGTAAGCGCCTGTTGTAGCGGTTAAAGCAATAGCCTTAACGGAGCTTACGTCCATAAGATGCGGGCCCGCGCATAAATCTGTAAAATCATCCTGCTTATAGAAGCTGATTTTCTCGCCCTTATCGCTGTGCTCCTTACAAAGCTCTACCTTATAAGGCTCGTTCATATCCTCTAAGAGCTTAACAGCCTCGTCGGGGTCAAGCTCGAATTTCTCAATAGCTATTTTTGATTTTACAATCTTCTTCATCTCGGCTGTGATTTTTTCCAGATCCTCGGAAGTAAACGCCTTTTCAACGTCGAAGTCATAATAGAAGCCGTTATCTACAGCGGGACCTATCGCGCACTTAGCGTCGGGATAGAGGCGTTTTACAGCCTGAGCGAGAATATGTGAAGCTGTATGCCAGAAGGCTTTTTTACCGTTTATATCGTCGAAAGTAAGGAGCTCTACCTTACAGTCCTTAGTAATCGGGGTTCTTAAATCATAAACCTCGCCGTCAATTTTAGCGGCGCATACGGACTTATAAAGTCCCATTCCTATTCCTTTAGCAATCTCAGCGGGAGTAATATTCTCCTCGTACTGATTAACTACTCCGCCCTTTAATTCAACATTTACCATATAGCATTACTCCTTTACAAAATAAAAATAAACCCCAATATTCCCTAAGAGAATATTGGGGCGATTAATTACAAACCGCGGTTCCACCCAATTTCGGTAAAAACCCTCAATTACCTTTAACGGAGTTACCCGCCGCGCCATTTCCTGCGCGGAGCTCAAAGGCGGTAACATATATCGGCTTTTACGCGCTTTCACCAACCGCGCGCTCTCTGAAAAAGCGGGATATATATCGTGTCCTTATCTCAGCGTAAATATATATTATCACTCAATTTTACAAAAGTCAATACAAATCAGCTGTTAATATCTTCAATCATCTTATTTATTTTTTCCTGATCTTCTTCGCTGACTTCGGCTTCCTTATTAGGATCGGTAGTTTCCTGGTTAGATTCAAGCACCTGTTCCTCGAAGGTTTCGACCTTATCCTTCTCTACGTAGATAGCGTCGTCCTCGACCTCGACCTCGGGAGCTACGACTAAATCCTCGGCGTCGCTCTTTTCACCTTCGCCGTAACCGTAATCGTAATCATAGTCCTCGGTATACTCATCGTCGGCGGCTGTAACGTAGTTTTCAGCCTCGTCCTTTACGTAAGAGTAATCGTAGTCGTAATCGCCTGTCTGCTCCTCGGGAGCGACAACGGTATTATCCTGAAATGCGCCGTATACACGCTGTTCCTCGTCGAAATCATCGAGGTCATACTGTAAAATCTGCTCATCCTTAGTAAGAGCGTATTTCGTAATCTCGACAAGAAGCGAGATTATATATAAGCCCAGAGCCATAAATCCGAACGCGATAACGTTCTCGGAATAGTCGAGCCCGTTCTGAATAATAGAAACTATATTGCAGGCGCCTACTACAAGTCCGATCGCCGCGAGCGGCATTCCGTATAAGAACAGCGACTTAACGGGATTTTTACCCTTTACGGTCGCTATAACCATACCGAGCTTAAAGAAGAAAATCATCGCGAAAGCGTAACAGAAAAGCTTTAACGGGTTAACATAGTACACCGAAACAGTACGGTTATTTAAGAACTCGCCGATTAAAACAAGTCCGCCCCAGATAGGCATAGACAGGAAGAAAGCTCCCATAGTCGGGAGAAAGTTTCTTCCCTGTAAATGCGATAACGCGATTATTACCAGGCATACAGCCGTTAAAAATCCGAAAACCGAAACCATTAAGGTGAAAAATGAGTAGGTATTATTCTGGATAGACAGAATAAGATTTAACGCCGACTTAGACGTAAACATAGCCGCGGCGAGTATCGCGAAAATCGCGGCTGGAATATTTTTCCTAAGTATGTACGCGGGAGAGGTTTTCTTATCAATCGCGATAAAAATAATATTTATAGCGAACATAAGAAGTATCGCTCCGATTGACAAGTAAGAAGCCGTAGTGTCATCAGCGGAGAAACAAATATTAAACATCTGTAAAACCTTAATCAGCACAGCGGCTGTCGTTAAAGGTATAAAAGATATCCAACACAATTTAGATTTCATATATTCATAACCTTTCCACCCGAAACATCGGGTATTAATCATATGCTAAATAAATATCATAAATTCTGATAAACGAACATAATATATTTTAAGGCAAAGAGAGTATTATGTCAAGAAATAAAAACAAAAAACATAAGGACGTGAGTTAAAATATGAAGAAAAAAATCATCGGACTTTTGGTAATACTTGCTATAATGGCGGCTGTTCCGCTTATTTTTAACAATTATAAGGGCACCGATTCGGCTAAACCCGCCAAAAATAATACTCTATCAAAAGAAGAGAGCGTTATAACGAACGCCGCCGCGTATATATTCCGTAAGCACTACAGCGAAGAAACGATGAAAGCGGCGATTATAATTCTAAATACGAATTATAAAGTCAATAAAATCAAAAAAGAAGAATGTATCAGCAGAGCGGATTTTATAAAAAAGTTCAAGGACGGAGAAAGGTATTATTCTAATTTAGAAAAATACACGAATGAATTAAAGGACGATTATATTACATATAAAAACAAACCCGTCTATATCCCCTGCTTTAAAGTCTCGAAGGGTTATACCGAAAAGGATAAGAAATATCCCTATTTAAAAGCCGCGGCATGTCCGTGGGACAGGCTTAAAAAAGGCTCGAAAAATTCCGAAAGCAAAGTCGGAATAAGCATTAACACGTTGGATAAGCTATGCAAAAACGGTTTAAACTACAAACAGGCGGTCGAATATTTTCTTAACGCTTAACAACTAAGGCTGACCCAAAGAGTCAGCCTTTAGCTTAGAAATTACGATAACGTCTGATATTTCTCCTGCGTTTTCTGTTGCGGCGCTTGGTTATTGTACTGATTATAATATAGATTATAAGTAAGAATACAATAACGCCGAGAACAATTTTAAACCAAATCGAGGATACGAATTTCGTTATAACAGACCAGTAGAAAAGAATCTCGCTTCTCTCGACTGTTTCGCTCGATACGAGGTTAACCTCGGCAAGCTTAGTTTTCTTATCGACCTCTTCTCCGTCGTAGTAAACAACCGCTTTACCTACAACGTCGCCTTTCTTAACAGGCGCGTCTATTCCCTCTTCGGGAGCTTTGGTTTCAATCTTTATATCGGAGTCCTTATAGGACTTGGGAACGATAGCGTTGATATTCTTTTCGGGTACAAGCTGTACGCTGTTTTTACCCCACGCGAGATTGAGCTTAACCTCGCGCATTGGTGTTTCCGAGGAAGCTACCTGATTAAGCGCGAGCTGGGTTAACGACCAGCGGAACAGCTCCTTAGCGTCTATCATCGTACCGTAAACGTCCTTCGTAGGATCGGGGTTATAGGGTGATTTAAGGAATACGCCGAGATAAGAGTTTCCGTCGGCTTTACCGACTGTTACAAGACAATGTCCCGCTTCATCGGTAGTACCTGTCTTAATACCCTGCGCGTACTGGTAATAATAGTTTCCTCCGCGGTTAGCGTCGATTAAGTAGTTAGTGGTAATAAGAGGATAATCCTCGCCCTGTATAAAATAAGTAGTTGTATTGGTGATTTTCGAGAACTCGGGTAAATCGAGCGCGTACAGCGCCATCTTGGAAAGGTCTCGGGCTGTAGTATAGTGCTTTTCATCATGAAGTCCGTCGGGATTCATAAAATGCGTATTCTTACAGCCGAGCTTCTTAGCCTTAGCGTTCATCATAGAAACGAACTGTCTTATATTGCTGTCGATATTATCTCTGCTCTTACCCTTAGCCGCGAGTGTATTACCGCCGATATAATCGGCAAGAACCATCGCCGCGTCATTTCCCGAGGGAACCATCATCGAATAGAGTAAATCGAGTACGCTCATCTTTTTACCAACGTGAGAACCTACGTTAGCCATCGAGCTTCCCGTACCGTTGAGCTTATCGAGAACCGCCTGCTTAACAAGAACCTCCGCTCTTTTAAAGTTGTTGACATTCTCAGCCACGATAATATAGGTCATAATCTTTGTCGTGGAAGCGGGATAACGCTTTTTATCGGCTCCCTTCTCGTAAACAGTCTGTCCCGTTTCAAGGTCAACCAGTAACGCTGACTTTGAAGCAACCTTGACTTTATTCTTGTAATTAGCGGCGTTAGCAGGGAGAATCGCGATCGAAAATACCGTGCAAATTACAAGTAAAGCCGAGATAAATACTGATAATTTTTTCTTCATAGGAATACCTCCCGTAAAATTTCAACGTATATTATACAATATAAAATCAAATATTTCAATATTTTTTTAATTCAGCGTGGAATCGCCTGTAGTTCTGAACAATCTGGTGATTTCAGCCTTTAGCGCGCGGTAGCGGTCGTCGGTAAGATTATGTGAATCTATTATGACATAATCCGCTATTTTCTGCGACAGGCTAAGGTTCTTTGTATCGGCTAAGCTGCTTATGGAAAGCTCGGGTAAGCCGTGCTGTCGTGAGCCGAAAAAGTCACCGGGACCTCTCAGCTTCAAGTCGGCGTCGGCTATTTTAAAGCCGTCGCGCGTAGTACACATTGTTTTCAGGCGTTCGGTAGAATTATCGGTTGTGCTGTCGGAAATAAGAATACACCAGCTTTTCTCATTCCCTCTGCCGACACGTCCACGAAGCTGGTGGAGCTGGGAAAGTCCGAACCGTTCGGCGTTTTCTATCATCATAATCGTAGCGTTGGGAACGTCGATACCGACTTCTATTACCGTAGTCGCGACTAAAAGCTTTATTTTATTATCCGCGAAATCGCGCATAACCTTTTCTTTATCGGCGGATTTCATCTTACCGTGCAATATTCCGACGGGGATATCGCTGAAATAATTAAGCATTAATTCAGCGGCGTACTCCTCGGCTGAAGCGAGGTCGCTCTCCCCTTCCTCAACAAGCGGACATACGATATACGCCTGGCGTCCGCGGGCTATTTCTTTCTTTATAAAGCCTAAGGCTCGCGTCCGCTTATCGGACGTAATCAAGAGAGTATCTATCTCCTGTCTGCCCGGAGGGAGCTCGTCGATAATAGAAATATCGAGGTCGCCGAAGATAATAAGCCCGAGGGTTCTCGGAATAGGCGTAGCGCTCATTACGAGCAGATGAGGGCTGTCGCCCTTGGACAACAGCTTAGCTCGCTGAGCCACACCGAAGCGGTGCTGTTCGTCCGTTACAACCAGCCCGAGGTTTTTAAACTCGGTTTTATCGGTTATAAGAGCGTGGGTTCCGATTACTAAATCAATCTCACCGTTTTTTAGCTGTTCGCGGATTTTTGTTTTTTCGGACTGCTTTATCGAGCCTGTTAAAAGCGCGATATTAATATCTATACCTTTGAATATTTCTTTAAAAGAATTATAATGCTGTTCCGCTAAAATTTCGGTAGGCGCCATAAACGCCGTCTGGCTTCCGTTTTTTATCATTGTATAGCATACGGAGCCCGCTACAACGGTTTTACCAGAGCCGACATCGCCCTGTACAAGACGGTTAAGGGTGATTTCGGGATTCTTAATATCGTCGATACAATCTTTAACCGCACGCCGCTGGGCGTTTGTAAACTCAAACGGAATAAGCTTCTCAAATTCTTCGGAGTAATCCTCGGTTATTAGGTTTTTATTAGCGGTTCGTTTATGGGATTTCAGGCTTCTAAGCCCTAAATTCAGCACGAGCAGTTCCTCAGCGATAAGGCGTTTTCTCGCGATTTCCAGGCTGTTCATATCAGCGGGAAAATGGATATTCTCTATCGCGAATTTTAAGGAGCATAAATCGAAGCGCTTCCGTAAGCTTTCGGGCAGAGGGTCGTTAACCTTCTCGGGCAAAAGCTTTAAAGCCTGTTTAACGGCGTTTACAACGGTATTGTTGTTAAGTCCTGTCGTAAGATTATAAATCGGGCGGACTTCTACGGACGCGCTGTCGGGAGTAAAGGTCGGCGCTATCATACTTACGTTGCCGAAGCTGTTCGACGCTTTTCCGAAAAAGCGGTAGGTCTTTCCGTTTACGAGCATTCTGTCTATATATTTATTGTTAAAGTAAATAAGCTCGCAAATCCCCGTTTCGTCGGCGACATAGGTTTTCGCTATATACTTTCCCGACTTGGTAAAGCCCGACTGGAACGCGCTGTGGACGGACGCGCGTATACAAACGGTTTCTCCGTCCTCAACATCAGCTATATCTGTTATTTCCGACCAGTCCTCGTACGTCCTCGGATAAAAGGTCAAAAGCTCTCCCACGGAAAATACACCGAGCTTTTTAAACAGCTCAGCGCGCTTTTTTCCGATTCCAGAAAGCTCTTCAATTTTCATACCGTATAGCGACATAATTCTTAACTCTTAACTTTTAACTCTTAACTCTTAACTAAAAAGGGCTGCCGCAGCAACCCTTTTCCTTATTCTACACTTAATACGAAATAATAAACAGGTTGTCCGCCGTTTACAAGCGAAACATCTATCTTATGGCCGTATCTATCGTTTATAGCCTCGTAAGCTTCCTGAGCCTCTTCCTCGGAAATATCCTTACCGTAGATAAGGGTTACGAACGAGGTATCGTGGTTTATCATATTTCTGGCGAGCTTAACCGCCGCTCTCGCGGGAGTTTTCTCGGTAATAGTCAGCTTGCCGTTTTCGAGGGCGATAATCTCGCCTTCCTTAATCTTCTGATGTCCGAACTCGCTGTTACGAGCGGCGAAAGTAACCTGACCTGTAGCAACCTGCTTAGCGGCGCTCATCATAAGGTCTTTATTGCTCTCAGCCGAAAGCTCGGGATCATAGCTTAACAGCGCCGACATTCCCTGGGGAATAGTACGAGTCGGAACGATAATAACTTCTCTGTCCTCAACCATAGGAACAGTCTGCTCCGCTGCCATAATTATATTCTTATTGTTAGGAAGAACGATAACCGTCTTGGCGGGTGTAGCCATAACAGCCTCGTAGATATCGTCGGTGCTGGGGTTCATAGACTGGCCGCCCGATACAACCTGGGCACAGCCTAAATCCTTAAACAGACTTGTGATACCGTCGCCTGCCGCTACAGCGACAAATCCGATTTCCTCGGTAGGCTCAGCGGGCTCGAGCTTGGTATCAGCCTTCTTGGATTCGTTATCCTCAACACGCTGACGGTGCTGTTCCTTCATATTCTCAACCTTAACGGTAATAAGCTCACCGTAGGTAAGACCTCTCTGTAAAGCGTTTCCCGGGTTATCGGTATGAACGTGAACCTTAATAATCTCGTCGTCGCTTACAACAACTACGCAGTCACCGATTGTCTCGAGGAACATTCTAAGCTCGTTGGGGTCGGTATGGATACTTTCATCTCTGCCGACAATAAACTCGGTACAATATGTAAAGTTGATAACCTCGTCGAACTCAGCTACAGTGCTCGAGAAATTATCGAGCTCTTCCTGTACGGAAGCGGTATCACATTCAACGATCTCGCCGTCCTTAAAGTACGAGAGCATACCCTCGAAAATGGAATAAAGTCCCATTCCGCCAGCGTCTACAACGCCCGCTTTCTTTAATACGGGGAGATACTCGGGAGTTTTTCTGAGCGCTTCCTCGGCGCTTATACATACCTGCTCCCAAACCTCGGCAACATCGGTAGTCTTTTCACAAGCCTCAAGTCCGCCCTCGTAGCCAACACGTGCTACGGTAAGGATAGTACCCTCGGTGGGCTTCATAACAGCCTTATAAGCCGCGTCAACTCCGAGACCTAACGCGTCTACAAGTTCCTTTCCGTTAGCGACAGCCTTACCCTTTAAGCCGTCGGAAAAGCCCCTGAATAACAGCGACAGGATAACGCCTGAGTTACCTCTCGCTCCGCGCAGCATTGCGGAAGCTATAGTTTTAGCGATAACTCCAACCTCGTCGGAATCGGTTTTACTTAATGCTTTAACAGCGGCGGTTGTGGTCATAGACATATTTGTACCTGTATCTCCGTCGGGAACGGGGAAAATATTAAGGTCATTGATATATGACTTCTTGGTACAAATATTATTTGAGCCTGATAATACCGCCTGCTTTAAATCAAATCCATTCATAAAAAAACACATCCTCATCTTTCACGGATATATATAATCATACAAGGTTATTATACTATAAAAATATTTTTTTGCAATAGTTATTTTTAAATAATTCTCATTATTTCGGAAGAAATTGTTTTGCCTGTTTTATCGTCCAGCTCAAATAAGGCGCATTCCATTTTACAAGGTCCGCTCTTTAATTCAAAGCGTACAGGCATACGGGTTTTGAATTTCTGAATCGAAATCTCGGGCTTTACTCCAAGCACGGAATTCAAAGGTCCCGTCATACCAAGGTCGGTTATATATCCCGTACCGTTTTCGAGCGTCCTGCAATCCGAGGTCTGGACGTGGGTATGGGTTCCGAATACCACGGAAGCCTTACCGTCGAGATAATATCCCATAGCGAGCTTTTCGGAAGTCGTTTCGGCGTGAAAATCCACAACGATAAAACGGCTGTCTATCTCCTTTAACAGACTGTCTATCTTATCAAAAGGGCTCTCAAGCCCAGGCTCCATAAACATATTTCCGATAAGGTTTATAACCGTCAGGCTGTATCTTCCCAGGTCGAGAGTACACACTCCCTTACCGGGAGTCGTAGCCTCGGGGAAATTAGCGGGACGGATTATATACGGCGCGGAATCAAGATAGGAAAATACCTCTTTTCTCCTGAAAGAATGGTTGCCGAGGGTTATAACGTCTACCCCGCTGTCAAAAAGAAAATCGGCTGATGTCGGGGTAATTCCGTTACCGTCGGAGGAGTTTTCTCCGTTACATATAACAACGTCAATACCTTTTACTTTCTTTAAGGAAGGGAGCTTCTTTCTAAGGAACTCGCAGCCTACCTTTCCGACAACATCACCGATACATAAAATTCTCATATAATCAACTTTCTATATTTAAATTATTAGTATTTTAACATATCGGGTTTAATTACTCAACCTTTTTTATAATTTTTACTCTCTGTTTTTTAGCGATATTTTTATTTACTATATACTTTACTTTCAGTTTATATGCGTCTTTTATTTCTTTAAAAGAATATTTATACCTTTTTATTCTATACTTACCGATGTTAAAGGCTTCGCTTAGGATAGCTTTTTTCTTTAGAAGAATTTTAGCTTTCTTTTTATCAATAACGCTTTCCGAGTTTTTATAATTATAGATGCGCTGGGTTTTAATTCCGAGCGGAAGCGTTACCCCGTTCGAGGACAGACTTTCACGGTAGAAAATATTCAAGCCGTTATTATCCTCGGGAGAATTAAGTACAAACGGGAGCTCTAACCATAGGAAATTCAGATTTGATTTATCCGTATAATTCGAATTTAGAATTATGTTATTATTCGTTTTCGGAATAATAAAGCTCCTTTTATAAACTACGTCGGCGTAAACCTTTCCGCTTGAATGAACGAAGCTCAGCTTATCCTCAGCCTCGTTAGTACCCTTTACCACGCAGTTTACAAGCAGTTGGTTTTTTATAACGGCGCTTCCCCTTTTAACCTCGCAGGTTCCTCCGCTTATAAATGTATCGGTAATTATTCCGTCCTCACCAGCGACTAAATTGCAGGGATATTTTCGGCTTTTACGCTTTGGCTTTTTAAACCGCTCCTTTATCTCCACCTCCGCTACACAGTTGAGCGCGTTTATGGAAATCCAGCGGATTTCGGGAACCTTCATAATAAGACCGCGTTCGATCTTCTCGAAGTCAAGCGAATACTTAAACGCTCCGCTTTTCAGCCCGCATTCCTCCAAAGCCGTATTAATTCGCGCCGAGCTTAATGTCTCCGCTCCGTTTACCTTTACATCCCATACGAAATTGCTTAGAGTGTACATCAGAACTAAAGCGAGTACCGCTCCTATTACAATGCCCTTTCTTTTACCGTATTTTTTTATCATAAACGGAAGCCCCGATTTTCTCTCGCACCTGAGCTTAACCGACGCTTTTTTAGCGGAAGATCGGATATTTTTATAATCATAAAGCAACATTCCGCCCGTATAGCTTTTACCGTTCGGCAACAGGCTCCAATAGGTCACTCCGCTTTTATTCAGTATATTAATAAACCGCTCGGGATAGCTACCGCTTACGCTGAAAATAACGTAACCCCTGAGCCAGCGTATAATTTTTACAAGCATATTGTCACCCCGCAAACTCAACATTAATAATAAAGCCTTCGATTATAACGCAGGTCGGGGATATACAATTAATTGATAATCCCCTGCCCTTAAAGGTCAAAGGCGACATACGCGTGTTGATTTTTATAATCTCATCGTTATAGCGTAAAACGCCTGTCGAGCCCTCTACAAGAGCGCGCCTGTTGCCCGTAAACTCAATTATCGGCAGGTTGTAATGAAATTCAACAGGTAATTTCGGTTTAATATTTCGGTTTTTTCTCATTATCTTTCACCCTGTTTCATATATATTATCGGTGAATAAAAATAATGTATAAAAACCAATACAGAGTTAAAACGCCGCTAACGCTTACGCTGATTACGGCTCTTGGAATAAGCGCCGTGTTTTTCTCGAAAGAAATCTCGGACGGTATATTTAAAGGAATGTGCTTTTGCGCTGAAATATTAGCGCCGTCAATTTTCCCGTTTATGATAATCGCGGCGGTTACGGCTAACAGCAGCCTGAGCTTCTCGGGAAAAACGATAAATAATATTTCAAACCGCGTTTTCGGATTAAGCGCGAAGAGTCTTTTCGCGGTTATAATTGGGATCTCAGGCGGTTATCCTGTCGGAGCGGTCGGGATTAACTCGCTTTACAAAAAAGGCGTTATAAGCGGTAAGGAAGCCGCTAAAGCGTCGTATATCGCCGTCGGAGCGGGACCCGGGTTTCTTATAACTTTCGTGGGAATAAGGCTTTTAAACTCGGCTGAAATCGGCGCGGTTCTTTTTACAGCCCAGATTATTTCAGTCATAATTCTCGGCATTATTAATAGAATAGTATTTGGAAAAGAAAATTTTAATTCTGATAAAGAAATAAACATTTCTGATAAAGCAGGCAATATTTTTATTAAATCGGTCAGAAGCGCCGTTTACTCGCTTATAGAGATGTGCGCGGTTGTATGCGTTTTCTCGGCGGCGGTCAGCATAGCGGAAGCGCGGTTATTTTACAATGATTACATAAGCGTTTTGCTCGAGGTTACTACGGCTTGTTATAAGCTTAGCGAAAGCAGTAATGTTATTCTGATAGCGTTCGCGGCAGGCTTCGGCGGGCTAAGCGTACATTTCCAGATTTTCGGGGCGCTTGGCGATATAAAAATCAACAAGCTCTTATTTTTCTTATACAGAATTATACAAGGAATCACAACCGCTTTTATTACATATTTATTTATAAAGCTGTTTAATATAACGGTTCCCGTTTTTTCGAGCGTAAAAGGAAATTTCACGCTCGGATTAAGCGGCTCGGCTTTAGGAAGCTGTCTTTTAATACTGACGGGGATCTGTTTTCTATACAGCTTAAAAACTAAACGGGAGGATTAGTATGTGCGGAATAGCGGGACTTTTCACTAAATATGAGGATTTATCGGAGAATATAAAACTGCTCTCCGATATGTCGAAAACACTAACGAGACGCGGGCCTGACGAAAACGGAATCTTTATTGATCACAACGTCGCCTTGATCCACAGACGGCTGGTTGTTATTGATAAGGAAAACGGTAAACAGCCGATGGTATGCGGTAAAAAGGGCGAAAAGTACGTAATTGTTTATAACGGCGAGCTGTATAATACCGAAGAACTAAGGACGGAGCTTATAAAGAAGGGCTACGAGTTTAAAGGTCACAGCGATACCGAGGTCGTTTTAAAAATGTACATCGAGTACGGGAAGGAATGCGCCGATAAGCTGAACGGGATATTCGCGTTCGCCATTTACGAGATGTACAATAAAAAGCTGTTTTTGTGCAGGGATAAGGTCGGAGTCAAGCCGCTGTTTTACAGTCAGTACAAAAACGGAATAGTTTTCGCCTCGGAAATAAAGGCGCTTTTAAAAAGCGGAAAGGTAAGCCCTGTAATTGACGAGGAGGGCTTATACGAAATCTTTTTCCTCGGACCAGCGAGAACTCCAGGTACGGGCGTATTTAAGAACATAAATGAATTATTACCCGGGGAATACGCGGAGTATTCGGACGGAAAGCTAAAGAAAACTACGTATTTCAGGCTTAAAGCCGGAGAGCATACCGACTCTCCCGAACAGACCGCGGAAAAGGTAAAATACCTTCTTACAGACGCTATAGAAAAACAGCTTATAAGCGACGTACCCTTATGCTTCTTTTTATCGGGAGGGCTCGACAGCAGTATAATTACTCAGACGGCGAGCAATTATTACCGTAAGAAAAAACTCGGTAAGGCTGTTACCTATTCCGTGGAATACAAGGATAACCTGAGGTATTTTCAGAAAAGCAGTTTTCAGCCGACCTCGGATGTGGAATATATTAAGCTTATGGTTGAAAACGCGGATACTATCCACAACGAGGTTATTCTCGATAACGAAGATTTGGCAAGGGCGCTTTATCCGAGCGTTGAGGCGAGGGATTTACCTGGGTATGTGGACGTAGACTCGTCGCTGCTGTTGTTTTGTAAGGAGATAAAAAACAACTTCACCGTAGCGCTTTCGGGAGAATGTGCCGACGAGCTTTTCGGCGGTTATCCGTGGTATCATAATAAGGAGATACTTTTCGAGGACTGCTTTCCGTGGTCACGCTCGCAGAAGATACGACGCTCGATTTTAAAGGACGGCGTTTTACCTAAGGGCGAGGAATATGTCAGGGAAAAATACCTGCAAACTATTAACAATACCGATAAGCTCAGCACGGATTCAAAGCTTACGGCGAGAATGAGGGAAATGTTCTCGCTCAATTACTACTGGTTTATGCAATGCCTGCTTGAGCGTAAGGACAGGTGCAGTATGTACAGCGGGCTCGAGGTAAGAGTTCCGTTCTGCGATTACAGGATAGTTGAGTACGCTTACAATATGCCGTGGGAAATAAAGGCTCTCGGCGGCCGTGAAAAAGGTATAGTAAGAAAGGCGTTCGAGGATATTCTCCCCTACGATATAGTATGGCGTAAAAAAAGCCCTTACCCAAAAACGCATAATCCCGTTTATATGGAAATTTGCGCTAAAAAGGTAAAGGAGATTTCAAAGAAGAAAACGAGCTTAAACGAGCTTTTAAGCAGGGACGGTATACAGGATATAATCGACAATCCCGAAAACATAAGCTCTCCGTGGTACGGTCAGCTTATGAAGGCTCCGCAGATACTCGCCTATATTATCGAGCTCGATTACTGGTTCCAGAAATACAACGTAGTTATTGAATAATACAAATTAATATGTTAAAATGACCTCGGTGGTATTATGACTGAAAAATCATATAAAAAAATCGAGGTCTTTTTTAAAGCCCACGATAAATTATATTTCCTTTTAAGAATTATATATAAATATCTTCCGCTGTTAATCTATATGCTGTATCCCGTACTGCTTGTAAACACGTTTATACATATGATAGTAAACGGCGAAAAGGACGATTTTATTAAAACTCTCGTTATTCCCGCGGTTACGTTTTTAAGCGTTACATTACTGCGCAAGATCATAAACAGACCGCGTCCGTACGAGGCGCTTGATATAAACCCGCTTATAGAAAAGAATACGGTCGGACAGAGCTTTCCGAGCCGTCACAGCGCGAGTATATTTACAATCGCGATAGCGAGCTATACCATAAGCCCCGCGCTTATGGCGGTGCTTCTTGTAATCGGAGTTATTATGGCGATATCGCGTGTTTTAGCGGGCGTACATTACATCAGCGACGTCGTAGCGGGAGCGTTATACGCTATAGTTCTGTCTTTAATAGGATTATTCATTTAAACTGTCTTAAAATAAGGCAGTTTTCTTTTTGTATATTCCTATAAATAATTATAATTATCCCCTGTTTTTATATAATAGATATTAGTGTATTATATTAACCTATGTAAAGATTGACAATTTTTTAACAATGTGATATTCTGATAATAACAGGTGATTAAAATGAAGAGAATAATTATAGCTTTTTCTATACTTTGCGTACTGCTGACCGCTGTGTTTACAGGCTGCTCGCAGAACGGCAACAATACTACCAATACAATTTCTACGATAAAAGCTACCGAACCCGAGCTAAAGGACGAAAACGGTATCGGCTATAACTCCGCTTCGGACAAATCGCTTACCATATCACAGTTTACGGGCTCGAACAGCAACCTTAAAATCCCTTCCGAGTACAAGGGAAAGAAAGTTACGGAAGTCGGCAGAAGCTCGTTTAAGATGAAGAATATAACGAGCGTTACGATTCCCGACACGGTAACTAAAATCGACAACTACGCTTTCGCTTTTTCGAGAGAGCTCGAAAAGGCGGTTATCCCCGACAGCGTTAAGGAAATAGGCACAAACGCGTTCGCGGGCTGTATTAAACTAAAGGAAGTTACTTTACCTAAAAAGCTCGAAAAGCTCGGAGCTTTCGCGTTCGACGCTACGGCGATCGAGAAAATCACCATTCCGAAAAAGGTTAAGAAAATCGAGGATTACACCTTCGCCGAATGTGGCAGCTTAAAGGAAGTAGTTTTCAACTCCAAGGGCACTGAAATTGCCGACACGGCATTCAATAAATCAATCAACATAAAAATAACCGCTCCCAAAAACTCAAAAGCGGCTAAATTCGCCGAATCAAACGGCATAGATTACAGAATAAAATAAACGGAGGTAGTTTATGAGCAATAAAAAATATCCTGTTGTAGACGGTGTACCGTCGCTGGAGAAGGCTTTAAAAAGAGTAAAAGCCGCTCAGAAAAAGTACGCTGAATACACGCAAGAGCAAGTTGATAAAATCTTCCTTGCGGCGGCTACAGCCGCTAACAAGCATAGGATTCCCCTAGCTAAGCTCGCGGTCGAGGAAACGGGTATGGGAATCGTCGAGGATAAGATTATCAAAAACCACTTCGCCTCGGAGGAAATTTACAACAAATACCGTGACGCAAAAACCTGCGGCGTTATCGAGGAAAATCCCGCTATGGGAACTAAGAGAATCGTAGAGCCGATAGGCGTTATCGCGGCGGTTATTCCGACCACTAACCCGACCTCCACAGCGATTTTTAAATGCTTGATAGCGCTTAAAACCAGAAACGGTATTATCATCTCCCCTCACCCGCGCGCTAAAAAGAGCACGATAGAAGCCGCTAAGGTAGTATTGGAGGCGGCTGTTGAGGCAGGAGCTCCCGAGGATATTATATCCTGGATCGATATTCCGTCGCTCGAAATGACAAACCTCGTTATGAGCGAGGCTGATACAATACTCGCTACCGGCGGCCCCGGTATGGTAAAGGCGGCTTACTCCTCTGGCAAGCCCGCTTTAGGCGTAGGCGCGGGTAACACTCCCGCTATTATCGACTCCACAGCCGATATACTTCTTGCCGTTAACTCTGTTATCCACTCAAAAACCTTCGACAACGGTATGATATGTGCATCCGAACAGAGCGTAATTGTTGACAAAAGCATTTACGCCAAGGTTAAAAAGGAATTTAAGGACAGAGGCTGTCATATCTTAAAGGCTGACGAAATCGACAAGGTTCGTAAAACCATTATTATAAACGGCGCGTTAAACGCTAAAATCGTAGGACAGTCCGCTTACACTATCGCGAGTCTCGCGGGCGTTAAGGTTCCCGAGAGTACAAAAATCCTTATCGGCGAGGTCGAGTCCGTTGAGCTTTCCGAGGAATTCGCTCACGAAAAGCTCTCACCTGTTTTAGCGATGTATAAATCCAAAAACTTCGAGGACGCTTTACAGAAAGCCGAAAGACTTATCGCCGACGGCGGCTACGGTCATACATCCTCGATTTACTTAAACGCCGTAACGGAAAAGGATAAAATCGACGAGTTCTCGGCTCGTATGAAAACCTGCCGTATTCTTATCAACACCCCCTCCTCTCACGGCGGAATCGGCGACCTTTACAACTTCGACTTAAATCCGTCGCTTACACTGGGCTGCGGCTCATGGGGCGGCAATTCAGTATCGGAGAACGTAGGCTGCAAACATTTACTCAACATTAAGACTGTTGCCGAGAGGAGAGAAAATATGCTTTGGTTTAAAGCGCCTGAAAAGGTTTATTTAAAGAAAGGCTGTCTGCCTGTAGCTTTAAAGGAGCTTAAAGAAGACTATGACAAGAAGAAAGCGTTCATCGTAACGGACGAGTTCCTCTTTAACAACGGATACACTAAATGTATCACCGACGAGCTCGATAAAATGGGTATTACCCACACCACATTCTTTGACGTTCAGCCCGACCCGACTCTCGCTTCGGCTAAGGAAGGCGCTAAGGCTATGTCGGCGTTTAACCCCGACGTTATTATCGCCTTAGGCGGCGGCTCGGCTATGGACGCGGGTAAGATTATGTGGGTGCTTTACGAGCATCCCGAGGTTGACTTCGCCGATATGGCTATGCGCTTCTCGGATATAAGAAAGAGAATTTATAAATTCCCGAAAATGGGCGAAAAAGCGATGTTTATCGCTGTACCCACTTCATCGGGAACAGGCTCGGAGGTTACTCCCTTCGCCGTAATCACCGACGAGAGCGACGGTACTAAGTACCCGCTCGCCGACTACGAGCTTATGCCCGATATGGCGATTGTAGACGCCGACTTAATGATGTCGGGTCCCAAGGGACTTACAGCTGCTTCGGGTATCGATGCGGTATCGCACGCGCTCGAGGCTTACGCGGCTATGCTCGCTACGGACTTTACGGACGGCTTGGCGCTTAAAGCGTTAAAGACAATTTTCGAATATCTCCCCGCTTGCTACGATAACGGACAGAACGAGCCTGTTGCGAGAGAGAAAGTCGCTCACGCGGCTACTATGGCGGGAATGGCGTTCGCTAACGCGTTCCTCGGAGTATGCCACTCTATGGCTCATAAGCTCGGAGCGTTCCACCATATCGCGCACGGCGTAGCTAACGCGCTTATGCTCGAATATGTAATCAGATTCAACTCGGCTGAGGTTCCGACTAAGATGGGAACATTCTCACAGTACGCTTATCCCCATACAAAGAGAAGATACGCGGAAGTTGCCGAATACTTAGGCTTCGGCGGCAAGAACGACGACGAAAGCGTTGAGAATCTTATTAAGGCGGTTAACGACCTTAAAGCGAGAGTAGGTATCAAGGAAACTATCCGCGACTACGGTGTGGACGAAAAGTACTTCCTCGACACTCTCGACGATATGACCGAGCAGGCGTTCGACGACCAGTGTACGGGCGCTAACCCGAGATACCCGCTTATGTCGGAAATCAAGGAAATGTATTTAAAGGCTTACTACGGTAAGGATTATAAAGGTTAAAGGGAGGTTTATAACGTGAAACTTAACGATGTAATTTACGAGACAAAGGGAAAGAAAATTTACCGTGACGGCGACAAGGCTGTAAAGGTATTTGACGAGGAGTTCTCCAAAGCGGCGGTTTTAAACGAGGCTTTAAACCAGGCTCGCGTTGAGGAAATAGGAATCAATATGCCGAAAATCCATGAAGTTAAAAAGGTTGACGGTAAATGGGCTATTATAAGCGACTTTATCGAAGGCAAGACTATGGCTGAGCTTATGGAAGAAAACCCCGATAAAATCGACGAGTTTATCGAAAAGTTCGTTGATATCCAGATTGAAATTCTCTCGAAGCGTTCTCCCCTGCTTACCGATTTAAGAGATAAGATGCAGAAGAAAATCAGCTCTACAAATCTCGACGCTACCACACGCTACGAGCTTCACACCCGCGTTAACAGTATGAAAAAGCATAACAAGGTTTGCCACGGCGATTTTGTGCCGAGTAACGTTATTATCACCCCGACAGGCGACGCTTACGTTATCGACTGGGCTCACGTAACCCAGGGCAACGGCGCTGCCGACGCGGCGAGAACTTACCTTATGCTTACTCTCGGCGGCAAAGAGGATTTAGCTGAAAAGTATCTCGACGCTTACTGCCGTAAGACCGATACAGCTAAACAGCTCGTACAGCTCTGGATGCCGATTGTAGCGGCTTCACAGTCGGTTAAGGGTATCCCCGAGGAGCAGGAGCTCCTTATGCGCTGGGCTAACATCGCGGATTACCAATAACTCGCCCGAGTGCCTCGGTGGTCAATGCCGCCTATGGAAAAGTTTAATATTAAGGAAAACTTGATAAACGGCGGAGTTTAAAACAGATAGGAAGTTTAAAAATATACTTCCGGCTTCATAATCCAATACTAAAGGCTGGCTCAACTTGAGTCAGCCTTTTCTTCTACATTTCAGTTTTTACATTGAATCATTATTAAAATACGCGTACTGTACAAAACCGTCCTCTAACGCGAAAAAACATTCGTATTCCGTGGAACTATTCGCGTAATAAGGATTATCTTTATCAACAGAATAAAACACAGAATTCCACAGCCAATCCAAACAATCAAAATCTATATATTTAAGTGTTTTTGGTAAATAAACCGTCTGTTTTTTCACCTCTATACCTAAATATATCGCGGGTTGTAAAAAATTATCTTTATCGAAATAAGAACCGAGTTTAATAACAGGTAATCCCTCGATTTTCTCGGGAATCTTATAATCCCAGTTTTTTACATCAATCACCTTGTTTATGCAGATACCGTCAAGATAATTTGTAATTATAAAGTTTCCGCTCTTACGTGAGTTATTCTTATAATACTCTCTTGCTTTTTTTATACTTTGTTTGTCGTTATATTCATATAAGCCGCAAAAGGAAGTAAAAACTCCTTTATCTCTATCGCTTATATATTCCTCGTAGCCCGAAATTTTCTCATAATCTTTACCGAGCTTTTTATACTTTTCGGACGATGTTTTAACTGTTTTAAAATCTGTTCCGACTGTATTTTGATCAAACCAGTCAAAATTCTCTGTAACAGCATCAATATAACCGTTCTTTTTCGCGAATAAGTACTCGTAATTTCTGTCAGTAGCGTAATACGGATTAGATTTATCAATCTTATAATAAATACGGTTATTCGAATTATATAAATCAGGCTTATCTATATAATGGATGGTTTTAGGTAAGCTAATTTCCTTCGCGCCTTCGCTGTAAAAAGCAATAAACGGCTTCACCTTATCTTTTTGGTCAAGAAAACATCCAAGCTTTATCACGGGCTTATTTTCAATTTTTTCGGGAATTTTATAATCCCAGGTTTTAGGCTTTAGAACTTTATTGATACATATTCCGTCTTTATAGTTGGTAATTAAAAAACCGTCTTTTTCTCTTACGTTCGACTTATAATAAACCCTCGCTTTTTTATTCTTTTTTATCGCGGGCTTCATACCGCAAAAGCTTACGGGATAGCCTTTATTATAATCGCTTACGTATTTCTGATAATCAGACTTGTCGGCTTTTGGTTTTGATGTTTTTACATCAGGCTTATTCTCCGCGCAGGAACAGAGCGAAGTTAAAACGAATAAAACCGTAACAATTAATAATACTTTCTTCATAGCTTAATAACCCCCTTTATAATATAGACGATTGAAAACGGATTTTTTATACCAAATCTTTTAAAAAAGTTTACCGCTTTCACTTTAGTAGTGTCGAGAAAACGGAAAAAAGTTTCAATTTTTCTTATAAAACTATACTTTCTGCGTTATGCACAAAAACAACAATATAATTCTATGCACAATAACAATAACCGACCCATTCGAGTCGGTTATCTTTTTTATTAGATTATTCAGCTTTTCCTACTTTAGTATAATATACATTTAAGAACAGCTCGAAACAGCCTGTTTCGTCTACGTAGAACTCCGCGTATCTTTCGCCCTTCTTAACTTTACCCGGGACGTTTACGATTTCGAAGCCCTTATATCCTCCGCGTACCGCGCTATAGGCAAAATACGCTACCTTATTGGCGTCGATATTGGAACAGATATACGGCGTCGCTACGTTATAAATATTTATCGGAGTCATTAAATCGGACTTGGTTTTCGCGAACAAATCCGAAGCGAAGCTCTCGAGATAAGTCTTCTGGCGTTCCATACGAAGGCTGTTGCCCTCGACAGTCGCGTGACTTCTTGTTCTTACGAACGACTGAGCCAGACTTCCCATAAGGGTATATGTTTCGCCCTTTTTAAAATTGCCGATAGTTTCGGGAGATACAACCGTTATACCGCCCATAGCGTCATTAATAGCGCCTATACCCTGTAAATCAAGCGCGAGATAAGAATTAATCGGAATATTATAAAGAAGCTGTCTTACGGCCACGAGCTCGTTATGGCAGCTTGTATCTCTTCCGTCGCCGTAGGCGTAGGCAAGAGCTATCTGCGCCTTTTTCTCGCCGATATAGCTACCGTTCGTAGCGTAGATTCCGATTTCGGTCATAGTATCACGCGAGATATTAATAATCTTGGATTTGCCAGTTGATAAATCGAACGCGATAACAAAAATCGAGTCCGCGTCGCCGCCTGTACCGACAGCGCCGTCAACCTTATTCAGCGTGTCCTTATCTATACCCATACAGAGTATACTCGTTATATTATCGTTATACTGGTACTTATCGCCTTTATAGTAGATTATATTACCGTTATCAATAACCTCGGCGGTTTTAGGAGCTTCGATATTAAGACCGCTCTTATCGGTTAATGAATTCTTACCCATATTGATCATTAACGCCAACACAGCGAGTGACACAATAATCACGGCGAGAAGGAAAGCTATAATTCCGATAGTGATCTTCTGCCAGCGTTTACGGCGTTTTCTGTGGTGATGCCGATGGAAATGGTGCTTATGCTTATGTTTTTTCTTAATCTGGGAAGCCTTATGCCCCGGAGAAAGCTTAGACGGACTTCTGTGGTGATGGTGATGCCGTTTTCCCGAGGTACGAGCGCGCTTTTTATTCTGTCGATAAACAAAGTCGTCGAGATCCTCATACGCCGAGGAATTCTCCTGCTCGATAGCTTCCTGGAGCTTATGAGCTCTTTCCTCGTCATCGGCGTTCTCGATTTTCTCGATATCCTCGTGCTTTAAGCCCGTGATATTCTCAAAATCAGAATTCTGAAAATCTAAAAATAAGTCGTTGTCTTCCTTGCCGAACGGGTTATTATTATGGTTACTTCCTTTACCTTGTAAACTCATCCTTTACCAATACCCCCTGTAAAAGATACCTTCCGTCACCTATATTTAAACAGGTGCTTAATGTTATAATTCTATCGTCAACCGTGAGCTTATGGTCAAGCTTAGTCCGAACGTTTCTGACGGTTGAACGAGGATTTTGTATAAAATCAAGATAATCCTTAAAAACCTTATCCTCCGTAAAATTATAGGAGTTCATAATATGCTTAGTGGAATAATTATGCCCCGAAACCACCTCGTAGGTAAGCTTCCTATCGGGCGTATAAACGTAAAAATACCTGTGCTTTTTAAAGAAGTCGGGATTTTCAAATTTATGGAGATTCGCGAACATCGAGCCGTTTTGCATATTATGGCCGTAAACAACAGTTACCCTGTCGGTTAAGTCGGTGTTGTTGCAATACTCTATATATAAAGCGCCCGCGTAGCTGTTGTACCCGCGGTAATCCCTGTGCAGGTAGAAATCGTCAGCCTTCTCGCTCTGCAAAATCGGGTAATTGACATTTGTATCGGGAATTTTTATCCACGCGAAAATCTCTTTATTGGTCTTTTTTAAGGATTTAAAATCAATCGGATTTTTCGGTTTTTTATCCTTAGTTTCTTCCTTGGACGTTTTTTCGCTTACGGAAGCTACGGACGAGCTTAGCTTTTCGTAGTCATCCTGTACCGCGTTATTATTAAACGCGACATAAATAAAGTACCCAATAACGCCGAGTACAATTAATAAGAATATTATTATAAATGTTGCGATTATTTTAAAGCGTTCATTTTCCATAGCGATTTACCGATTGAATATTCCTTATTATTATAATATTTCTATGTATATATGTCAACTGTATTAAATGGTAAAAAGGACTGCCGAAGCAGTCCTTAATTATTATTGTCAGTCAATTATTTTTTGGAAACAGCGAGCTTAACGCCTAAAGCGACGAATGCTAAAGCCGCTAAGGAAGATAATCCGATAACATAGAGCATCGTATTATCCCCTGTTTTCGGAGATGTCGGGGAGCTGTTAATCGAAACGGTAGTGCCGTGGGAAGTAGTTGATTTAGAGCCGATCTTAGTAAATACAGGAGTAGCGACTACGTTACCCTTAAGAAGAATTCTTAAAGTCTTGCTGTTAAGATCGCCTTCGTCAATCTCATACTTACCTTTTATTATCCATTTAGAGAATTTATATCCGTTCTTAGGATGAGCGGTAATGGTAGCGTGCTTACCGTCTTTATCAATCTTAGTGGTATATTTACCCGTACCGCCTTCGTTATTATGAACAACGATTTTATACTCCTTGCTGGCGGTCGGACTTATAAGCGCGAATGCGGGCATAGCCGATAACGCAATAATAACTGCCGCAATTAATAAGGATAATGCTTTTTTCATTTTTAATACCTCCAAGAAGTAAAAATATTATATCTATTCTACTGAATTATAACACACAAAAAATAAAAAGTAAATAGTAAATTCATTAAAATTTTACAAAAAAGATAAAAGTCTTGAAAAACCTATCTATTAAATGTATAATATAAACATACTAATCGGAGGTGGAATTATGACAATTTCCGAACTTCAAAACGAAATTATAAGACTGAAAAAAGAAAAAGATATTTGTATCCTCGCGCACAGCTATCAGGCAAGGGAAATTCTCGAGGTAGCCGATTACACGGGCGACTCCTACAAGCTCTCGGTAGACGCTAGTAAAGCCGAGAATAAAAACATAATTATGAGCGGTGTACGCTTTATGGCGGAGACCTGTAAAATCCTCGCTCCCGAAAAGCGCGTATATATACCCAATCCCCACGCGGGCTGCCAGATGGCTGACCAGATGGACAAGGCGCTTATAAGCGAGGTTAAAAAGCAATATCCCGATTATACCGTTGTCGCGTATATCAACACAACAGCAGATTTAAAGACAATCTGCGACGTATGCGTTACCTCGTCCTCGGCGGTTGAGATTTGTAAAAAAATCGACAACGACAATATTCTCTTTATCCCCGACTGCAATCTCGGCGCTTATGTAGCTTCTAAAATTCCCGAAAAGAATTTTAAGCTTCTGTCGGGCGGTTGTCCTATCCATGCGTGCGTTAACATGGACGACGTTAAAAAGGCAAAGGAATTATACCCAGAAGCCGAGGTTCTTGTACATCCCGAATGTACTCCCGAAGTTGCCGCTATGGCGGATTACATAGGCTCGACCTCGGGTATTATGAACTACGCGGTTAATTC
This sequence comes from Ruminococcaceae bacterium UBA2854, assembly GCA_002350765.1. GTDB lineage: Bacteria > Bacillota > Clostridia > Oscillospirales > Acutalibacteraceae > Ruminococcoides. The sequence continues at coordinate 37,347 of DEFK01000004.1, forward strand.
AGATAAAAAAGAGTTCATCATCGGTACGGAAATCAGTATCGCGGAGCATCTCCAGTATATGTGTCCCGATAAGAAATTCCACTATCTCTCGCTAAAGCTTATCTGCCCGAATATGAAAGCGACTACCCTGGTTGATTTATACAACTGTGTTACGGGAGTTGCGGGCGAAGAAATCATACTCGACGAGAGCACAATTAAAGACGCTAAAAAATGTATTGATGAAATGATAAGACTGGGTTAAGATGAAAAAAGCACTTATAGCAATGAGCGGCGGCGTGGACAGCTCCGTCGCCTCTCTTTTAATAAAAGAAAAAGGATACGACTGCGCGGGTATAACTATGAAGCTGTACGACGATATCGACAGCGACAAGACGAATACCTGTTGCAGCGCTGACGATATAGCCGACGCGAGAGCGGTTTGCAACAAGCTATCTATCCCCTATTACGTCTTTAACTTTAAAGACAGCTTTAACGAGCAGGTTATATCGAGATTTATAAAGGCTTACGAGAACGGTTCTACTCCTAACCCCTGTATCGACTGTAACAGATATATAAAATTCGACCGTCTTATGAGAAGAATGGAAGAGCTGAGTATGGATTATGTCGTTACAGGTCATTACGCGCGTATTGACTACGACGGGAATACGGGACGTTATATACTGAAAAAGGCTCTCGACGATACTAAAGACCAGAGTTACGTACTCTATTCGCTTACACAGTATCAGCTAAAGCACACGCTTTTCCCCTTAGGAGAGCTTAATAAAACCGAGGTCAGAAAAATCGCGGAGAAAAACGATTTTATCAACGCTAAAAAGCACGACAGCCAGGATATATGCTTTGTGCCGAACGGCAAGTACGCCGAGTTTATCGAAAGCTATACGGGTAAAAAGTACGAAAGCGGCGACTTCGTGGATAAAGACGGCAATATCCTCGGCGAGCACAAGGGTATTATAAGATATACTATCGGTCAGCGAAAAGGCTTAGGCTTAGCGCTACCCGCTCCGATGTACGTTTGCGAAAAGGATTTAGAGAACAATAAGGTAATACTCGGATATAACGACGATTTGTTTACAAAAGAGCTTTACGCCGACGAGATAAACCTTATAACCTGCGATAGAATAACACAGCCGCTAAAAGTTAAGGCTAAGGTAAGATATAACCAGAAAGAACAACCCGCAACAGTTGAGCAGATCGACGATAATACAATACACGTTGTTTTCGACGAACCGCAGAGAGCTATATGTAAAGGGCAGGCGGTCGTACTATACGACGGAGATATTGTAGTCGGCGGAGGTACAATACTGTAGCGGCGATGTATAAACAGGTTCTAATAAAACAAGAAAATGCCGAGAGCTGGTATCAGCCCTCGGCTTCTGTTTCAGGTTAGTTATGCAGAATTTGCATAAGCTTATTTATTAACGGCGATTTATGCATTGAGCAAAGTATTGTAAATAAGAAAGAAACAACCTATAATATAGATGTTAAATAAAATAAGGCAGGGTGATAAAATGTTCTCTTACAGACGTCGGGTAAGATACTACGAAACCGACAGAATGGGCGTTGTCCACCACTCGAATTATCTGAAGCTTATCGAGGAAGCGAGACTTCAATGGTGCAACGAATTTATTATGGATTATAAAGAACTCGAGAAACACGGCTGTATTATTCCCGCCGTAAGCGCGTCGGAGAATTTTATCAATTACCTTCGATTCGACGATCCGTTCAGAATCGAGGTAACGCTTAAAGAGTTTAAGGGAATCAAGATGACCTTCTCTTATAAAATCTATAACGAGGACACCGAAACTCTCTGCTATACGGGAGAAAGCTCTCACTTCTTCGCCAAAGAATCGGGAAAAGAACAGTATCTCCCCTATATCTCATTCAGGAAGGATTTCCCCGAGGAATATAAAAAGCTTAAAAGTCTTCAGGAAGCTAAATAATATACTCCTCATCATCCTTAATATTATCGGAGCTGACGGTATCAAGGAAAAGCTGGGCGGCGGGATTCGAGTTATTCTTCCTCCAAGCGAGCACATAGGTTAAATCCGTTTCAATATCGCTGAAATCAATCTGCTTTACACCAGGCTGGGCGCAATTGTTTATCAGCTGAGTAGGCAGTACGGATACGCCCATTCCCGCGGCTACCGCCATATAAACCGACCTTACGTCGTCGAACGCGACTATCGAATCGGGAGCGAAATGGAAGGTTCGGAAAATATCCATTATTTCCATATATAGTATAGGGCTTTCGGTCTCCGAAAGCAGGGCGAACTTCTGGTTTTTCAGCTCAACACTGTTTAAGCTTTTCCGCTTATAATCATCGGAAACCAAAAGGCTGAGCGTATCCTTATGGGTAATCTTGATGTCGATATTATCGTTATCGGGCAGCATATCCCTGAGCATAAAATAAAAATCGTAGTCCGTTGAATTCAGCGCGGATTCAAACTCCGCTCCCGAAAGCTTAACCATTTCCACCGCGATATCGGGATAACGCTCGGTAAAGCTTTTTAAGCACTTTGTCGGATAATCGAGCGAGGTGCAGTCATACGCGAGCCTTAGCCGTCCTCCGCTTCCGATATGCAATCGGCTGACGGCGGAGACAGCCTTATTAAGCGTGTCGATTATTTCCTGGGCGTAAGGGAGAATAAGCTTACCCTCGTTAGTAAGCGCCACTTCCCTCCTGGTACGCTCAAACAGCTTAACCCCGAACTCCTTTTCGAGATCCTTAATATATCGGCTTACGGTAGACTGGCTTACGTAATTTCTGCGAGCCGCTTCCGAGAAGCTTAAGGTTCTCGCTACTGATATAAAGCATTTTAACTGAATATGGTCCATAACCGCTCCTTATTCTTAACTTGAATATATAAATTGATTTAAAGCGTTTTTTTGCATTAATAAATCATTGAATTTAAAAGCTGAATTTGTTATAATTCAATTATAGCATAAGAATATGCAGAATTCAAATAATAAATATCGGAGGTTAATTATGGGTAAGATAGTTATTACAGGTATGGGAGCCGTTACTCCCGTAGGAATAGGCGTAGATAATTTTTATAACAGCTTAATAGAAGGTAAATCGGGTATTGATAAAATCCAGAGCTTCGACACAAGCGAGCTTGCTGTACAAATCGCGGGTGAGATAAAAAACTTTAACCCCGCCGATTATCTTCCTAAGGATATAGTAAGAAAGACCGACGCGTTTATGCAGTACGCTTATATCGCGGCTGAGGAAGCGCTTAAACAGTCCGAGCTCGAAATCGAACCGCAGAGAACGGGTATTATTATGGGTACGGCTATGAGCGGTATTTCTACAATCGCCTTTACTCAGGAGGCGTTAACAGGCGCTTCCCATAAAAAAGTAGGTCCAAGATTTATCCCGAAAATCCTCGGAAATATCGCGGCGGCTAATATCGCTATCGCCCACGATATCGAGGGCCCGAGCTTTACTGTAAGCACAGCCTGTTCGTCAGGCGGTGACGCGATTTACCAGGCGGCTATGCTCTTAAACGCGGGCAAGGCTGACGTTATGCTGGCGGTAGGCGCCGAGTCCGCTCATTGTCCTATATTCATTTACAGTCTGGCAAACGCTAAGGCGCTTTCACGCAACAACGATAACCCGCAAAAAGCGTCGCGTCCTTTTGACGAGGCGAGAGACGGATTCGTTATCGGCGAAGGCGGCGGAGCGCTTATTCTCGAAACCGAGGAACACGCTAAAGCGAGAGGCGCTAAAATATACGGCGAGCTTATCGCCTGCGGAAACACCTCGGACGCTTACCACGTTACAGCTCCTCATCCCGAGGGCAAGGGCGCTGTCGCTTGTATGAAGCAGGCTTTAGCCGAGGGTAATTTAAAGCCCGAGGATATCGGCTACATCAACGCTCACGGAACATCCACCCCCAAGGGCGACGAGGTTGAAACCCACGCCGTACTCGAGGTATTCGGCGACAAAACACCGCTCGTAAGCTCTACCAAGGGAGCTACAGGCCATATGATGGGCGCGGGCGGAATTACCGAGGTAATCTCCTGTATTAAAGCAATTGAAACGGGAGTTTTACCGCCGACAATTAATTTAGACAATCCTATCCCCGACTGTAACATTGACTTTATAGCCAATGAGGCGAGGAAGGCTGATATTAAATACGCTATGTCGAACGCGTTCGGCTTCGGAGGTCAGAACTCAAGCGTAATAGTAGGTAAATACGAAGCGTAATTTTGAAAGGATTTTTATGGAGTATACATACGATATATCAATGTTCAAGGAAACATTCGAATCAGAATTTACATGGCTTAACGGCTTTATGAGAAACGTTTCGCGTTTTAAGGATAAGAACGCGCTTTTCGATCCGTTAACCCAGAACAAATGGAGCTACAGCGAATTGAACAAGGAATGTAACAAGTTCGCTAACGCTATGAAAAAGGACAGAGTTAAAAAGAACGATATTCTTTTCTATCAGCTCTATAACTCCCCGTACTTCGTATTCTGTCATATAGCTCCGCAGAAGCTCGGCGCTATTTCCAATCCCGCGAACTTCAACTTATCCCCCGGTGAGACCGCCGAGATCATCAACCATAACAAGCCCAAGGTCTATGTATACGACAGCGCTATTACAGACACCGCCGTAAAGGCTTTGGAGATTTCTAAGCATAAGCCCGAAATTGTTATTATGGCGGATTATCTTAACAAATACGAAAACGCGCCTGAGGGTCATATTAAATACGAGGACTATATTAAGGATATGAGCGAGGAGAATCCTCCTATAGATTTCGAGCCTCATATTTATGACGAGGTGTTAAGACTTCAGACCTCGGGTACTACAGGTACGCCCAAGGGAGTTCCGCTTAACAATATCAACGAGGTTCTTTCGGCGCATGATGTTATGATGCACTTCCCTCTTTCACCGTACGACAAGACAATGAATATGACGCCCTGGTTCCACAGAGGCGGTATTCACTCGGGCGGTATCACTCCCAGCCTCTACGCGGGCGCGGAGATTGTAATTATGAGAGATTTCCACCCGAAAGCTACTCTCGATTACGTACAGAAATATTCTATTACATTCCTTATAGGCGTTCCGTCCGTACTCGGACTGCTCGCTACACGTCAGGAGAAGCGTCCTAAGGATATAAGCTCGCTGAAGGGTATTGTAACTATGGGAAGTCCGCTTGAAAAGCAGGATTGCATCCGCTTCCAGGAAGTGCTTACTCCCAATATCTTTAACGGCTACGGTACAACGGAAACCTTCTGGAATACGTTTTTAAGACCGCAGGATTTACCCGAGATGTCGGGAAGCGCGGGTAAGAGCTGTACCGACGACGAGGTCAGAATCGTAATGGTACACGACGACAGAAAAGCCGAACCCGACGAGCTTGTACCGCAGGATAATAAATGTGAGGGCGAGATTATTATTAAATGCCCCGCTAAAACCACCTACTGCTACGTTAACAACGAAGAAGTTACGAAAGAAAAGTTCTATAAGGGCTGGATGTACACGGGAGACATCGGTACATGGGACGAAAACCAGTTTGTCACCGTTGCGGGACGTAAGGACGATATGATTATCAGTAAGGGCGAAAATATTTACCCCGCCCGTATTGAGGAAGCTATCAATATGTTCGACAAGGTTAAGGAATGTATCGTAACCTCTGTTCCCGACAAAACCCGCGGCGAGGCGGTTGTAGCCTATATTATCCCCGAGGACAAGGACGTTACAATAGCCGAGATTCTTGAATTCTGCAAGTCCTCCCCTAACCTTTCAAAGTATCAGGTTCCCAGATATTTCCGTCTTGTAGACGATGTACCGAGAACCGCTACAGGTAAAAAACAGCATTTTAAAGTAAAATTCCAGGCTAAGGAAGATTTGGCTAACGGACTTTTACTCAGAAAATAAGGTATTGACATTTTTTTGCCATGTTATATAATTATATATGTTAATAGAGAGGATATGGTAAATATGAAAAAAGTAGTTATCGCTGTTGTTTCAGTCGTATTGGTTATCGCTGTTATAGCGGCTTTCGCGGTATTCTTCGGCAATAACGAGTCCAATATTGAGGTTTTATTCAATCAGACCGTACAGTCGCTCGATAACGACGGTGCGGGCTTAAAGGACTTGTTCCTTGACGACGCTAAGAAATACAGCTTGAATCTCGATAAAAATATCAACGAGCTTAACCTGTTTTATCAGGGTAAATCAACAAGCGTTGACGGTTTAAAGATTTATCACGAAACCGATAATGTTTTCAGAGCTTACGCTACGGTAACAACCGATAAGGATAAATACTTCCTTACTATCTCGGCTACAGGCTCTAGAATGGCTGACGCTAAAGGAATTAAGCAGATAGTTATTGAAAAAACATCTACCTTTAAGGGTAAAAAGGTTATTAAGAAGCATATACTTAACGAGTATGTCGCTAAAGCGAGAACCTACGGCGTAACCGTAAGAACCCCTGGCGACTCGAACGCTTATATTAAAGAGAATAAGCTGACCGAAGAATTGATTAAAAACAAGAAATAAAAAATTTAAAGGGTTGACGATGTCAGCCCTTTACTTTTTACGATAAAAACGGCTTCACAAGGAAGCCGTTTTCTTAATCTAAATCTTCGTATATAAAATGCTGAATATCGCTCTTGAGCTTATTAAAGTCGTTGAGCTGGATAATCCATGCTCCGCCCGCGGAGGTTCCGCTCTGCCATTCACCTGGCTCGGGAACTCCTCTCTCCTTGAACTTATAATCGAAGAATCTTCCCGAGCGTTTAGCGTACCATTTTAAATCGTTCTTAGTAAGGTTGGTTTTAACGCTCTTTCTGATCGTTCCGATTGTTTTAAGAACCTTTACGGGAGTATAGTCCTTATACGCTTTTACAATACTTCTTATAACTCTTCTCTGACGTCCCGCGCGGGTAAAGTCATCGCCGCCGAAGCCGTTACCACCTCTGTCGCGGCAAAGCCATAAAGCCTGCTGGCCGTTTAAGTGGGTTACTCCCCCGCTCGTCTTTACAAGACCTATAGTACCAGCCTGACCGTTTTTATTAATCTGCCAGTTAATATATCCCGCTTCGTCGGATGTGATTTTAACGTCAATTCCGTCGAGAGCGTTTATAACTTCCTTAAATGTCGTAAAGCTTACGCACGCGTAGTTGTCGATTCTGATTCCGAATGTGCTCTGGATCGTTTTAACCGTGAGCTCGGGACCGCCTAACGCAAAAGCGGCGTTCAGCTTATTCGGGCCGTGACCGGGGATATTGAACCAGTTATCACGCATAAATGACGTCTGCTTTATAGTACCCGTGTTGGAGTCAACGGAAATCAGCATCATACAATCGGAACGGCCTTCGCCCGAGTCGCTGTCAACTCCGAGAAGAAGCACATTCTTAACGCTCGAATTCGTTAAAAGTCCGTTGACCTTATGGGTAACGCCCTTTACGAGCTCCAGCTTTTTATCGCTGAACTTTTTAAATACCCAGCCGTTAGTCTTTGAGAAATCGTAACGGATAGCAAGAATTCCGTCGTACTCTTTATTCTTTACGGTGTAGTACAGACGGTCTACGCCCTTCTCGAGGTCGGTATCGCGCTGTTTAAACTCCGCTTCCTTGTAATACGTTCTTACCTTAGCGGTCGCGATATCTTCCTCAACGCCCTTTACGGCGTAGAGCTCGTGCTCGTCAGTCTGAGCCTCGGCTTTATCGTATACAAACTCCGTGTTCTTTCTCTTAAACGTAACATTATAGGATACGGGCGAGATTCCGTAAGTATCATTTTCGCGGGTAATCTCTGCGTTGAATTTATAGTTATTGTTATCTAAGGCTTCTTTCGACTTTTCAACCTTGATAACGGAAAAATCATATTTTTTAGAGCCTACATCAACCTGAGTAATGGTTTTATCGGAATTGAGCGCTTCGAAAATCTGTCCGTCAGTAGGCTTATCGGGGATTTTAAAGAACATAAAATACGCGCACACGCCCGCACCCGCTAAAATAAACACTCCGAGGATTATCGCGATAATAACAATAATCTTTTTCTTACTCTTAGGTTTCTTCTCAGCTTCTTCGTCGGTAGCTTCCGAGCTCTCCTCGGGCTCGGCAACGGGTTCATCAATTACCTCGTTTTCAACCTCTGCCGCGGTATTTTCCACAGCCTCGTTTTCAGTCTCGGGCTTATCCGAGTTTTCAAGGTATTCCTTGCGCATCAGGTTTTCTCCGCAGTTAGTGCAGAAGATTTCGTCGGGATGGTTCTCAGTCCCGCATTTCTTACATATTTTCATATAACATTCCTCCAATATAAGGATTAACCTTATTAAACATAGTATACCATAAAAATCGGCAAAAAACGAAAAATTACGACATTGTAAACAAAACGGAAAGTTTCCGCTCCAAAGCACGCCTTTGGAAACTATTGATATAAAAGAAAAGTTTCTTCAACGGCGTGGTCTGAAAAAGCTATTGCTTATAACGTAAGTATCCCGAGCCGCTGTTGCCAATCACGCCTTTTAAAGCGTTTCCTTTTTCAAAAAACATCCATAACGGCGTGGTCTGATTATCATTTTGTAAAAAATAAAAAGGCCGACATTTGTCAGCCTTTAACTTCAAGCTATTTCTTCGAGCGAGCAGGAACAGGAATTAAGTCCGTGCTTTACTCTGTCTTCAACCTCAGCGCGTTTAGCGTTATTAAAGCGGTCAAGAGTTCCTACGAGGTAGCCTGTAATTCTTCTTATTCTCTCAAAGGGTACCGCGTCGTAAGTGTAGTTAACATCTACATACTCTCCGTCTACTGTAAACTCAAAGGTCTTAAACTCCTTATCGGGGTTAGCCTCTTTAATCTGTGTTACGTAAGCGTCAATTTCCTTTTTAGATAATTCTCCGCCAATTACTTTAATCTCCATTTTGTACCTTCCTTTCAGTAATTATTTTCAAAACTTATAAAACACACAATTCATCGTAATTTCATCATTAAAATCGCCCACATTTCGTGGAACATTATTATTGTAACACAATATATAGCGTTTTGCAAGTAACAATTCATTGTTTATATGCACAAAACTGTAACTAAATTATTGTTTATAATTACTAAAATTTTACCATTACAAGATAAAGGCAGAAAAATACACATTAAACTTTATTGAAAATTAAAAGTATTAATCTGTAATTCTAATTTAGAATTTAAAAAATAATACTATTATATTTGACATTAACTATATTATAAGTTATAATATACCACGTTAGATAAAAAACATGCGGGCGTGGTAGCGTTGCGACCGCCGCCAGTGGCGGATA
>DEFK01000004.1:46670-47568 GCA_002350765.1 Ruminococcaceae bacterium UBA2854
GGACGACTATATTTTGTACTGGAGGAATTGGCAGACACGCAATTATAATTTGATATCCACTTAATAATATATGCGGGCGTGGTGGAATTGGCAGACACGCAAGATTTAGGTGTCGACACCTTGGTGATAATATTATGACAATCCCAATCTACAAGAAGTCAGAAAAAATACTATTTCTATTCTTTACTACTGTTTTTGTTGCTTTATCATTATATTTTGGATATTGTATTGTTTTTGGATATAAAAATAATTGGGATTATGTGTTATTCATTGGCTTTTCCTTTTTATCCATAATATCCTTTATAGTAACATTCAATGCATTTAGATGCAAAGCAATACTAAATGATAATGGTATTACATTTTTAACAGTATTTAAACAACAATTATATAACTGGTCGGATATAAAATTTGCGGCAGAATATGACATAATTATAAGAGTTACCAATACAAAAGGGGTTATTATTTCATTTGATATAGAAAAAGAAGATATTACATACTCACATTTTGCCAAAGGCTTTGACAAAAAGCACTTTATTTGTTTGCCATATTCAGAAGAAATCAAAGAATGTTTTATTTCATATTTACCATATAAAAAATATCTTGGATTAACTTTTACAAACGAAAGTCTTAATAAATAGTTTTTGAATAAACACACGCGGGCGTGGTGGAATTGGCAGACACGCAAGATTTAGGTAACGTCACCTCGGTGTAACAATTAAATAACAGATAAATATCGGGTTTTGCGACCTGATTTTTATAAAACGCGCCTGTGGTGGAACTGGCAGACACGCTAGATTTAGGTTCTAGTCCGCGAGGGTGCAGGTTCAAGTCCTGTCAGGTGCACCAGAAAGGATATGCAAAAAAGATATATCCCCGAAAAAGCCCGATTTTATCGGGT
>DEFK01000004.1:47635-60308 GCA_002350765.1 Ruminococcaceae bacterium UBA2854
ACTTCCGTAGAACAACAGAAAACAAAAATAAGGTAAGCAGGCAACAGAAAATGTTGTCTGCTTTTTTTGAGCCAATCGTTTAGAAATAAGCGGTTGGCTCTTTTTTTGTTTTAAAAAAATCATTTTGACCCCGCCGTCCATGAAGTTATTCAAATAGCGATTTTTCCAAAGGCGGGATTGGGTGCAGCGTCACGCTGCAAAAAGTAAGGAGTGTGAAAACATTGATATTTACAGAAAACCGGTATGACCGCAGTATGGAACATATGATGAAGGGCATACCAAACTTTTACCCGAGGAGTTCGGGAATCGTAGTGACCGGCAATTTTCGCTATACTGCCAACATGTGTAATTGCAAATGTTGCGAATACTATGGTGGAAAGAAAAAAGGATGTTTGTTTCCAAAATGCGTTTGCTTAGAGGAACGGATTTCCGTTGGCGTTGCTTCTGTCAAAGAAATCATGAACGATACGAAGAGCGAAATCAAGTACGGTGGTTTCCTCCGCAGAGTCAGGAGATATATAAAGGAAAGTGAGGCAAGGCTCAAATATTTTTATATATTATTGAAAAATAAGTTGAATGTACGAGAACAAATATGATATAATCAAAGTGAAATACTTACAAAATTCTTTTAACATCTATATCCGCATATGAAAATACGGACGACAGATTTAAAGAATCTGCTATAAAAGGTCAATCTCTATTATCTGATGTGTGATATCCAACCTTGAAAGCAGAATTATAGTAATACTTTTTTGGAAAGTGAAAAAATGGTACGAATGATTATCCCGCCTGTTTCCGATTGTTTTATGCCGACGTTAGGTGCGGCACAGATTGTAGGCTATCTTAAGGCACATCATATAAAAGCAAAGCTATATGATGCCAATCAGGAATTTATGCAATGTCTAATATCCAAAATCAACGTCGAATCGGATTTTCCGGATTATTTCTACAAGAATGACAGCGAATTTCACAAGCTGATGCAATATACTTGCGCGTTTTCTATAAAATATCCTTCTGTTAAAATCACACAGGACGATTTTCGCATTCCTGTAGACTGGCGCGATACTGATGTGTTGATAGATTATTTTGAACATAATGACGAGTGGATCAGTGTTTTTGAGCAATTGAGCTGCATTCGTGACGCTTCGGGTTTCGATAACATCGGGTTGTCTATATCTTATGAAATGCAGCTGATACCCGCACTGATTATTGCCAGAGAAATAAAAAAGCATTCTCCGCTTTGTCGTGTTGTTTTCGGCGGTTCTTTTTTTTATAATTACGAATCAGCGTTCTTGAATGTTTTCTGCTCAGTGAACTTTATTGATGATGTTGTTATCGGCAGCGGAGAACTGTTCTTTCGAGCGATAGAAACAAATTCCGTGGAACAGATAGAAGGGCTGAAAATCCGGGAATTTGATGGTAAAAGAATCATTGACGCCAGAGCCGCTTCGGCCCCCACGGTGTATCTGCCGGATTTTTCAGATATTGATTTTGAAAAATATCCTTGTGAATCAAAGGCTTTTCCATATATGATTAATAACAGATGTTATTACGGCAAATGTAAGTTTTGCAACGGAGATCGGGTGACAGAGGATATTCAAAGCAAGAATACCGAAAAAGCATTTGAAGCTATTTCACAAATCGCATCAAAGATTGGGATAAAAAACACATATATCGTTGACGCTGCGCTGTCTCCAAAGGCGCTTTCCGTCATTTCAAAAATGTATATAGACAAGGATATTCACTGGATAGCAAACGCACGGTTTGACAAGCCCCTTTTGGAAGACGGTCTGATGGAAGGGATTGCGGCTAACGGCTGCGAAATGCTGCGCTTCGGACTGGAATCCGGATCGCAGCAGGTGCTAAATTCCATGAACAAAGGTACCGATATTGAGACAGCGGAAAAAATACTGAAAGCAGCGCATTTTTGCGGTATCAAAAATCATGTGTATTTAATGTTCGGATATATAGGGGAAACGGAAGATAACCGATTGGAAACCCTTCGTTTTCTAAACAGAAACAAAGAGTATATCTATTCGTATTCCATTTCCTTTTTTCAGCCGATCCCCTGTACACCTGTATATGAGGAGCTTCTGCCTCTTGTTAACAACCAAGAAAATCCTTACAATGAAATGATTGAGATGATTTACGGTGGTGAGGAAAACTATAAACGGATACTAAATGCTGCGGAACGTGCGACTGATATTCTTGACGGTTATGCGCATACCAACGGCGAACATTATTCTGCCAATATCTTCGGAAAAGAATCTGACGGCAAAACAACTCCGGACGAAATCATTATTGCATCATCTCCTGTTCTTATGAATGGCAACAGCAGTGAGATTTCCGACGCAGCTTTCAAAAATCGCGTTTGTATTCGACAATCCGGTTGTATTCATCCCGGAAGAGCGGATATTTGTGATTTTTTTAAAAATTCATTTATCACCTTGTATGCTGACGAAGTATTCCTGTCTTTGCTGCATATGGATTATTCCGGGTCAATGGAAGGCTTGTTGTCCGGTTTAAACGAAAGCCAAAAGACGCTTGCCGTCGATTTTTTGCGTACCGTTTCCTGCTTTTCGGATTGCGTTGCAGTTCATTCGGAGTCATTAAGCAAAACCGCAGGGGCTTCCTTTCATGTGACCGATTCAAACGAATTCAACCTGAAAGACAATTGTATTCAATTTAATCCCGAGAATAATCAATAAAAAGGAGAGAAATATGGACGGTATTACCATGTTGGGCTGCAGAGAAAACAACCTAAAAAATATCGATATTACAATACCTTACGGAAAAATTGTTTCATTTATCGGTGTATCGGGTTCGGGAAAATCGACCTTAGCTTTTGATACGCTTTATGCGGAAGGCAAAAGAAGATATATTGAATCGCTCGGCATTAACGAAAGCTTTTTTCTTTCAAAGGTCAAAAAGCCAGACGCCGATTATTTTATCGGGCTTCCTCCTACCATTGCTCTGGAGCAGAACGGATTTATCAGAAATCCGCGCAGCACTGTCGGCACGATTTCTCAGGCGGTATATTATGTTCAGCTGTTGTTCTCAAGCTGCTCGGAATGTTCTGACGAAAGCAAAATGAAGGCAGCGATGACACCGTCCATGTTCAATTCCAACTCTCCCAGCGGGATGTGCATGGAATGTGGGGGTATCGGCGAGCTGATGAAATTTGACGAAACACTTATCTGGCCTAACCAGGAGCTGTCTATGGCAAAGGGAGGGTTGAAGCTCGGAGGCGCAACCGCCGGGACAACAAAGTTTACGTTTATGAACGACTTTTTGAAACAGTTTGGATGTGACGCCGATACTCCCGTAAAAAATTATCCTAATGAGTTGAAGATCGCGCTTCTGTTTGGTCAAAAAAAGAATCGGAAATGCAAAATGGATTATCCCGGAATTATTCCAACGTATGAAAAAACATATAAAACGACCAAAAGCTTGGACGTAAAAGAAGAAATTGAAAGATTCATGATAAAAAGGAGTTGTCCATGCTGCGGTGGAACAGGTTTTCATCCCGACAGACTTAACTATCATATTGATCATAAAAGCATTGACGATTTTATGCGCATGAGCATTCATGATATGCATAATCTTTTACAGAGGATTATATTCCATGATTTTCGCAGCGAAATATACAATGAAATTGCATCAAAGCTAAAACCGATATTGAAGAATTGCATTGACTTGGGTGTTGGCTATCTTACTCTCGGAAGAAAGGCTCCCACGCTTTCCGGCGGAGAAATGCAGCGTTTGCGGATGGTAGCTCAAATCTCAAGTCAGTTATCCGGTGTGGTTTATGTGTTGGACGAGCCTTCTTTTGGTATGCACGCGAGTGATATTGCGAGACTGTTCAAAGCGATACAGCAGTTGAATTCCGCAGGCAATAAAAACACCATTGTTATGGTTGAGCACACTCGGTTTCTGATTAATGCCTCAGATTACGTTTTCGAAATCGGTCCGGGCGCCGGAACAGCAGGCGGTTATATTGTTGCACAGGGAACTCCTCCTGAAATCGCCGACAATAAAAATTCGATTTCCGGAGACTATTTGTGTTTCAAGAAAACGCCCGGCGAATTTAACACAGCGCGAGATATGCGTTTTGACGACAGTATCATCATAGAAGGCGCGAATGCTCACAATCTAAAAAACATTGATGTACAAATTCCGATACATAAGTTTGTATGCGTGACAGGAGTCTCCGGCTCCGGAAAAACCTCGCTGATATTCGATTCTTTTTATCAGACGGTTCAATATCATCGCAATATCAATGTCGCTGACATAAAGGGAATGGAAAACGTCGACCGTGTCATCTTGTGCGATCAATCTCCGATAGGAAACAGCAGCAAATCCTGTCCCGCTACATATTCCGGAGCATTTTCTTACATCAGAAAACTTTTTGCGGGTACTCCCGAAGCGAAAAAAGCAAAATTGACCGAAAAACATTTTAGTTTTAACTCAAAAGAAGGGCGTTGCGAAAAATGTTGCGGTGAAGGCGTCATAAAGATAAACATGGGATTTATGCCGGAAATGACGGTAGTATGTGAAGAATGCGGCGGAAAACGGTATAAGGAAAAAGTGTTGAAAATCAGGTATAAAGAACGGAACATTCATGACATTCTTGAATTGACTGTCTCTGAAGCTATGGAGGTTTTCAGAGATTCAAATCCCGTATTTGACCGTTTGGAGGCTATAAACAGAGTAGGTCTGAGTTATATCAAGCTTGGACAACATACAAATACTCTTTCAGGCGGTGAATTACAACGTTTGAAATTAGCATACGAATTAAGAAAGCCGTGCTCATATAAAACATTGATTATTTTTGATGAGCCATCCAAAGGATTGCATTTCGAAGATGTCAAGAGGTTGCTCGGTATTATGAAAGAAATGGTTTTGCGCGGTGTCAGCGTTCTGGCAGTTGAACACAACTTAGATGTAATCTCCTCTGCGGATTATATTATCGATATCGGTCCGTATGGAGGAGAAGCCGGAGGCAAGATTTGCGGACAGGGAACCCCTTTGCAAATATCTGAATTGAATACGCCTACAGGAAAAGAGTTAAAAAAATTATTTTCTATGATGAAGAACCAAAAAAAGCCTGATATATGTACCGCTGACACAAAACAAACCGGCGGTAAAAAATCTGAGGGTAATACAAAAGGGGGCTTCTGACAATTTCCGGGCCGCACATAAGCGCGACAATGAATCATCAGAGATCCACTAAGATTGAATAGAATACAGACAATCTTTGAGGTCTGATCTTTGCCGATCTTTGTCGAAGTTTTATCTGAGATTTGTATCATTATTATCGGAATCTGAATCAGGAAAACCCTCCGCCGGATCACTGATCCTGCGGAGGGTTTCTGCTCACTTGAATGATATTAAACCAAGCTCATAACAGCTTTTGTAGAATTCCATAATGATTTTTCTGTTTTTCTCTGCATCTTCTGCGCTGCTGATTCCGTTATTCATGGAGCTGACAATCGCGTGGATGCTCTTGGTACCGTCTATTGAGTTCCATAGAATCGCGGAATCCTCATTCAAATTCAATATAGGGGTTCTCTTGGAGACGATTAACAGTCCATATGCCTCCTGCCTTGCTTTTACTCCATTGTTGATTATCGGAACCATTTGATCATTTATCTCATACATACAGTGCTCTCCTTTTACCTCGTCATATTGGCGTCTTTGGTGCCTTTCCATCCGCCGTTTTTTAATGCTGCAGCACGACATCCGCCATGACACAAATCAAACTGGCTGCAGCCGGTGCACGTTGAGGAAACATGTTCATTCCGGATAAAGGTCTGAAATACCTCAGACTCTTTCTTGATATCCCGAATGCTTTTTTCCAAAACATTACCGCCTAATTTTATTCGGGAAAGACCGCAAACCATCATATCTCCGTTTACGTCGATATAAAATCGGTCAAATCCATAGGAACAGCAATTTGCAAGAGAACGTAATTCGTCGGGAAGCGCACAGAAAGGCATTGCTTCGGCGAATTCTATATGCGGAGCTTTACCGGATTTGTTGTGCTCATATACAATTCTGAAGGCTTCGATAAGTTGTTCGCGTGACAGAATCAAATTTTGCGCGTTGCTTCCGACGCCTACAGGGATGAACCGGGTAATCGTCATAAACTCTAAACCAATGGAGCCTAAATAATCAATTGTGTCCCGGAGTATGCAGAGATTGCCTGCGTTCAGGACAAAATTACTTGCAATCAATATTTTCTTTTTTTCAATAAAATATTTAATGGCGTGTATGGATGCATCGTAGCTTCCCTTGACCTGCGTCAAATCTTCGTGCGTTTCCCTGTCTCCATGAATAGAGATGTTGACACTGGTTACATCGTATTGATGAAGCCGCTCTAGTACTTCGTCGTTCATCAAGGAGCCGTTTGATAAGATAACAACATTCGGGAATTTTTTGCAGGCATACTCTAATATTTCAAAAAACTGCGGATGCGCCAGCGGTTCTCCGCCCGTCAGATTAACCTGCATTATGCCCTGATCTGCGAGCTTATCGAGAATTTCAATTGCCTTTGCGTTGTATTTAGGCTGCTGAGAATTATAACAAAATTTACAGCGCAAATTACAGGCTTCCGTTAACTCTAACTGCATTAAGAGAGGTGCTTGTTCCTCTAGATAATCATAACAAATCATTGGTGTTCTCCTTGTTTTCTGTTGTCAAATTAAATCCTTTGCACCCGCCTCCGCATGCTTCAATATACGTGCATTGGAGGCATTGCTGCATCAGGTGTTGTGTTTTGCAATAAGTCACACCGTCAAATAAAGACCAGATTTCTGCAAGAGAAGTTGTGACTGCGTTGCCCAAAACAGGTTTCTTGATTAGATTGCACGGTGTTATATCACCGTAGGCGTCGATAGAAGCGGTACATAATCCAATGTTGCACGGGATGTTCCAGTCGTAAACAGCTTGAAAAATCTCATGTGGAACAATGCATAGCTTTATAGGCTGTGGAAGCGCAATTCGGTCAAAGCATTTATATTCTTCTTGATAATCCCTCAGCTTCCGGATAACAAGAAAGAAATCGTCGTCAGATATCGGCAACTCGGTTTCGTTTGGTTGATTGGGGACATATCGTGTAATCAAAAGGGTTTTGATGTTCAAAGATCGGAGCAAATCAAATGCAGATTCTATGTTTGAACAGTTTTTGCTGCAAAGCATGAGGTTTACAGCGACGTATACCGTATGTTTTTGCAACAGTTTTATCCCTTTGATGGCGTCAAAAAAAGCACCGCTACGTTTGCTCAACGAATCGTGTATACGTTCATCGCCGGACAAAATAGTGGTGCAGATGCTTGGAAATAATTTTGAAATCTGTTGTGCTTTTTCTTCGTTTATAAGACTTGCATTCGTATTCAAGTGAATATCTAATCCACAATCCTTAGCAAATGTGGCAATTTCAAAAAAGTCCGTTCTACACAGAGGTTCACCACCGTTGAAGTTTAGCGACATCACACCGCTGTCCTTCGCGTTTTGAATCACATTCTTTGCATCTTCAGTTGAGATTTCACTACGTTCCGAGCATTCTGAAAAATCATAACTGTTGTTGTAGCAAAACACGCAATGATTGTTGCAGCGATAAGTGAGCTCAAATTGTAAATTAAGGGGCGAAACACACTGAAACATATCTTTTTATCTGCAAGCGCAGCACTGGCACGGCGTGCACTTTGCTACAATCTTAGTGTTTTCGGAAGCCATATACTTCACAATTTCAGGTGAAACAATAATGATTTCAGCGGAATTCTTGTTTTCGATTTCTTTGGAAAAGGGCTTGTTAAAGGGATTGAACATTTCGATTTTAGGTGAAAGTACTTTTTTCATAAAAAACCATCCTTTTCATTTTGTAGAAAACTACATTTTTTTCTCTGTGTTTAATATAACATTTTATTTATCGATTGTCAATATAAATGATCAATTCTCTACGCTTCTCTATGAAAAACTTGATATATAAAAACAGCTTTCATATTATCAAAAACTAATTCGTAAATATAACCCAATCCAAATTATGTTGATTACCTTATTATACCTTTGACTTGAATTTATAAAAAGGGTATAATAGGGTATAACCGTTTTAGAGGTGTTGTATGGAACAGACTGAACTTTTGAAACAAATTGATGAACTTGAACGCGAGATTGTGCTGCTTCCTCGCGGAAGTATTGCTGTCAAAAAAATCAAAGATAAAGAGTACTACTATCACTGCATCAATGAAAACGGAAAACGTCGGGAGAAGTAATCTACTTGCAATGTAGACGTCTTCTTTGAAGAACAAGGTATCCACAGCATCGAAAACGGTTCTGAATTCTACATCACGGTATACGGTTCAATCGTTCAGAGTGAATCCGAGAATATCAGCGCAAACGTCAAGTGGGGCAAGGAACAATCCGCCCGCGAGGGCAACGTATCCTTCCACTACAAAAATTTCCTCGGATATCGCAAAGGAGATGACGGCAAACCGGAAATTGTTCCCGAAGAAGCCGAAACGATTCAATACATATATGAGAGGTTTCTCGCAGGCGACAGTCACCAAACAATCATTAGCAAGTTGGAAAGCAATAACATTTTGACTCCCGGTGGAAAAGAAAAGTGGACTTACGGTACGCTGCATCCCATTCTCACTAAATAGAGAAATATGGGCGATGCGATAATCAATAAGACCTACACCGTTGATTGTATCTCCAAAAAGAAAAAGAGAAACAACGGCGAACGCGCCAAATACTATGTCGAAAACAACCATCCTGCCATCATTGACAGAATAACTTTCGGCAAGGTTCAGGAAGAAATTGCCCGACGCAGCGGACTGCGGAAGGTCAAGCAGGTTGGTACGAAAACCGAGCTTGGTAAATACTCTTCGAAATATTCGCTGACTGAACTGCTTATATGCGGAGAGTGCGGAACACCATATCGCAGATGCACATGGACATCGTGTGGTAACAAACGAATCGTATGGAGATGTATCAGCCGGTTGGATTACGGAAAAAAACGCTGTCACGATTCTCCGACGATGGGAGAAGAAGAACTGCACCGAGCTATCATGAAAGCGGTTCAAACCGTAGCTATGCAAAATTCCAAGCTTCTTCAAACATTAAAAAATCATATAGCAATGACAGTGAAATGCAATGATTCAGAGGATAAAGAACTAGAAATCAAGGTCAGGCTCGCAGAAATCAATGAAGAATTTCAAAAGGCAATGTCAATGGTATCAGTCGATGACGATAGTAACGTCATCGTCGAACAAAAGCTTACCGAGCTGATTATGGAAAAGGAATTGCTTAACAAGGAGCTTGCTAAGTGCTCATCGGATCATAAAGAAACATCACAATCAAGGGTTACTGAAATCGCAAGATTGACAGATATTCTGAAAAACCAACCGCTACAATTCAACGATGAATTGGTACGACAAATGCTCCAGTGCATAGTAGTAGAAAACAAAGAACAAATCAAGGTAATCTTTAACGACGGAACCGAGATAGATCAGCCGATACAATAAAAAATGGGCATACCTGCTATTCATAGCGCGTATGTCCTTTTTGATTATTGAGCCTTGGTACAATGCTTGACACAACAAAGCGGATTGTTAATGATAATGTAAGAAGACAATATATAAATATCGGGAGCGTTAGTTCCTACAATAAACTGTCAAGGAATGCGGTTTTGCGGAGTAAACAGTTCTTACAGAAGTTCACTACTCCACAGTATTCGGACGAGGTTTCATCTTTTTTGCTCATCCTTGACAAAGCCCCAAAAGCCTGATAAACACTGGCTTTTGGGGCTTTTCATATTACGAAAAAATTTGGCAGACGCATCAA
The DNA here is from genome assembly GCA_002350765.1 of Ruminococcaceae bacterium UBA2854. Taxonomy (GTDB): domain Bacteria; phylum Bacillota; class Clostridia; order Oscillospirales; family Acutalibacteraceae; genus Ruminococcoides. Next base: position 57,482 of record DEFK01000004.1, read on the forward strand.
ATGTAGGTAACGTTTTTTAGTAAGTGTTGTACAAATAACGGCTTGATTATTTGTATATAACTTACAACAAATTGTGTTACAAAGTTATGCGTCTGCCAATCGTTTTTTACGCTATAAATACGCTTTCGGTTAAGTTTCCTTCCTCATCATAACAATCCTTATGCCGTTCAAACTTGGCATTGAGGTTGATTTTGATGTGGAGTTTTTTATCTTTTTCCGAGATAACGATGCTGTCCACCAGCAGGCGGAGGTTGGCGTCGCTGATGGCTTCTTCCTGAATGATTTGCTCAATTAAATCGACGCTTTCTTTCATCTCCGCTTTGCGCTTTTTGATAGTCGCGCTGTAGTCGGTGATGGCGGCGATTTCCTTTTTGAGCCGTTCAATATCGTCCTCGCAGAGTTTCAGCATTCGCGTATAGATTTCCGTGTGCTCCTTGTCGCGGATACGCTCGAGCAGGATTTCTTCTTGGTCGGTCATGCGTTGACGGAGCGTCCGGTTCATCTCGGAGAGCTTGTTGCTGACGTTGCTTTTTTGCTTTACCCACCGCTTAACATCTGATTCTATGGATTGATAATTTGCTATCGCTCTTTCTTTAATGCTGAGTAACTCGCTGTAAATTAGTTCGTCAAGCATCGCTTCGTCAATTCTATGAGCCGTGCAATATTCTTTTCCGTAGCGGTGATAGCCGTTGCAGTTGTACTCATATCTGTCGGGCAGTCCTGTCCAACGACGGATTTTGCACACAAAGGTGCAGCCGCATTCCTCACATCTCAACAAGCCTGTGTATCTGTGACACGGTTTGCCTGAGCTTGCCCGGACGTCTTTCTTCTTTTTCTGCCCGAAAATAGATTGTACCTGCTCCCATTTCTCCTTTGAAATGATAGCAGGTACAAAGTTTTCATGCACGAAGTTTTCCTCAACCGGAAGCACCTCGCGGATTTGATAGATTTTATTGGTATGCGTTTTGTGGCAAACCAGCGTGCCTTTGTAGAATTCATTTGTCAGAATCCGTTTGACAGTAGTACCTGTCCACAGAAACCGGTTCGTAATCTTCGGCGCGTTGCTCATGGTTTTCTTTTTCATCTTTTTGTTTTGATAGTAAAGCGGCGATTTTACTCCCTCGGAATTGAGTTGATGTGCGATATTTTTCAGCCCGTAGCCTTGCAGATAGAGATTGTAAATCCTCCTAACAATCTCCGCTTCTTCCTCAATGATTATAACCTCGTCGGTGTTTCTGTCCTTGAAATATCCGAGCGGAGGGACAATAACAATTCCCTCGCGCTGCTTTTGCAGGTAGCCAGCTGAGATTCTGCGAGAGGTATCTTTGCAATACATATCGTTAATGATACCTTTGAAGCCGATTGTCAGGTCATCCGCTTCGTTGAAGGAGTCGATATTTTCCGTGACCGACAGCACACGGATATTGTGTTTGCGAAGCTCGTCCATGAACACCATCGTCTGTGTGCGGTGTCTGCCGAGCCGTGACAGGTCTTTGACAACTACTGCATCGATGGATTTCTTATCAAACTGCTCATAGATTTTTTCAATACCTTCGCGCTCAAAGGTCATTCCGCTGACGTTATCATCAAATGATTCTCCGATGATTTCGTGATTATGTGCCTTTGCGTATTCGACTAAAATGTTTTTCTGGTTGGTCAGCGAGTTCTGCTCTACGTCATCATCGCGTGACAACCGATAGTATAACCATACTCTCATGTGTATCTCCTTTCGATTCTGTGTGGGAATGTCGTGGTTGCGCTACCTCTGTGCAACTACAACATACCACAGTTTTTATTGAATATCCAGACTATTTATGCAGATTTTTCAAGAGAAAAATCCTCGTCCGGCAGTAAATTGTTTTCTGAAATATAGTCTTTGACTACGGATTTTAAGAACGTGTTGAACTGCTCGTCGGTTCCGACGTAGTCAAATTCAACTGATTCAATAATAATTGGCTCAGACTTTCTCGCCATAGAACTCCTTTCCTCGCCGTAGTAAATACAGCGAATTGTTTTGATGAATTTATTAAAGTTGTATGTGGTTTTGAAACAAAACCGATTCATATTTGACATCAATCCTTTCGTTTGATTATTAGTTTTACATTGATTGAGCGATTCCCTGCTCGCGTTCGTAGTCCTCACGGGTGCAGTAGGTGTGGAAGGCTTCGTTGGAAATCTTCCGCCCGAGGATTTTTTCAAGACGAAGCTTTTCCATCGTGTTCATTTCGTTGACGTAATGCGGCTGATAATAGTAGTCTGCTGGTACTGTTGAAAGAATATCTCCGAGGAGATTGAACAGTCCGTCGGTGCTTGTTATCGTAAATCTGTCGTCGTGATACGGCGTAACATAGTCGCAGTAGGTGTAGAGCATTTCACCGTCACAACCGCCCATGGCGAAGTACAATTCCAGATTATTTTTCAGGAAACGCTCGTCAAACAACTTGTTGTCGCGGACTTTGTAGCCCTCCGGCGTGGTGAAGGTGATATATTTATACTTGTCCTCCCACTGCACCTTGTAGCCGTGCTCACGCATATTCTCGATGAATTCTTCCTTTGTCGCCGACCAACCGATGGCGTAGGAAGCGGTTTCTATCAGGTCACGCTTCCATCTGGCGTTGCGAGGATTTTTGGTTTTGGTCTCAGTAACGCTCAGTCCATACTCACGGCAGAGCTGATTGGAATATTCCTTCGCCTGCAGCATTTCGTTGCGGCTCTGGTGAAACTTTTTGCCGTTTTCGAAGTTGACGCTGTTCATAATAAGATGATTGTGGACGGCATGGGTGTTGGTGTGCGTAGCGACAAGGACTTGAAAACCCGGAAAGTATTC
>DEFK01000034.1 GCA_002350765.1 Ruminococcaceae bacterium UBA2854
AGGATATTTGAGGAGCGCTGTCCTTAGTACGAGAGGACCGGGATGGACGTACCTCTGGCGCACCAGTTGTCGTGCCAACGGCATGGCTGGGCAACTAAGTACGGAACTGATAAACGCTGAAAGCATCTAAGCGTGAAGCAGACTCCAAGATTAGATATCCCATCGTAAGAGTAAGACCCCTTGAAGACTACGAGGTTGATAGGCTGCGTGTGTAAGTGCGGTGACGTATTTAGCTTGGCAGTACTAATAGGTCGAGGGCTTGACCAAATAGAAAAGCCGAGGCTCAATAAGAGTAACGAGGCTAGACAAGATATATGGTTCAGGTTGTGTTTTCTCCTTAATCCAATTCTTTATTCAGTTTTCAGGGTATTTAATACCTTTTAAAGCGTCGTTTATCGACGCTTTTTCTTTTTGCGGTAAATATGATTGACAACTTATATAAACAATGATTAAATTTATATAACGAGAAATTTATGAAAGGAAGATTTCGTTATGAAAAAAGTTACTTCTCTATTTTTAGCTTTAATTATGGTAATAGGTATTGTTTGCATACCCGTTACCGCGTACGCCGCGGAGTCGTTTGACTTAAAGCTAGGCGAGACATATATTAAAACTCTTGAAAAAACTATATTTGGTTACGATACACACGAGTATAGTTTTACAATGACAGAATCGTGTAATATCGCGATTGTTGTCGCGACCGAGAGCGAAGATATCTCATTTTCGTTCGTAAAACCGAGCACATATTCCTACTTCACCAACAGCTCTACAATTACATCTCCAGGCGCAATCGCATATGTTACAAAGGGCAATACCTATAAGGTTAAGGTTTCAGGTTCGGGCAAATACGGCGTTAAGGTTGCTAAAGTTGATCCCGATAAGATTACTTCAAAGGGCAAGACTCTTAAAATCACAGCTAAAAAGGTTGTTACCTTTAAATACACGGGAACAGAAGATTACGCTAAGGATAGACTTTCAGTAAAGAGCAGCAACAAAAAGGTTGCTACAGCAACAGTTTCCGCATCGGGCAACACAGGTACGCTCACAATTACACCGAGTTATATCGGCAAAACAGTTATTACCGTTAAAATGGGCGGAAGCAACTCGATTAAGTACACAGTTCACGGTACGGACGGTTACTGGTTCGTAGCCAAGGGCAGCAAGGCTAAAGCTCCAAAGCCCTCGGGCGTTAAGAAACCTAAGTGGTCTTCCTCCAAAAAGAAGATAGCCACAATCAAGAAAAAGACAGGTAAAATCAAAGCTAAAAAGGGCGGACGCGTTGTATTTACAGCCAAAAAGGGCAAGGTTAAATACAGACTTCATACCGTTGTTACTGATTACATTAAGCTTGGCAAAAAGGCTTATAAAGAAATCAAGAACAACGTAAACAATCCCGACAAGCTCAAGATTTATAACGTATATAAGGGCTTTTCAAAGCAGATAGACAGTAAGTTTAAGGTTCCCGTAATTGTTATCGACTACGGCAGCACAAACGATAACGGCGCTATGGTCAGAAATAAGACGATGGCGTTCTATGACGAAGTGTATCAGATACACTATACAAGCGGCTGGAGCATTGATAATATTATCAGCAGAAAGTCAATTAAGCCAAGCAAGATTAAATAATTCGAAAAAAAGTATGGCAGAATCTATCCTTTGTATCCAAAACTTCATAGGAGCTAAACGTACGGAGGATAGAGATTATTAATAGGAACGACCACGTAAGATGTGGAAAATAAAAAACGTCGGTGTGAGAAATCACATCGGCGTTTTTAGTTCTCAGTTCTCAGTAGTCAGTTCTCAGTAACTGTCATTCTGAGCGGTGCCCGAAGGGCAAAATCGCTAAGCGATTTAGTCGAAGAATCTTATTCTGTAAGATGACGCTCAAAAAGAGGATTAAGATCTTTCGGCTATTCGCTTCGCGAATTGGCTACGCCACCGCTCAAGATGACAGAACGGGGGATTAATTGCTTTCAGTACCACCAAAGATGACAGAGGGCGCGTGTTACGTTTAGAATGCAACGTCAAAATGCACAAATACCGACCTTAATCTTTGTGCACATCAGAGAAACTATTTTGTGGTATAATTTTTTTAGAAAATATTGAAACTTTTTCGTGATTTTTCAACACTACAATAGTGAAAGAATTTATAAAATTCATATAGCTTAAGAGGACTGTTATGAAAAGAATTGTTTTATTTATATTAATTATTCTTTTGGTTTTATTATGTTCTTGTTCTATTAATAAAGCTACTAGTTTTGACTATAAAAGAATAGATAACGGAGAAAACAATTATCTAGCCGGCGGAAAAATGGCATATAAAGATAACACTTAGTATTTAACCGCTGTTTCGGATTCTTCTTTAACAAGTAAAACTTTTGCAATAAATAATAATATGATTAAACTTTTATATCAAACAAAATCTGCTGATGAATATATGAAAAACACCACAGAATTTTATCAGATTAAAGATAAGGTGTATATTTGTACTGATGATTGGTATGAGTTAAGGACTAAAGATAACAGTTTAAAAAAGGTCAATAGAGACGAAATAAATAGAATGACTGAAGCGGACTATTTTAGTGAAAGTATTATTGTCAAGTCTGTAGTTTATGGCGAAAGATTTAAGGTGAAATACAAAAATAAACCTTCTTATTTTGTTAAGCATGAATATCAAAACCTTTGCGTTGGTAACGATAAGGTGTATTTTGTCGATTTTAGCAATAATATATATTGTAATAATCCAACCCAAGGAAAAGGTGATTATAAATACTTAACTGAAACAGTAGGAGAGTATCATTCGCATTTAGGTGCTTGTGGAGGATATTTGTATTATGACGCTATAGGCGAAACCGACGATCAGTATGCGGATGAAAGAGCAGACAGCGGATTTTATTGTTATTCTGAAAAAAGTAAAACTAATAGACTGATTGTTCAGGGGGTTATAAATTCAATCAATAGTGCTAATGACATAATGTATGTTGCTACAGAAAATGGTATATACAAGTGTGAAAAAGATAAATCGACTAAATTGTGCAACGAAAAGGCTGACGAAATCTATATCCTTGATAATAGCTGGATTTACGGATTGGATAACACAAATGGAAAAGTGTTTCGCGTAAATAAAAATGGGAAAACAACAGAATTGATTTATCAGATGTAATTATGAATAATTAATTAAGGTATTATAATTTATATTATGGTAAGATTAATAACTTCACAATCAAAGGCTATAAAGGTACAGCCGCCGAGAAGTACGCTAAGAAGAATAATTTTAAATTTGTAGCGCTGAAATAAGGAGAAAAAATGAAAAAGGTATTTAAAATAATTGTTCCAGTAATACTAATTATGTTATGTGCTTTTGAATTTGGTTTTTATATTAATAATTCTTTTTCGCTTGATGATTATGGAAAAAAATATGAGGAGGTATGGGTTTCGAAAGATAAAAATATCTCTTTTATTCGAGATAACAAAAAAGGTTTTGATGGACAAAATTGTGAGTATCGAGCTAATTTTAAAAACAATAATCCAGAGTATTCAATGGACTGTACAATTAGCTTTTCAAATATGTTTGAGTTGAGAATTTATGCTGATTTGATTCTACTTGGTGACAGCGATTTTAACTCCATAACACAAACTATGAAAGTAAAGATAGATGATGTCAATCCGGAATCACCCTATAAGCTTCCTTATAAAAAAGGGGATATTATTGAGTTTGTTCGACAATAGTGACTTATAATTACCTTGAAGAAACCATAAACTCTTCCTATACCGACAGCACATAAGGCGTTTTTAGTTCTCAGTTCTCAGTAGTCAGTTCTCAGTAACTGTCATTCTGAGCGGTGCCCGAAGGGCAAAATCGCTAAGCGATTTAGTCGAAGAATCTTATTCTGTAAGATGACGCTCAAAAAGAGGATTAAGATCTTTCGGCTATTCGCTTCGCGAATTGGCTACGCCACCGCTCAAGATGACAGAACGGGGGGATTAATTGCTTTCAGTACCACTCAAGATGACAGAGGGTGCGTGTTTCGTTTAGAATACAACGTCAAAATGCACAAATCCTGACTTTAATCTTTGTGTACATCAGAGAAAGCATTTTGTGAATTAGTATTTTTAAAATTATACGCCCTTAGTACTACAGAATATAACATAATAAAAGACGGTTCAGATCGAACCGTCTTTTTTGCCGTTTAAAAGTGAATTTTGTCCGTAAAAGTTATTGTTTATTTTAAAATGGTGTGATATAATTAATATGAATTATTATGGAATATTATATTTTATCGGAGGATAAAAATGAAACTCGGTCTTGATATCGGTTCAACTACCATTAAATGCGTGGTTCTTGATGACGACAATAATTTATTATACAGTACATACCAGCGCCATTATTCCCAGATTACGGAGAAAATCGGCGAGATTCTCGAGCTCGTAAGAAGCGAGGTTGAGGGCGTTGAAAACGCCGACGTCGCTATGTCGGGAAGCGCGGGAATGGGCGTTGCGGAAAGCTGCGGTATAGACTTCGTGCAGGAGGTTTACGCTACGCGTGTAGCCGCTAATACCTTTATCCCAGGTACCGATTGTGTAATCGAGCTCGGCGGAGAGGACGCTAAAATTCTTTTCCTTTCGGGCGGACTTGAGGTACGAATGAACGGTACATGCGCGGGTGGTACGGGAGCGTTTATCGACCAGATGGCGACGCTTCTGAATGTTCCTCTCGAGGATATGGATGAGCTCGCTAAGCAGTACGAAAAGACATATACTATCGCTTCGCGCTGCGGTGTATTCGCTAAGACGGATATCCAGCCTCTCTTAAACCAGGGCGCTCGTAAGGCTGATATAGCCGAGAGTATCTTTAACGCGGTTGTGTCGCAGACTGTCGCGGGACTTGCCCAGGGACGTGAGATCGAAGGCCAGGTTGTATATCTCGGCGGCCCGCTTACCTTTATGAGCGAGCTTAGAAACTGCTTCGACAAGACCTTAAAAACCAAGGGTATCTGTCCCGAAAACTCGCTCTACTACGTTGCTTGCGGAGCGGCGCTTTGCAGTAAAAAACCAATTAACTTCGATGAGATTATAGAGAAGGTTAAAAATTATACAGGTACGGGCAACTTCGCGTTTAACCCTCCGCTTTTCGAGAGCGAGGAGGATTACAATAAATTTATCGAGCGCCATAGCAAGGCTCATGTTGAAACGAAGGACTTAAAGAGCTATAAGGGTAAGGCGTATATCGGTATGGACTCGGGCTCGACTACCGTAAAGGCGGTTGTGCTTTCCGAGAACTGCGACCTGCTTTATTCCGAATATATGCCGTCTAAGGGAAATCCCGTTGAGCTTATTAAGGGTTTCCTCGAAAAGGTTTACGAGATTAACCCCGATTTGGACGTAGCGTCCTCAGCCGTTACAGGCTACGGCGAGGATATAATTAAGAACGCTTTTTCCGTTGATTACGGTATCGTTGAGACGATAGCGCACTTTACCGCCGCTAAGCATTTTATGCCCGACGTACAGTTCGTTATCGACATCGGCGGACAGGATATCAAGTGCTTTAAAATCCATAACGGTACTATAGATAACCTGTTCCTGAACGAGGCTTGTTCCTCGGGTTGCGGAAGCTTTTTACAGACCTTCGCGAACGCGCTCGGATATTCTATCGAGGACTTCGCCAACAAGGGAATTTTCGCTAAGCATCCCGTTGACCTCGGCTCACGCTGTACGGTATTTATGAACAGCTCCGTAAAGCAGGCTCAGAAGGACGGCGCGACCATCGAGGATATTTCCGCGGGACTTTCGCTTTCTGTTGTAAAGAACGCTTTGTATAAGGTTATCAGAGCGACCTCGCCCGATGAGCTCGGACGACGTGTCGTAGTACAGGGCGGTACATTCCTTAACAACGCCGTGCTCCGCGCATTCGAGCAGGAGATGGGCGTTGAGGTTGTAAGAAGTAATATCGCGGGACTTATGGGCGCTTACGGCGCGGCGCTTTACGCGATGAATAAGGTTAAGGCTAAAGAAAACCCGAAATCGACTATAGCCGATAAAAATTATCTCGAAAACTTCGTACACGAGATTAAGGTAACGAACTGCGGACTTTGTAACAACAACTGCCGTCTTACTATAAACACATTCTCGGGCGGTAAGAAGTTTATCGCGGGCAACCGCTGTGAGCGTCCGATTACCAAAAAAGCTCCGAATAACGACAGAAATATTTTTGAATATAAACTGAAATTATTATCCGAATATGAGCCTCAGGAGGGCAGACGCGGTACTGTCGGAATCCCGATGGGACTTAATATGTATGAGCTGCTGCCGTTCTGGTGGAGATTCTTTACCGAGCTGGGCTTTAAGGTAGTCCATTCCCCGTACTCCAACCGTAAGATTTACCAGAAAGGCCAGCAGACTATCCCGAGCGATACCGTCTGCTTCCCCGCAAAGCTGATACACGGCCATGTACAGTGGCTTTTAGACCAGGGAATCGAGAATATTTTCTATCCCTGTATGTCCTATAACTTCGACGAGGGTATGAGCGATAACCACTACAACTGTCCTGTAGTCGCGTACTATCCCGAGGTTATCAAGAATAATATGAAGGGTATAAGGGATATAAACTTCATTATGCCGTACCTCGGAATCCACCGTCCGAAGGACTTCCCTAAAAAGGCGTACGAGAATTTAAGCCGTTACTTCCCGAGCCTGACTATAGGCGAGGTTAAGTCAGCCGCTAAAGCCGCGTATAAGGAATACGCCGACTACTTCTCAAGACTTCGTATCCGCGGTGATGAGATTATTAACGAGGCTGAACAGAACGGCAGGGAGATTATCGTGCTTTCGGGACGTCCGTACCATATCGACCCCGAAATCAACCACGGTATAGATAAGCTTATCGCGGGCTTTAACGTAAGCGTTGTAAGCGAGGATGTCGTAAGCGCGAGAGCGCCGCATTTCAATACGGCGGTACTTAACCAGTGGACTTACCATTCCCGCCTTTACGCCGCGGCGAATTATATCTCTACCCGCGACGATATGCAGCTCGTTCAGCTTGTATCGTTCGGCTGCGGAGTTGACGCGATTACCACCGACGAGGTAAGAGAGATTCTCGAGCGCAACGGCAAGATTTATACACAGATCAAGATAGACGAAATTACAAACCTTGGCGCGGTAAAGATCAGGATAAGAAGTCTTTTATCCGCGATAGAAAAGGAATAGTGATATTATGGCAGAACTAAAATATGACGAAAACGGCCGCTTACTTTTTACTAAGGAGATGAAGGACGAGGGCTATAAAATCCTCGCTCCGTCAATGGCGCCTATTCATTTCAGCATTATTAAAAACGTATTTATCCACGCGGGCTATAACCTTGAGCTTGTCGATACTACAGGCCCCGAGATTGCGCAGACAGGCTTAAAATACGTGCATAACGATACCTGTTATCCCGCGCTTTTGGTTATCGGCCAGCTTATCCACGCGTTGCAGTCGGGTAAGTACGACGTAAATAAAACCGCGCTTATGATTACCCAGACAGGCGGCGGCTGCCGAGCGAGCAACTATATTTTCCTGCTTAGAAAGGCGCTTAAAAAAGCGGGCTTCCCGCAGGTTCCCGTTATCTCGCTTTCGATGGGTATGGAGAAGAACCCGGGCTTCCACTTAACCGTTCCGCTTATAAGAAGGTTTGTAGCGGGGCTTGTTTACGGCGACGCGCTTATGCTGCTCTCGAACCAGACTAAGCCCTACGAGGTAAATAAGGGCGAGAGTATGAAGCTTGTTAACGAATGGGTTAAAAAGCTTACGGACGAGTTCGCGAACGGCGACAGCTACCGTCCCAAGGAAATCGGAGTTTATCTTGATAAGATTTGTAAGAGCTTCTCGAAAATCGAGCTCAATAAAACGCCGAAGGTTAAAGTCGGCGTAGTAGGCGAGATCTACGTTAAATACGCGCGTCTCGGAAATAACGATTTGGAGCAGTTCTTAGCCGAGCAGGATTGCGAGGTTAACCTCCCCGGCATTATGGGATTCGCGCTGTTTAAGGTTGACAACCGCCTTGAGGATATTCGTCTTTACGGCGGAAGCGCGGCTAAGTACCAGGTATGCTCGATCCTGTTTAATTATCTTGTTAAGCTCGAGGCTATGATTATTAAATATACGAAAAAGTACGGCTTTACTCCTCCTGGAGAGTACGCCCATATTAAGAAGCTCGTAAAGCCCGTAATCGGCTACGGCTCAAAAATGGGCGAGGGCTGGCTCTTGACCGCCGAAATGCTCGAGCTCGCCGAAAGCGGCTACGAGAATATCGTATGTACCCAGCCTTTCGGATGTCTGCCGAACCATATTAACGGTAAAGGCGCTGTGCGTAAGATTAAGGAGCTTAATCCGAAAGCGAATATCGTTACTATCGACTATGATCCGGGCGCGCCGAAGGTTAACCAGGAAAACAGAATTAAACTTATGCTCGCCGTAGGTAAAGAAGAACTTGAAAAATAAAAAAGGGGCTGTCGCAAAATGA
>DEFK01000017.1 GCA_002350765.1 Ruminococcaceae bacterium UBA2854
ACTTTTAATAGTTAGTCTTTCTTTTATCGTGATCCATTAAGCAGACCGCCTATTCCAACCGCTAAAAATATTCCAACGGATGCAACAGCTATTCCTTTTCCAAAATATAATAACCGCTTATGGGTGTGCTCTTCTTTTTGGGGAGATGAAACTGGTTTTTGTGCCTTCATCGGCTTTGGTACTGTTTCTAGATTCTCTTTAGCATATTCGAGTGTAGCATAAAGATTTGCAAAATCGCTCTTGAATTCATCCATATTAACAGCCATCTTATATCCTTCCTTACATTTGGATTCTTTAACAGCATTAACCATTGTAGCAATATTCTCATTAGAATAATAATTATCGCTGTAAAAGTCATCAATGAAATGAGCGAGGTTATTACTTCTGCAAACTTTTAAACGATGGTATTGATTATTAACATCTATATTTAGGTTTGTAAATACAACAATGTTGAATATCTTTATGTATCCTAAACCTATGTTGCTCAATGATTTACGAAGAAGCTCTTCTCTGATGTTCATTTTACTGGCGATATTTCCGTCACGGCACATTGAATCTCCGTTTTTATAGAAATCACCATATTCATCAATAAATATATTCTTTTTGCTGTTTTTTACTTCTATGATAAATACAGCGCTATGAGTAAATACTATGGCATCAATCTCAGTACGCTTTCCGTCAAATTCAAGTTCAACATTACGTAAGATAGTATTATTGCAAGTAAGCTTTTTCAATTCCTCTAATACTGTATTCTCGCCTCGGATTCCTGAAATCTCGGATTTAATGCTGTTTATCACGGCTTTGCTCTTTTTTAAATACATAAAGAGTTCATGATCTGCGACTCCGTTGTATTTCTTATTTATTGTTTTTAGACGATCTTCCACATCCCATAAACGAAGTGCTTCATCAGATTTTTCACCGTTAAAAGTTATGTCAACTATTTCTTGCTGTAGCTTTAATAGTTCGGGAAGATACTCTTCTTTTGTATAGCTTTCTTTTGAAAAAGCGGTTATCTTGTCAAGTGTCTCTTTAATTAGATTCTGTTTTTTCATTTTAATCTCTCCTTTTTATTCAAATACAACTTTATAATCATATGTATTCGTTATCATATGTTTTATAAGCTTCTGGGCATGTTCTTTAGCTTGATCATATAATCCCATTTTTTCGGCTTTTGCCAATTCGTCTTGTTCTACTCCTTCAAAGTATTTGTTGAGATCGCCTACATCTATTGGATTTAATATATTATTGTCTCCATCAATCTTTAAATCATCCAGTTTAATGTAGTTATCAAAAACTTTAGGTTCAGAGAATCTTATACGAATTGTTTTATTCTGATTATCTATTACCAGGTTTTTCAATGTTTCGTCAACCGAATAACCTGCATTAATTTTGCCGCTATAGATTATCTCAACTTCGTTAGTTGTTAATGGAATATTAATTCCAAATAACGATTTTGTATCTTCTTCATTAATATAGTCGGTATAAAAATACTCGCAAGTTGACCATTCATCAATATCTTTAAGTTCGGATATTAAATTTGCTCGATTAATGCTTTCGTTCTGGGGAAACATTGCTGAAATAGCTGATCTTAATACTCCGCTTATCAGTAATCCGCCTAAAACAAAACCGACAACGAAAGGAATTAAAATAGATTTCCTTGATTTCCAAAAGCTCTTAAATCTTAACTTTATTTTTTTCTTCATTGTGATTTCTCCTTAAAACCAACTTTGCATGAGAACAAATAAATAAAAAACAATTACCACTGCTGCTACAGCACCTAAAATCTTTAATCCACTGTCAAAAAATGATTTCATGATAATCCTCCTTAATATTTATTAGAAATCAAGTTTTTACTTTTTAATTTGAGTTGAGGCGGTTATTGGCATTTTCACCTCTACACCTATTTTTTTAAAATAATCTTTATTTTTCTTTTGCTTTTCTGATAATCTTATTGATAAGAATCTTTCTTTGGGGTTCAAATTAACCACCTCCTTTGTTTGTATGTACATATTATAAATCCAACTTTAAGAATAATAAATATGAACATTTGCAAAATAACGCCTCCTATTTTGGAGAAATTTGCAAAATAAAACGCTGTAACTCAAATTTGAATTACAGCGTTTCGGAATTCTTTATTCGTTCGTATTTGTCTTTGTTAATTGCTCCGCTTGTGAGCATTTTCTCGGTCCATAGTTGTAACGATTCTACAGTAATAGATATTTTTTCAAGCTCTCTTTGTATTTCTATAAAGTCTTTAATCTCTTCATCATCTATTTTGCCATCAACAGTAATATCTATCAGCCGCTTTTGTTTTTCTTGTACATTGTTTAACGAAGAAAGCATTTCCAAGACGATTTGAGAAAGGTCTTTAATCTTTATTTCGGGTACATATTCTTTTCCGATTTCACAATCGTGAGAACAATAATGGTTGCAGAGATCAGGCTTACTATATATTTCCGAAAGCCATATAATTTCTTCAGGGCGAAATTGTAGTTTTCCATTTTCAAGTTTTCCTAATCTATCAGAAGAGATTTTAGCAAATAATAGCTCTTCAACTTTTTCTCTTGAGTATTCTAACTCTTCTCTTGCTATTTGATAAATTGACTTATTCTCTTTTACAGATTTTCTCGGCATAATACCCTCCTTATGCTATAACAAGTGCTCCAATAATAAAAAATAGTAATTCCACGGCATATAAAGTATAATCTATACTTTTCCAAGTAGTTAATCCACCTGAAAACAAATCTTTTAAAAACCAAAACGGACTAAGAAATAATCCTAATATTTCTTCAGCAATATGTGCAAAAGCAATTACTAAAAGATTATCTGACTTAAATGTCAATCCATCTCCGTCATCCGTATACCTCGTTGAAAATGCACAAATAACGGCAATTGGAATAAACAAGATTGAACACCAAAACAGGATAGAGTTATACAAAGATACAAACGAATTAACACAAATCGATGATTGTAATAAAACTTCAAATGAAGTAATTTTTAATAACAAGCATATTATTGTAGTTAATAATCCGTATAATGATATTTCATGAAGTTTGCCTAAGAATGACATAAAAATCCCCTTTCAACAATTAAATAGTCTACTAACCCAAGAACATTATCAACCTTATAAATCACATAGCTTCGATATATAAGCGGAGTATGAGTTGTCGAATTCAATTCATTCAAGCTTTTCTTTATTCCGTTCCTGCTTATCATTCCAATCTTAACCAAGCCATCAAAAAATTGGGTTGTTAGTATATACTATCCTTTTTGTCATTTATTACGCTCTTTATGCTACTGTTCCAATCCAACCATAACCCTGAACTGCCATATCCATAAAATGATTCATTAACAAATCAATTTTAGATTGGAAAGATTCCTTATCATAGCTACTTGGCAAATCCTCGTTAAGTGAAACTTCCACAAGTGTTTTAACTTTAGCTTTTGGCTGTTCATCCTTGTACCAGTCGACTACCAACAGCTCTTTTCGGTTATCGTTCAATTTCTTAAATAAGTTCTTAGCTGATAACTTTACCTTTTGCTCATCAGCTTGTGATAGTTTCTTCCCGATTGTAAGAAGGTCAAAAATTTCAAGCTCTTCTTCCGTAAGCCCCTCTGTGTTAGCTCTTTCGTTCTCGGCTTTCATCTCTTCAATAAGTTTTAAAAGCTGTTCGTAGTAGTCCTCGTTTTCGGAGCCTCCTGCATTATAACGGTCAATTATTCCCTTATATCTTTCAGAAAACTTTTTTCGAGTTATATTTTTATTAATCATTTGTTCAAGAACTTTTTCGATATAATTCTTTAAGTCATCGATTTCAATAGCTTTGTACTGAGCTACTTTAATTTCTTTTCTGAGCTCTTCAACATCAACTTTCGATAAATCAATTACCTTAGTTCCATGAATAACATATTTTGTTTTATCGTCATCCTCTCCAAAGGATTGGTCGGTAGATACGCTTACATCCAGCACCTGAGCCATTCTAACCCTTGCACGATTCACCTTTTCATCGTCAATGGTATTATGTAAAAGCCCATGCAGATACACTAACGCTGAGAATTTATCGTTATACCAATTTTTCTCAAACACTTCGGGTTTAGACGCATCGTAAAGATTAACGAGTGTATTAAGAATAACTTTGAACTTATCTTTATATTCGTCCTTTGAAACGATATGGTCATAAATATTTCGGAGTTCATCAAGTCGGTCTAACGTCGAAGTATTATCGATTATTTCTCCGATATTATATCCCATAGAACTTAGAAAAGAATCCGCTTCTTCGATCGTTGCGTCAATATATCCTATAAGTTTTTCAATATCTTTTGCGGGAAAAACTGTTCCATCATTACCTGTAGCGTACTCAGTAAGCGCTTTCTGCATATACTTAAACACATTAACATAGTCAACAATTATGCCGCAGGATTTACCCGGATAAACCCTGTTTGTTCTTGCTATAGCCTGCATAAGAGTATGACCTTTCATAGGTTTATCGAGATACAAAGTAGATAGATTTTTTACGTCAAATCCAGTCAACCACATTGCGCATACAAATACGAGCTGCAACGGATCACAATCAAGCTTAAATCTATCCTCAATATCCAAACCTTCGGGTGAAATTTCATTCATTGTGCGTCGATGTTTAGAAATATCCAAACCCTGCTTACTGAACTTCTCAACCTCATCTGCTTCTTCGGAAACAATAACAGCCATCTCCACCTGATCCATATAGTTAAGAATGTTTTTCAGTCTGTCACGTTCTTCCTTTGTTTTGGCGGCATTACGCTCCTGCATAATCTTCTGCTTTTCTATACCCCAGTAATACTGCACTTTATCATACATTTTTACCGCTGTATATTTATCTACAGATACTACCATTCCTTTTCCGAGGAAGCCTCTGCGTGGAAAATGATGAGCAATATCCTGAGCAATTTTATCAAGACGGTCATCTCGTTTTATAACCTCAAGTATTCTTGAGGACGAATTCTCAAGCAGTCTTGTTTCATCTTCATTAAGGTTTTCGTCCTCTATGATTTCTACAACATCATCGTCAAGGAAATCATTCTTCAATCCTACCTCGGGAACACGACGGGAATAGAACAGCGGAACAGTCGAGCCGTCCTCAACCGACTGCGCAAAGTTATACTCGGAAACATAGTCGCCGAACCATTGATTTGTAAGCCTTTTTGCGCCGAGCAAGGGCGTGCCCGTAAACGCAATAAAGTTTGCGTTAGGCAAAGCCGTTCTCATATTCTCCGCCAAGTCCTTATACTGTGTTCTATGAGCTTCATCTACAAGAACAATAATATCGTCACGTTCGGAAAGAACAGGATACTTTTTACCCTTGACGTATTTAAACTTGAATATTAACGAGAATATAAACGATTTATTTGTTTTGAGAAATTCACGAAGCTGTCGACCGTTTTTGGGCTGACATTCTTCCTTCTGACCGATAACCTCGGTACGCACAAAATTCTTATGTATTTGTGTATCAAGATCCACACGGTCGGTAATCACGAGAAAAGTAAAATTACCCTTCAACTTACGTCTTACCTTGCGGGCAAACATAACCATAGAATACGACTTACCCGAACCCTGAGTGTGCCAGAACACACCGAGCTTACCCTGTAATTCTTTACGATTTTTTACAGATTCCATAAGATTATTTACGCCTAGATACTGGTGGTTTTTTGCGATAATCTTTGTAGATCTTTTTTCAAAAAGTATAAAGTTCTCTATATAATCTATCAGTCTGTTTTTATCAAGCAAGCCATCCACAAAATACCGCACGGAACTATCTTTTGCGTCATTGGCTTCGGCTAACTGTTCTCTGTTAGGGGATTCTTTTTCTGAGTTAACTTTCAACCATTCGAAGAAAAAGTCATAAGAAGCGTTAAACGCTCCAAGCCTTGTTTCAAGACCGTTTGATAATACACAAATCTGATTAAACGCAAAGAGATTCGGCATATCACCTATATAGCTTTTGAGATTCTTGTTATATGCTTCTTCTACCTTAACAATGCTGTTTTTTAGCTCGATAAACACCATCGGCAATCCGTTTACGAAAACCATTATGTCGGGACGGTGGTAATACATCTTTCCCTGCATCCACATCTGAGATACAGCTGTAAAAGTATTATTTTCGGGATTTTCAAAGTCAACAAGCTTGATAAAGTCAAAATCATCTCTGCCGTTTCTTCTGACCGAAATCTTTATACCGTTTCTAATCTGTTGGTAAAGCTTATAGTTAGTAGCGACAATATCCGTACCCGTAAAATCTCTACGTAAATCCTTAACCGTACGCTCAATATATTCATCCTCAATATTTGGATTGAGCTTTTTCAGGGCACACTTAAGCACAGCGGGAAGAACGCACTCTTTTTTCGAGATACGTCCTGTACCGTCGTTCAAATCATCACGTCCGCTAAGCGATTCGTCACAGACTATAACATCATATTCAAAGGGCTTGTCCCTGAGCTTTTGGAGTATAGCCTGTTCAATATCATTTTCGGATATAAAATTGCGCATATTGCCACCTTCTTTTATTCTCTACTAAAAATAACTCTTTCTAACTCTTGATACACGTCCATATCACTATTAATACATTTCGCTAAATTCTTCTTAAACACTTCAGAATTTATACTACCTGTTATGTTACAGTAATTCTTTATTCTGCCTACATCATCTTTTACTTGTTGATTAACAATGTCTGTAACATACTCATCGTATGAAGTCTCGTCAAATTCTTTTCCATTTTGACGGCAGTATTCTTTTAAGATTTCTTTGTCAAACAAATAATTCTCTATTTCAAATCTTTTTAACACACGATGATTTTGAGAATTAAGACTCAAATATTCCTGACGGTCAGCTTCAGTTGTATCTTTGCCTGAAGCCATATCTCTATCCTTTAACACAAGAATTTCAACGTCTGTAAACACCTTTGAAAGTATCGCAATAGCTATTTCACTTCTTTGATCTAACTCTGTATTTCCTCCACTGGAAATAAACAGAGTATCAGGATGTTTTTCACCAAATATTGTATTAAAAACCTGAGCATCAAATCCTCTTTCGCTTCCGTCAGCTCTTGGTTCAGCACGTCCTTCACAATAGACAATTCGCTTAGGTGATACTAAGCCTGTTAAATCATCAAGGGCTGTTGCAAAAATACTACGCCAATTATTTCGGCTCTTTACAATAGGGGTTAATGTATATTCCTGAGAAGCCCACTGGTTTTCTTCCTTAAACTCTATTATTTGTGAGATATCATTTAATTCTTCCTGCAACGCTCTCAAAAAACCTATACTATGCGTTGCTATCCATATTTGACAATTTTCCGGTATCATTTTATTAATTTCAATTAATAGCTTTCTCTGAATAGCTGTGTTCAAATGCAACTCCGGTTCATCAATAATATATATAGAATCATCATATTCATCCTTACGAAGGTATAAATCCAATAGTATGTCAATTACCTCTTTTTCGCCTGAAGAAAGCACATTATAATCAAAAAGAATCTGAGTATCTTCTTTTTTAAAATAGAATTTGCCTTTACCAGCTTCTATGTCTCCTAAATTATCTATTTTAAGATTTAAACAATCACCAATTGCATTATTTAACTCCCCGATCATATGAGCTTTTGCCTCGGAAGGTCTACAATCTTGCTCATTTAAATACTTATTATACTTTATGCGAAGACG
Source organism: Ruminococcaceae bacterium UBA2854 (assembly GCA_002350765.1). Lineage (GTDB taxonomy): Bacteria > Bacillota > Clostridia > Oscillospirales > Acutalibacteraceae > Ruminococcoides. The sequence goes on from DEFK01000017.1 coordinate 7,693, forward strand.
TCTATAATTCTGTTCTATTCTTTGGTCTATATCTGAAGCAGAAGATGCACCGTAATCATTATTGCATATATCAGTAACCGCTTTGCTTTGTTTAACATCTAATACACCATTATATCTAAAAGAACTGCGAAATGAAAAAATAGTTTTTTCTTTTCCAGTTTTTTCTTTATTACACCATACCGTATTATAATCTCCTGTATCAAAAAAAAGATTAACATTTTTACTATTGTAATTCGGAATATTCTCTAAAGAGTGATACGACGACTCTTTAAAACCGCTGTTTCCAATAGTATGATAACTATTATTCACAAAAAGCATTCCATCAAAAACACTACTCTTTCCACACCCATTTGGTCCTACTAATGCAACAATCCTTTTGGGTTCTTCTCCAAGATCGATTGTTAAATCTTGAAATCTTTTATAACCCTTTAAATGTATCTTTTTTATTTTCAATATCTACACCTCCAATTTACTACAATTAATCCTCCAAAAAGAGTTCTTTATTATTACTCGCTCACTACTAAAGGATGCTCCAAAATAGAATCAAGAATCTTTTTCTTGACGTATTCCCAATTATAACGCTTGGGATAAGTTTTCGAAAGTAATGTTTGTATCTCGTCAATAGCTTTTATTCTTTCATTAGTATCGTTCTTTATTTTTTCAAATGTAGGCTTTAACTTATGAGCTGGTATTTTAATATTGTTAATCATAAGCTTGGTTAATTCAATATCAAGATAAGGATTACCTGAAGAATTTTCAGGAACCTTAGTTTCATCGTGTATTTCTTCAATTCTTTTTATCTCTTCAAGGTTTATAGCTATTTGTAATGTATTATTACTTACTAAAGGATGATTGCCTAATACAAATAATTCGTTGCTCCTGTACACAATAAACTTATTATAAAAAAGGTTCTCACCTCTATTAAATAAAAGTGAATAATCAACTGTAGCTAACTGATTATAATAAAAAGCATGATTCGGGAAAGCGTTTTTCAATAAATTATATGGTACCTTTTCATCAGGTGTATTTAAATACTTGTCAATAATACTTATCTCTGTTTTCAGCTCGCTATATAGATTCAAAAAAGCAGAATAGATTATAGTCTCAGAATCTTTTTTATTTACACTATAAGACTTAATCTCAGAAAGAAGCATTACACCAAAGCTTCCAAACAGCCCACCGCATATAATTTGGAAGAAACTGCTCCAAAAGTCTTTGTAGTTAAAACAAACAACACTTGCTATAAAGGTTAATATAAGCAACACAATAGTTGCCACAAAATAAAAGATTATAAACTTTTTGTTTTTACTCAAGCTTACACCTCCAGTTTACCGCTCATAAGACGAGGGAGTAATAAGTCTCGTTGTTCTGTTAGTACTTTGTTTTTCTGTGTTAGTTTAAATATAATATCAAAAATAGGAGACACTATTTTTTCGAATCTATCTAGAACCGTTTTTGTTGGGCGTAACACTTTAGTAGACTTAAGCTTACCCTCATCTACCCGCTGCCTTCCGTCAGCTCCATTCATGCTTAGAATAGCGGTTTGTCGGAAGTAGTAACTCCTCGCTATACAATAAACGTAATGAGGGGTAAGGATTTTAGAACGCAGAACGATAAACTCGGTTGAGCCTCCAGCTATTTCTCCCTCGGCTAATCCCATAACAAATCCGGTTTTTCCGTTTTCAAGGCATGGAGTAATTTTGGCAAATAAAGTATCCCCGTTTTGTGATCGTTTTCCAGTAATAGTTGCTTGTCTAATAAAGCAACTCGAATCCAATACCATTGAAGTCGTACTGAGAGCTTCCATCGGGATAATAGTGAATTCTTGCTGACTATTACTTTTTAAAGTTGGATTAAAATAAATGACTTTGTCTGCTCGTATGTATTCCCAACCTTTCGGAATACCATTTTCAAACTCTGTGTTTTCATAGCCCGGAAAGCGGAAACGGACAAACCATTCCTTATAAAGTTCCTCCGCCATCTGCTCTAATACTTTGATTCGCTTGTTGTTGGTTTCAATTAATTTATCATATGCAAATAAAACATTTGCTACTTTCTCTCGTTCTTTTTTCTCATGAAATAGCGATTTAATCCTAAGGATGTCTTTTGATGAAATATTAGGTTGACCTGCACCTATTCCTAAAGAATACAAATAGTTTTCTACAAAAGGAAGTCTAAAAAAATAGTAAAAGTATTTATTGTCAATGCTATCTTTGCATCTAACTATAGCTACACGTTGATTGACAAGGAATGTATCATTACAATCAATCATAATTCCTGCTCGTCCAACACTCCCAGCTCCAGTCATTGCAATAAGAAAATCTGATTGACTTAAAACATATTTTTTTAGTTTATTATTAATCTTTTCTGAATAGAAACTACTACAATTTTTATCAACAACACCGCTTTGTATATTTCCGATTTTTAAAACCGGTATCCCTTTATCTACCAAATCTTCTGAAGAAAAGGCATATCCAGAAAAAACATCTGCATATTCACTGATTAATCCTATTTTCATACTTACTCACCAAACAAAACCTTTATATTCTCCGCAATCTGCGATTCAAGTTTTTTTGCCTCAGCGTTCAGGGCGGTCAGCTCGCTGTTGAGGGAGAGCATAGTTTCCTTAAACTCCTCCTCGGTCATTCCGTCGTCTTCGATAACAACGCCGACATAACGTCCTGCGTTGAGGGAATAGCCCTGATCGGCGATGCTGTCCTCTTCGATGACTTCTGTCTGCTTACCATTTTTATCGATCTCATAAGACACGCCGACCTTCGCCACCTTACACAGACCGGTTACATCAGTATAAACTCCGTCTGGAAAACGCTCATTAAGCCAGTCGATCTGTTCCTGCCAATATGACTTCGGCTTTTCTTCCTCGTCGTCAGAAGTTTCGGGAGCCTTTGCGAGAGCGTCGTTGTATTCTTCAAGAAGCGCTTTAAACGCTTCGGTATCACCGTTATACAGGCGGGTAATTATACCGAGATTTTTAATCTGTTCGTCACTAAATTTTCTGTGGGCACGGTCAACCTGAGTAAATACATTTCGTGCGTCGATGAAAAGAATTTTATCCTTTTTATCGGTTTTCGGCTTATGCTTATCGAAAAACCACAGCGTCGCAGGCAGAGTAACCGACGAAAACATATTCGACGGAAGCGTTACCATCTGACTGATGACGCCTTCTTCAATGAGCTTCTTTCGTATTTCATACTCGCTTTTACCTGCGTCGGAAGCAGAATTTGCCATAACTAGCGCAGCCTTACCGTTTTCATTTAACGCAGAAGCAAAATGACCTATCCATAGATAGTTTGCGTTGGGTACGGTTTCCTTTTTGTCTGACTTCTTCTTGCTGGACTTTGTCTTATTTCTCGGTACACCGTATGTATTATAACGTTCATCCTCGGACACACGTACATAATCCACCTCATCAACATTAAAAGGCGGATTTGCCATCACATAATCGAATGAACCTACCGAATTGTAAGGGTCAATATAGAAGCTGTTTGCTTCGGTGATTTCTCCACGGATGTTATTTAGGAGCAGGTTCATTTTAGCAAGCTTTACTGTGTCGGGTTCTTTCTCAACACCATAACAACGGAACTTCATCTGTTCTGTTTCGTTTGCATTGTGCTTGTGCATATATCGTGCTGCCTGAACAAACATACCACCTGATCCGCATGCGGGATCGAGAATCTTTTTGTCGCCCGGTTCGGGATTGAGAACTTCTACCATATAACGTACAACTGTTGCGGGAGTATAGAATGTTCCACCATCCTTTCCCTCTGCGAGCGCAAAGTTGCCGAGAAAGTACTCGTAGATTTCGCCGAAAATATCAAGCGTGCTGTTCTCTGGAATATCTTTGAAGATACGAATAATATCCGAAAGCAACTCGGGCTCTTCCTCGGGAACAAGCTGTGCGTAAACATCTTTCGGAAGAACGTTGAGCATTTTGGGGTTTTCTTCCTCAATTGCTTCCATCGCTTTCTTTACTACAACAGCTTTTTCGGCTGTATCGGGCGAGTCGTTTATGTAATCATAATAGGCGCATTCAGGCAGGAAAAAGCCGCACTTTTCAATAGCGATTTCTTTAATGGTTTTCTCCATTCTACCGCCCTTATATTTATTGTATTCTGACTCTATTTCGTCCTTATGCTGTTTGAAAAGTATATCAGCATATCGTAGGAATATTAACCCAAGTATAGGTTGTCCGTATTTATTAGCGGCGAGATGCGCACCCGCTCGTAAAACATCAGCAGAATGCCATAATGTATCTTTTAATTGTTTCAGTTCCTTATCTGTCATTATTTTCTCCTAGTTAATTATTTTATTATATCTGCTAATTACCAACTCAACGACATCATTTGTTCTTACTCGCATATGGAGATCAGTGATTACTTTTCGGATTGTTGGTTCGGTTAAGGTTGGGATATATTTTTTGCATTCGGGGTTGTGTTTTATGAACTCATTAAAAAGCTTAATGAGCAAGTCGTTGTTGGTTGTTGTTTTGGGATAGCCCCTTGAAATCAACGCCATATTATGATCGAATATGGGGGATAATCCGAGTAGTTCTCCTGTTTTGGTATCACGAAGAAGTCCAAAATTCGCTGTATGACGGTCGGGGTTTGCGACGATTGTATCGAGAAATATCATCCTTACAAAATCGGGAATAGCTTTTGGGCAGATTTCTTTCAACTTTTCAAATACATCGTCATAATCCTCGTTATCCCCCATAAATGACATTGCGGGTTCAAAATTCACGCTTGCGCCATCGGTAAAATCAAGTGACTTTACGCACTTATCCCCTCTCTCATAAATTGCCATATTCATTTTGAGAGCCTGTCCGAGTTTGCAAACGAAAAGTTCCGAGAACATCTCCTCGTGATTAGCGGACTTGTACATCCACCATCGTCCGTCAATCAAACGCCAACATTTTTCATAGCTGCCGATATTGGTAAGCTCGGGGGTTTTAGAATGTTTGGAATTTGCGGCTTTATTAAAGCTGTCGTAGGTTCCCTTTAAGGCTAAGCGTGCAAAGTAATCATCGCTGAACTTTACATCCGAATATGTCAATTCGCTATCGAGCGGCTTTATCCAATAGTTGTCCGTAATAGTTGCACCATTAACATGAATAACCGTTGAAATATCGTCCTTTTCTTTAAGTCTGAGGGCTTTTTTCAGCAGTCGGGAGTTTGCTCTATGGGTATCTATCGCACGAGTTTCAAGCCACATATCCGCATTGTGAACACGCTTAAGATATAACGGCAACAGTTTTTCGTTAATCACTGTCAACTCGTTGTTCTCCCATTTTGCGACAACTGTATCGGCTGACATAATATAATAATTGCGGGAAGTCATATTATTTTGCTCCCTTCTGTTCATCGGGAATAAATTCCATAATATCGTCTAAAGTACAATCAAGAGCTCCGCAGATTTTTCCGAGGACATCAGTTGTGACATTCTCACCCTTGCCCATTTTGCTGATGGTGTAATTGCTGATTCCTGCTGCTGCAGCTAAATCTTTCTTCTTCATATCCTTGTCAATCAGAAGTTTCCAAAGTTTTTTGTATGATGTTGACATATAAGCACCTCTTAATTTATGCACTATTACTAATGTTTGAACTAATATTTTAATTATACCATTTTAATCTCAAAAACTCAACACTAAAATTAGCGTTCGCTAAAATTTTAACAAACTTTTCTAACGTATTTTATTCTGTTGTATTATTCCGTTAATTGCAAAATGTTGTTCCGATAATGTTGATATTATTCCGATAATGTGATATACTACTTTTGAAAGAAGTTGATGTTATGTATATTACTGTAAAACAGGCGTCGGAAAAGTGGGGTATATCGGATAGAAGAATTCGCACACTCTGCGCTGAGGGTAAAATCCCCGGAGCTTTTCAAGAAGGCAGAGGTTGGAAGATTCCCGCTGACGCTAAAAAACCTTCGGACGGCAGATATAAAAAAGCCGAAAGTCTTTTGCCGATTATTGATAAAAAGAAATCGCAGCTCGATAACGCCCGTCCGCTTACTCAGGGTGAGATTGAGCGTCTAAACGATGATTTTGCTGTTGAATACACGTACAACTCAAACGCCATTGAGGGCAACACGCTGACGCTTCGTGAAACCGATATGGTTTTGCGTGGTTTGACCGTTGATAAAAAGCCGCTTAAAGAGCACTTAGAGGCTATCGGGCATAAAGAGGCTTTTGATTTTGTTGGCGAATTAGTAAAAGAAAAAGCTCCCGTTTCCGAGAGCGTTATTAAAAAAATTCACTATCTTGTTCTCGCCGATAAACGTGAGGATCGGGGAGTTTTTCGTCGTGTTCCTGTCAGAATTATGGGAGCGGCTCACGAACCTGTACAACCCTATCTGATTGAGCCGAAGCTAAATGAACTGCTTGTGAGTTATAACGAAAGTACGGAACATATCATCACAAAGCTTGCACGATTCCATATTGAGTTTGAGGGTATACATCCGTTTATAGACGGTAACGGAAGGACAGGCCGCTTGCTCGTAAACCTTGAGCTTATGAAAGCAGGCTTCCCGCCGATTGATATAAAATTTACCGACCGTATGGCGTACTATGACGCTTTTGACGAATACTACGTAAAGCACAATCTTTCTGCTATGGAGAATTTGTTTGCAAAATACATCAACGAAAGATTAGATATGTATTTGGAGATACTAACCTCATAGAAGTTATATCAATATATTAAAACACTTGATTTTTGATAATACAGACGATAAAATATAAGAGACGTTAACAAAAACACGTTGATTTAGTTAATTGCTTTCGAAAATTATATGTATTATTCGTAACTTGCTTCGGATTTTAGACACATCTTGCCGACCGCTTGCCGACTATTTGCCGACTATTATGACAAAAAGCGACTAAAAGTTACGAACAAATCCATAAGCCATAAGTCCGAAAACCGCATATATAAGCCATTTTTTGAAAACATACAAAATGTGACAAAATCCAACTTTCAGCTTTGGTAAGGATGAGGTCGGCAGTTCGAGCCTGCCTATCAGCTCCATAGAAAAAGGAGTACCCAACAGGGTGCTCCTTTTTTTACTGCCATAAAGAGATTTATAGGCAGGCTCGAACAGGGCGTGCCATCGTCGTCACGGACTCTGTTCACTGCGATTAAGGTATTAATCGCGACGTGAACTCCGTCGTTCCTCCTCTCCCCAAAAAGCAGGCTTTTCGGGGACCCCATATAGAGCGTAAGCGAATTCCGCAGGTAAAAACATTTCGGGGAAATGTTTTTAGCCCGCCGCGCAGATGAAACGTAATCTCTTTACGTGAACCCAACAAACGAGGCAGGTGTTTTCTATTAATAAAACCTCGCCTATCAGCTCCAAAAAAATCGCTTAGACAAGCCATTTATTGGTATCTAAGCGATTTTTATTTTTGCCATATTATTCGATTTTTGCTGATTTGATGTTTATTTGATGTTTATATTGAGGATATATAAAGAAAATAGCGTAAATTTTTAAAGCGTCTTGTTAAACTTAGTAGACATTTTCCCAACCAAAATTCTTTAACTTTTTATGCGTAGTAATCTTCAAATGTGTCAAGACAGATTGCGCTGAGCAGTTGGTCAAATTTGCCGCCGCAGGCTGTCGCGATATGGTTGTTGCGGACGAAGACGGTATCAATCGTCAGCCCGTCGCTTTTCGCAAAAATTTCTCTCGTCGGAGTATGTCCGGTTACAAGGTATTTGTCGGGGAAATAAACCTTTTCGTAATCCGTGTTGCCGCTGAGAATATCATCACGAGAGTAAGATGAAAGCGGCTTTTCGGGCGAGAAAACGCGCGGAGCTTTATGGATTAAAACAAAGTCCCTGCCGTTTACGCTTATCTCCCGATACAAGCTGAATTGTCCGAGATACGAAAGCGCCGCGTCTTTATCGTTTCTGCTGAGCTCTCGGAATTCAAACACTGTAGCCGCTCCGCCCGAAGCAAGCCAGTTTTCGTATTTTTCCATTTCGCGCTCGTCATTATGGTCACCGTAATAGAGCCAGTTCAGGGAATGATACGCCATAAAGTCGTGCTCTCCGAGAATCGGGATTACGTTAGGGCGCTTCATCATATCGAGCAGCACCCGCATATTCTCGTCCCCGTAATCAACAACGTCGCCGAGGACATACAAAGTGTCATCCTCACAAAAGTTAATCATCCTGAGCAGAGTTGAATAGCTCAAAAAATTTCCGTAAATATTTGACATACAATAAATCATATCGTTTCTCCTTTTAAAAATATTAATCAAATTTTCCGTTGTTGTTAAAATCAATGCGTTTGATATAAATATCTACTTCTGATTTTGTCTTTTCTTCATCAAAAAGCTCACGGTCTTTAACAGCTACAGCTACATCAAATTCAAAAGTAGTTCCGTCTAAAAGATGATAGCCAATCATGTTTTTACCTGAAACAATTGCTTCTACAGGTTCGTAATATACCATAAAATCAAAAGTTTCGTTACGAACGACATCGATATATGCTCCGCAGGGAGCGATTCCAAGATCAAGACCATCCACTAGCTCTGCTGTATAACTATAGTCAATCTGTCTTACGCCAAAAGGAGAAACAAGTATATGACGTTCATATTTGTCAGAGTATACAACTCCGATTAAAATATGCTCATTCACGGCAATTTTCATAAGGTCTAAGCATTGCGGGATGTCGGGCAGAATTGAAGGAATAGTCTTTATTAAAGATTCATCACCATTCACGGTAAAATTGTCGTCATCATTCATGCAAATAATTTTCTTGATTTTCATAATATCACTCCTTAAAATGCAGTTTTTGTAAAATGCTTAAAATGTATAAACGGGCTGAATTTGTGTATAAATACACAGCCGTCAAAAACCCTCCTTCATTATATAAAAACAAGAAATAGCAAAAAGCGAATAATTATTCAAAATTATGAATATTCGGCAAAAAAGAACACACCCTGATAATCAAGGTGTGTCTCCGTTTATAAAGTTTATAAACGCTTCGCAAACCGCATTAATCTTTTTCTGTTTTTCTTCCTTAACCTCAGCTGTGTCATCCGATTTTATTTCAAGCTCAAAAACTCCGGGAAGGTCTTTAGGATTAAAAATTGTGTGAATTTTCACATTACACGTCTCGGAAAATTTGCATTGATTGTCACTGCGGTTTGAGTGATAGTAGTTAATTTGAATTTCTGAAATTGTAATTTCTATGGTTTTTCCAGCTCCATCGTCTCCGCTGTTGGGATAGCATAGTATTTTTTTACCGTCAATTTTATTTATGAAATTATCTTCTGTAGGGTGTTTAAAAAACTGAAACTTTCCGAGAACGCAGGAAACATCACCATTGTCTATATATAACCGCTCAAAGCACAAAAGGCTTCTGTAATCATCTTTTTCGGCTTCAATCCATTTTTCAATTTTAAGGGATTCGCGGATATTTTTTCTGTTCATCAGACCTTTATTTGTGAGTAAGGTAATCTTGTTTTCTTCGCATTTTTCTATCATTTTATCAAAAATAAGATGTCGGATATTTTCTATTTTTTTTATATAATCATTCGGCGCTTTAGGAACAATATGAAAATTATTTGAAGAATTATCATAGTATTCGTTTCCATCAACATTATTATATTGATTGAGTATACCGTTTTCATATATTTTTAATTTGCCAATGTTGACTCCGCTATATTTTTTGATGTCTTCAATACTGTTTTTTCCTAACATAAAGGTTTACCTCCATATAATTCTTTAATAATATAACTTTTTTATTTCCCCTTCAAAAACCGTTTCAGCAGGAACGCGCAGAAGTAGGGGAAGGTGTAGATGTCGTTCTGATAGCCGATATTACCGCGGCACAGCTTTATGCCGAAGTTTATATCGCCGTAGTTTTTGCCTGAAATCAGCGTCTGCAGGGACTTGGAACGGTTGCTGCCCGCCTTGACTTCAACCGGGACAAGCGAATCCTTTGTCCTTACGAAAAAGTCCTCCTCAAGGGTGGAGTTATCACGCTTATAGTAATACAGCTGACAGCCCGACTTCACCAGCGCCTCGCCGACAATGTTCTCGAACAAAGCTCCCTTGTAAACTCCCAGGTTCTGATTGGCTCTCAGGTCGTCCTGCGCTTCCTCATCGAGCATGGAAATGAGCAGACCGGTGTCGCGCAGATAAATCTTGAACTTGCCGCTGTCGTAGTTGCCCTTGAGCGGCAGCTCGGGAAAGTTGAGACAGTAGCAGATATTAATCAGCCCCGCGTCATTCAGCCATTCTATACAGCCGGCGTAGTCCTTCGCCCTTGCGCTCCTGGACACTTTTGAAAACTGAAATTTTTTGTTATCCTTAGCGAGCTGCGCGGGAATACTGCGGAACACGCTCAGGATTTTACCCTGGTCAAGACCCTCGGCGTACTTTCGGATGTCCTCCTCGTAGTCGAGCATAAGCTGGCGCTGAGTGGCGAGACTGCCCTCAAAGCTTTTCTTTTCGACAAAGTCACGAACAACCGCGGGCATACCGCCGAGGACACAATAGTCGAGAAACAGCCTGTCGAAAACCTTGAACTCGACATCCGAGAACGGCTTAAGCCCCGTCATATGGCTGAGCATATCCTCAATGAAGTTGTCGCCGTAGCCGAGCGCCCACAGGTATTCCTCAAAATCCATCGAGTACATTTCATAGTCGGTCTTGTAGCCGACGCTGTTGCTCTCAATTCGCTTGTAGTGGATTCCGAGCAGAGAACCGCTGCAGATTACGTCGAAGCGACCGTCGGTTTTGAAAAACTTGAGCGATGTGGCAATCTCGGGCAGTTCCTGGATTTCGTCAAAAAACAGCAGGGTTTTGCCCTCGACAAAACTCTTGGACGGGTCGAGCAGAGAGATGTTCTTGATAATATCCGCGGCGCTGTAGCCGTCGTTTATAATATTTTTGTACTTGGGCTCTTCGTAGAAATTTATCTCAACGACGCTTTCGTAATTGGCGTCGGCAAACTTTTTAATCGACTCGGTCTTTCCGACCTGGCGGGGACCTTTGACAATCAGAGGCTTTCTGTCCGCGTCTTCCCTCCAACTGTTAAGAAATGCGTCTATTTTGCGCTTCAAATAAGCCATACAATCACTCCTTCTAAATGTAGTATAGCAAAAAATGAGCGAATTATCAATATCTTTTCACATTTTATGAGCGAACTTTTGAGAATTTAGCACATTTTATGAGCGAATTATCGGCGGTTTACTACACTTTTATGAGGGAATAGGTTTTTTGGACGATAAAAACACCACGCGAAACAGACTGTACTCCGTTATGGATTATAGCCTGTTTTATACATTAAGTTGCTAGAAAACAAACAATCCCCCGACATTAATGTCGAGGGATTTCTTTTATATTATTTATAGTAAAGTAATATCCGCTTTCAAAGCCTCAACTACCTGTGATTCATCAGGTTCTTTACCAAAGTCCCAAAAATTGTAGTATTCCGAATCAAATATTTCTTCCGCTTCATTAGGCTGAATATCTAATTGCTCAAAAATAAGTTGGATATCTTCTTTTGATAATACAGAATTAGTATTCATATCTCAACCTCCTACTTTACTTAATTACAGTATTCTGTTGTGTGATGTAGCATGCGCCCATTTGATTTTCGATAATTTTTGTCGCATTAGATAAATCAAAATTAATTATAAATGTGTGATGTACACTTAAAACCGCTTCCTGTAATTCTTGATTATCTTCTAACGACTCAACAATTAAGCCCATTTCCTCGCAATCACTACGCATAAAATGTTTAGCATGCGATTTATTATTACTGTTTAAACGAGTAACTATATTTTCTGCCTTTTTAGTTGCTTCTTCCTCTGTAAAATTAGAAAACATATATTGTTTTAACCATTGTGTAGTCAATGAACCTGATAACTGTATAGCATCAACCAACAAATTTAAAAAAGCCGGAGGATATTTTTCAAGCTGAATTCGCCAATACTCTTTTGAAGCAGGGTTCTTTTCAAGTTCCTCTTTGGCTTGTTTAAACTGTTCATCGATATTATATGCAGGAATACCATTTATCTGTGGATCAACAGGTCCTAAACAAGAGTGTGCTCCCATAACAATGGAATTGCCGGCACAAGCTAACATAGTGCCTGCTGACATAGCCATTTGTGGAACGATAATCCTAATATCATTAAACTTTGTTCTCAGATATCTAACAATTCCTTCTGTTGCCGTTGGTATACCGCCCGGCGTATGAAGAATTAAATCTAATCCTTTACTACAATCCATACCTTTTAAAGCATTCATAAAACCAGTAATATCACTATCGTTAATATCTACATTATGCTTCCTTCCAGGTTTGAGCCAGCCTGAGTAGTATGCAATAACATTTCTTCCAGTTAATTCTGAAAGGTTCACAAGATATTTGTTTCTTAATCTATTCAAATCTGTGCCAGGAATCACCTTGCCATCTGAGCCAGTTTTCGGTTTGATTTCATTTAGAAGTTCACCCCATGTTGGCATTAAACTCACTCCTTTTTTTAATAATATCATATCTTGTGTTATAGTGTCAATTATCAAGTGAGTTTTTTATTTCATCAGATTTTTTTATGTTATCATCCTCATATACAGTTATTGGCTCTATCCGTGTTGATGAATAGTATTCTCCTTTAACATATATTAAATGCCAATAATCAAATTCATACTCCAAAGCATCACCTCTCTTTTATCATTATGCTGATTCATAAAAGACTATTATAAAATCTAAAAAACACAATATTTAGAAACAATAAAACGCACTGAAAACTAAGAAACATATATAGCGTTTCGTTTTCAATGCATTTTATACAATATTATTATAGAACAAAAGTTCTATATTGTCAATGGTGGTGCTTTTAATATACAAATATAACAATTACCCCGTTTTTCTATTGCCGCCGAGGATGAGTTCGAGGGTATTGGCGGCTTGGCGTTCGGCTTGGTCGACGGCGTGGACGTAGCGGTTGGTGGTTTTGAGCTGAGTATGACCGAGGCGGGCGGAAACGTTCTTTATATTCGTGCCGTTTGAGAGCAGCAAGGTCGCCGAGGTGTGGCGGAGGGAGTGGAATTTGCGGTGCGGCAGGTTGTTCCGCTTTTGGAACTTACTGAACCACAGCGTCGGCGTGGTCGGGAACATCGCCCTGCCGTCAGCCTGAATAAAAATCCACTCGTCACCCAGCCACGCGTCACCGAGCGAGAGGCGGTACTCGTTCTGCTCGGCGCGGTATTTGCGCAGCATAGCGAGGCAGTACGGCGGCAGGACGAGCGTTCTGCTCCTGCCTGTTTTGGTCGATTTGCTCCTGATTTCCGAGTCGCCCGTGAGCTTGTAATTACTGCGGCTGACCGTCAAAATGCCTGCCTTGAAATCAATGTCGCTCCACTTCAGTCCCATAAGCTCGCCGCGCCGACAGCCCGTATTCAGCGCGAGGTGAACGAGCAGGCGGAACATCAGCGGTTCGCCCTCGAGGGCTTTCAGCATATCATTAAGCTCCTGCTCCGTGAAAATCTCGGTCTGCTCCTCGTCGAGTTTCGGCAGGGTTATGCGCTCGCGCTCGGCGGGATTCGTGCCGATCAAGCCGAGGCGGTAGGCGCTTTTCATCAGCGAGCTAATCATCGTGTAGTAGCGGCGGACGGTCGAGGACGAGAGCTTGCCGGGCTTGCCGTCGAGGTGGGTGTCGCGCTTTGTGAGGTCGTCGATGAAACGCTGAATGTGAAGCGGGCGGATGTCCTTCAATTTCAAATGTCCGAGGGCGGGGATAATTCCGATGTCGAGGATGTGGGTGTAGCGCTCGAACACATACGGCGAAAGGCGCTGCTTGGCGGTTTCGAGGTACATCGGCACGAAGTCGGCGAGTTTCAGTCTGCCGTCGGAGCTGACCTGACCGTTGCGCACCTGCTCCTCAAAGAGAACCGCCTGCCTTTGAACCTCTTTTTGGATTTGTTTTTCGGTCATATTCGGCTCGGGCTTGTATGTCATCGTGCGGCGGATTTGCTTACCGTTGTGGTCGTACCCGCACGACACCGCGATGAAGTAACTGTCCTTGCGTTTTAGGATTGAAGCCATATTTTAACCTCCTTTGATAGTTTATATTCGCTCTGTTTGGGCAGGATTTCAAGTGTCTTTATGGCAGAAATCCCGCCCGATTTTTTGTGTAATACTAAACACTGATTGAAAATGGACAAAGATTTTTGAGAATGATTTGTGCAAAACGAGGCAGCGGACGAAGCAAGGCTGGCGCCTTGCAAGGACAATAACGAAGTGTTGCGCAAATCAAGCCAAAAAGAATGTTTATTTTTGATTAATGTTTAGTATTGTTGTAGGGTTAATACCCTGTTTGAATACGGATTTCCGCGCGCGATACCCCACGCCGCTGCCCGAGTTAAATGTCGTGGAGATAATTAGTCCCCCGTGCCTATTCCCCCCGAAACTTACGCGAATTTGTACGCGCAACCCCACGCCGTTGTTCGTAATGTAGTTCGTGGAGATTTTGACTCCCACGGGGGTATCCTTATCTTCAGGCAGCTTGACAGGAACAACGGCACAGGCTTTCGTGTTTAAATAAAGCGTTTTCAAAAGGGTAATAGCTTTATCCTATTTGCGTTTTTTTATCTCTACGCCTGCGTATTGTCAGTATTGTCATGTGTCATAAGGGTGTGAGCGTCAAAAAATTAAAGTTTAAAAGCCTTCTCAGAAGTTTCTATCGCTTCAATGACGTTACTGACGCCGAAAAATAGTTTCTTACCCCTATGACGGCTGACAATACATGACAATACTACGGTTACTCGTCTTCGTAGAGCATAGGGTTCACAAGGTAGGTACTGCCTTTCGGTTTTTTGAACCCTGTTGATTCAGGTACATCTTCCCACAAAAAGCCCCTGTCTGTAAGCATATCAAGCGCCGGTTGAACGTCCGCGGCCTTTCTGAACTTCTGACACATACGCATAACGTCCCTGCGGGTGAAGCTTTCGAGTCTGCGCTTCGTGACGGCGTTCAGTATGTACTTTGCGTCCTCGGTGGTTTCGTCCGCGCCCATAAGGGCGTACGCCGCCTTAGCGTGCTGAACAAAGTAGCTGCCCAGGGTAATTGCGTTCTGCATTGTGTCCGCGCTTACAACAAGCGGCGGAGTATCAAGGCAAGAAAACTCAGCTTCCGGAGTGTCATCATCTTCCGGCGAATAATCATCAAATTCGATTTCGGCACATCTGAATATACTTGCTCTTGTGAGAATGCCCGCAAACCTGAGAACGGTTCCTACGAGCTTTCCCGCCCAATCGGAGATGTCCGCGTACTCGCCCCTGAGTTTCGGCTCAAGCTCCTCGGCAAATTCCTCGAGCAGTTTTAAGGCTTCATAGCTCAGCGTAATAATCTCCGCTTTCACCTTATACTCGTCCAGTAAATCCTTAATAATGTTCCAATAGCTGTACTTCACCCTATTCGGAACCGGAGTGGAATTAAAACGTCTTGTTCCCACAAGTGACCTGGGCAAACAGTACAGAAATCTCGCTGTAAGCCCTCGTCCGCGGAAAGTGCGGTTGTTCATTATTCCCGAGATAACGTTCGGCTGAACAGTCAGCAGTACGGTCAGAGCAGGCTCCAGTATGCTTTCGCTCGGTCTGCCGATTCGGTCAACACGGATTGTATCGCCTGAGTATGCTTTGAGAAAAACGTCGATATTCACGTCTTTTGAATAAAGCCCGCTGAGCATATTGAAGATACCTGCCTCCGAGGAAAGCACTGCTGTTCTGCCGCTTTCATTCAAGGCGGAAGTCAGTTTTTCCGTAGTTATGTCATCCACATAGAGCTTCAGCGGCTGTTTCACCTGAAAATTAGCGATCTCATCGGCAATTTCCGTAAGCTTATCTGAGTCGACTTTTTCTTTGTTCTTAGCAGCCTGATTTTCAAGCCGCCTTTGCTCATTTTCAAGGATTCTTTTTTCCATCTTACTTTTTTCAATCTCGGGAGCGCGGCGTTCGTTTTCTTCCGCCTCATACGCGGTTATCGGCTTTGACACCGCGCTGATTATGGCGGATTTCCTTTCGCTCGGTTCGGCAATCGAAACGACATAAAGGTTCAGCGGTTCAATCCAGTCAGGCTTGCCCTGAATCTTAAACTTGCCCTGGATACACAGCGCCAGCGCCGCAAGTACGGAACAGGCGCACATATCGACGGGAGTCTGTGTGCTCTCGGCAAGCGCGGTTACATAGTCCCTGACAGTATCGGGCAGAGTATGAACGGGGAACGTCGGCAGATTCGGCTCGTCAAACGGCACAGGCTTGTCCCAGCGGGGAGCCCCCGCAGCCGAATCCGGCGAAGTGCCTCCGCTGTCATTTCCGCCTTTTGAAAAGTTAGCTGTACGGAAAGTGTCATCAACGGCGGGTTTGACCCCGTTATTTTTTCTTTCGTATTCATCCGGAGGTATGTAATCCTTTGACGCCGAGATTTTGTCGTAAAACTTCTGCGCGCTTATCCATATTGATTCTATCTCCTTTGAATCAAGCGGCGGCGAGCACCTGGCTGTTGCCTTTTTAAACTCCTCGGCAGCCTTTTTCGTCTTGCCGTAGCGCTTGAGAATCTTCCCTGCCGCGCGCGACAGCGTGGAGTTGCGGCTGCCCTCGGGGATAATTTCGCCGAGGTTTGGCTGTGTCGCGTTATTTTCGCTATCCTCGACTGTGTTATCAGAAAGCTTGAAAAAAGGCTCTGTGCCGCTTGTGTCCGACAACAGACTTTTGTCCCGCCGTTTATCTGATGCAACTGATAATGCTGTGTTATCCAAAGGCGGAATAGGCAACAGCGGCTCGCTGTCCCACAGGTCGGCTTCGTCAAGGGTATCGGTTATGCTGAATTCTCCCTCGTGAAAATAGACCTTCGCCTCCTTGTTGCCGAAGTAGAAACGTCCCGCGTCGAGAGCCTTTTCATCGAAAACCGGAAGATACTTCTGCAGTCGTTTGAGCAGAGCGACGTACTCGTCCGCCGAGGTTATTCTCTCAACCGGAAAGAGAATGTGAAATCTCGGGCGGGGAGCTTTTGAACCTTTCTGTTTCATGTGGTTACGGCTCGTGTAGACGATAAAGCGTACGTCCGGGAAAAGCTCGGTGAGTTTTCTGAGAGTAATCCAGTCGTCTTTGTTCTCGCTGTGGTCGTTGTCGCAGTCCAGAGCCGCCACGCTCGTGCCGAGGAAATTCTTTATCGCGCGGTAGTCGTCCTTGAACTCAAAGAAAACATGGTCGTAGGCTACGAGCTTCTTGAATTCCTCGGCGTTTTCAGCTGTACCGTGATTTTTGTACAGGCAGTTCTTCGCGTTTTGGTACGCGTTTGAGTAATGAACTTCTATTTTCACGGTATCACTCCTTTCGGAAACGCTCGTCCATCGGATTTGCGAGGTAGTCGAGCAGGCTGTCGAGGTTGATAAGATACTTCTTGCCCGCCTTGACTTTCGGCAATACGCCGTCGAGTACGAGTCTGCGGATGTGGTACTCCGTAACGGCAGTGTTCGCGTCCATCTTCTTGATCTCCTCCGCTGCCTCGTGAACCGTGCGCATACGGGGGATTTTATGTTGGTTTGTTTTAAATTCTGTAATCATTTTTTACTTCTCCTTTTTCTTGTCATTAGGTTTGTCCAGCCCAAAATATAGTCGTCTCGTTTCGCCCTTGGTGCGGGCTCACGATACTCCTTATTTTGCGCAGCGCCCTTGCTCCCTTCATCCGCCACAGGCGGCGGTCGCAAAGCTACCTTCCATTAATAGGCACAAAAAGGGCTTAAATTGCATAAAACAATGCAATTTTTTGAAAGGAAATTTTTCCGTTATTTGATTTTCAGCACTTTGCATAACCCGGGATAGCAAAAGTTGTTGATAATTACAAGCGATTAACTCCCCTCACTCTTAGGCCACGAAAACGGATTTTTTAAACGGGGCTGAGAAAATACGCTGTGATTTCAGAACCTTGCACAAAAATTCACTGTCCCTTTTATGCAACTTCACAACAAAAAAAGCGCAAAAAAATACCCCACCACTTTTGTGGTGAGGTAACGACTTATACATTCTTATATTTATAACTAAAGGATTAATCTATTATTATTTATCGGTTAATTATTTGAACCTTGTTGTGAAAACATTAACTAATAAGTAGTATTTATGAACAGGTAATTATATAAAAAAGCGACCGAGAACTGCAAGAGTTCTCAATCGCTTATAGTAATCTATATTACCCTGATCAGTTGCGGAAAAGCAGTTTCTTCTCCGCAACCTAGCACCTCGCAGCCCCGTATTGGTGGAGCTTCAGGGAGTTGCCAAGTTTATTAACATTTATCTACATTAGGCTGTCGCTGTGCCCCAGGTAGTAGAATATTGTTGTTCCCATCTATTAATTCAAATAATTCATTTCTCCATTCAATGTTATTATAGCTGTTTTCTCCGTTAAGTTCAAGTCCTAAAATATGTTTTTTGTTGTTATAGACTACTCCGAAACATCTGCCCGAACTTTTTGGCTTTCGATATATACCTACCATTTGCGGTGCACCACCACAGTATTCATCTTCAATTGAAGACAAGGTATCAATAAAGCAATGATATACACTTCGACTTGTATCGCTATTGTTTCCGTTTTTATATCTCCCATAATTATCCTCAAATTCCTTACGTCCTGACCCTAAGATACAAATCGTTCCAGATTTTTTAGGTAGTGACACTTCTTTAACTCTCCATTCGCAGTTTTTATCAAAAGTATATAGATATGCATGAAAAGCTGGATAGCCAGAAACTATAGTATCACGAGTTATATATAGTACTTGAATAATATCGCATAAATAGTCTTTAGGGTAAGACTGTATTTCCTTTTTTAGAATTTGAAAAACAATATCCTTTTTTTCGTTGCATGATGTAGTACTTTTAAAGATAATCCCTAAATCAACCATTGCTAAGATTTGTGAAATTACAACTGTTGGAAATAATACGTCACCTGAATATCCCATAATCTCAGGGTACACACTACTTGCAAAGACTTTTTTTCCATAGTCAAAGAATTCTAATCCTTTTTCAGCCTTCCAAGAAAATCTGCTATCAGCCAACAAATATGCTGAGGCTATTCCGTGTGTATCAATACCTACCCAAGAGGCTAACATAGTCATTTTAATCACCTACCCATAAAATAAAGGATAAATCATAAGTATTTACTCCTCTTCTTCGTTATCGTCAAACGAGAATTTATTCAGCTCGTCAAAGTCGAGGAACTCCGCAAGCGTCATATTAAACGTAATCGCAATCTTGTGGAGGTTCACGACGCCGGGGTTTTGCGTTCTGCCGTTGACGATGTTGTCAATCGATGACTGCCGCACGTTGCTCATCTCAGCAAGCTTGTTTATCGAAATTCCTCTCTGCTTGCAGAGGTTGCGAATCCTCCGCTCGTACAATTTAACGTAGTTCATAGTGTCCCTCCCGTATTATCATTACCTAAATTCGGTTAATTAAATGATAATATGGGATTTTGAATTATTACCTATATATAGGTTGACATTGCAAATAATCTCGCTTAAACTATTACTTAAATATAGGTAATAGGTGGTGTAGTTATGTCAGCCTGCACTTTTTTCGGACACAGGGATTGCCCTGATAATATCGGAGTTAAGTTGAGAGAGGAGATTGAGCGGCTCGTTACGCGGAACGGCGTGAATACGTTCTACGTCGGCACCCAGGGAACCTTTGACAGGCTTGCCTACACTGCGCTTTCTGATGTGCGCGAACGGTATGATATAAAAGTTTACCGCGTCCTCGCCTATATGCCGAAGCCCGGCGATACCGATAACGCCGACACGATTCTTCCCGAGGGCTTGGAGAGCGTCCCTCCGCGCTACGCGATAGTAAAGCGAAACGAGTGGATGCTAAACCGCTGCGAATTTGTCATCGCCTACGTTACCCACATCTCCGGCGGCTCATATAAGTTTGTCAAGGCAGCGGAAAAGAGGGGTAAGACGGTTATATATTTGTCTTGACTATGTTTCCCGGTTATGGTAATGTCGTGTGTTGACAGGGGGTCGGCGCTATGACAGTCTTAGAGGATTTATATTACGGGAACATAACACCCTTTAATGAATATTATCAAAATCCGGAAACCGAGATAGCCATTAATAAGAATAACAAAATCACTGATAACCTGAGCTCTATGCTAAACACAAAAGAACAGCGGAAGGCAGTAAACGCTGTTATAAACAGTCAGAGTAAAGTTCTCGCCCTTACGGAAAAGGACGCGTTTCTCGCAGGACTTAAACTCGGCATCAAAATTATGGCGGAGGTTTATTCAGAATAAGTATATATAACAAAACAGGTCAGGTGTGACACAATGTCGTACCTGGATTTTTTCTTGCTTGCCAAATCACAGGGAGTTTTACGGGACAGCTGTTGATTGTATAATATATAATAAACAAGTTATTATAATGATCATTTATCTAAAAAGTATTGATAACGGATGAATTGCATGCTATAATTATAAATAATTAGAAATAAAATTAGAGTTTTGGAGGCGGTTATGACATTTCCAGCAAAAGAATCGTTAACTGTGGAGTTTAAAAGCGATCAACATGCTTATCCCCTCAATAAATTATTCGAAGATTTGGTTGGCTTAGCAAATACTGACGGTGGTACACTATACTTAGGCATAGAAGATAATGGATGCCCCACTGGAGTAAATACGCAACACAAAAACTGTCAAGAAATGGCTGCCCGTATTCAAGATAATACACTTCCGGCACTATTTACAGATATTTCAATTGAAACTTATGATGATGTTGAGGTATTAGTAATTCAAGTTCCAATTTCCCGACAGCTCATGATGACAACAGAAGGGAAGTATCTTCGCCGAAGATTAAAGCGGGATGGTACCCCGGAAACAGTTGCGCTTAAACCATATGAGATTCTTCAGCGTTTGTCATATATACAAGCAATCGATCCGTCTGCTCAAGTTGTTGAAGACGTTTCTGCAGACGATGCTCTCAGCTCGTTGGAAAGAG
This sequence comes from Ruminococcaceae bacterium UBA2854, assembly GCA_002350765.1. Taxonomy (GTDB): domain Bacteria; phylum Bacillota; class Clostridia; order Oscillospirales; family Acutalibacteraceae; genus Ruminococcoides. The sequence goes on from DEFK01000017.1 coordinate 28,709, forward strand.
AGAGACTCCGAAACATGATTCGGATATATCATGGTGATATGTCTCTTCTGGATCTTTCTGACGATGAACTAGATGGAGCTTTAGGATTTGTTCGCGATAGAGATGGTGAACGATGTCCTACAATTGCAGGGTTACTAATGATAGGAAAGGAATCTTACATTCGCAGATTTATTCCTAGTCATGAAGTCTTATTTCAAGTTATGGATGGAGTTAATGTACTATCAAATCCACCGGCTATGCATTTTTCGCTGTTGCAGACATTCGAAAAAATTGATCTTTTGTTTCAGTCACGAATTGTCGAGCAAGAGATTCAAATCGGTCTGTTCAGAGTTCCGATTCCAAACTATGAAAAAGATGCTTTTAGAGAGGGTTTTGTAAATGCATTAGTGCATAGGGATTATTTTCGTGTTGGTGCGGTTCAAGTACAGCTTCAACATAATTCTCTTTCAATTGCAAGTCCAGGAGGTTTTGTCGAAGGAATTAACTCAGATAATATTCTGACCGCTGCGCCTACACCGCGTAATGCACTGTTAGCAGAAGCTGTCAAACGAATAGGCTTAGCTGAACGTACCGGACGTGGTATAGACAAAATCTATACTGCTATGTTGAGAAGCGGTCATGCTCTACCTGATTTTTCAGCAACTACAAATACATCTGTCGTGCTTCGTCTTAATAGTGCGGAGTTAGATGAAAACTATATTAAAATGATAGTTTTGGAAGAAGAACGCCTTCAGAAAGCAATTCCGGTTGATGCTTTAATAATTCTTTCAGTTTTAAAAACCGAAAGGCGTGCAACACTCGGAGTCCTTGCTCAAAAAATACAAAGAAGCACTTCTGATGCACGTGGTGTCGTAGAATGGCTTATTGAACTCGGAATGGTTGAGGGTATTGGAAACGGAAGTGCGCGGCGCTATATGCTTAGTGCAAAAGTTTATTCAATTACAAATAATAAAGCTGGTTACACACGTCAACGAGGTTGGGATACGCTCCAAGAACGTGAATTGATTCTCGCTCATATGGAGAAATACCGTGAAATTGATAGACAGGGAGTTGTTGAACTTTGTAGATGCTCTCCTAACCACGCATCATGGCTTTTAAGACAACTCACCGATGAAAAAACACTTCAACTGGTCGGAATGGGTAGAGGTGCAAAATATATATTAACATCAAAAGAATAAACTCTAAGTTAATCTCAGAGAAAGTTAGAGTTTATCCGAGATAATTAGAGTTTCTCGAAAATAACTAACCCGTATAGAATTTAAACATAGCAGAGCGAATTGCTTTTAAGCTTTCAATCTGCTGTGTTATTTTTTAATAAATTAATTAGTCGCTATATTCTTGAATTTCTCAGTTTGATCTATGATATCGTTGTATACCTATACCTTTTCATAAAAATTCAGGGGGTGTAGGCGGAAATCCATATTTATTGAGAATTAGAATAATATCAGCCTGCATCAAGGCTTTAATCTGAGAGCTATTTGCCCAGTCAGCGTATTTCTCTTTATCACGAAGATCCACGCGGATCTATTTTACTAACTATAATATAAAAATATTATAACAAGCCAGGTGTGACGCAATGTCGTGCCTGGCTTTTTCGTTTATTCAGTTAATCATCCTCGTCGTCTGTACATACGGATTTTCTGCAGATTAGGTCGAGATAGATGTTTGCATAGCGGTCACGCTCCGCACCCGAACAGGATGACATTCCCTCGAGATAGAACGCAGCAGCTTCCGCCCGGCTGTTCCATACCTCTTTTTTTCCATAGCAGATAACCGTTACGCTATCTTTTATTCTGTGTTGTTTAAAATTCCCGTTACTTTTGATTTTCATGATATATCCTCCTTTATTTGGTAGTCGTATATTACTGTTACCCGGAAGTAATATCAAGTACTAATCCTCACCTTTTTGCTGTTTTTTAAATCAGAGAGAGTTTTATGGGACAGCGATTTTTATATAATGTGTACAAGAAGAAATATCAACCCGATTTGAAAGGAGTTTATTATGAAACGATTCGCGATTGAAGTTGTAAGAGGAAACGATACGAGGCTTTTCGGTACTTACGACACAAAGGAACAGGGACAGGAAGTCGGCAGGAGCTACGCTCAGGCGCTTGCCGGAGAGGGCGGAGTGGTCACTCTTATCTACGCCGACTTTAACGAACAAAATAAACGCACTTCAAACGAGTGCCGTATATTTGATATCTGGGATATCCCGAAGGAGGCTTAATTATGTTTGACGATATTTTCGGCGGTATGTTTGACTTCAACGGCGATGGTCATACTGACTTTATGGAAGAAGCTACGGGCTTTGCCGTCATTGAGGAAATGATGAACGACGATTCGGAGAACGAGTTGGATTTTGATAATGACGATACGTTTGACATATAACGTGACAGAATGTAAAATAGTGAAATAATAGTGAATTTTAGGGGGATTTAGAATGTCGCGATTTATTGCGTTTGACGTCGAGACGCCGAACTATTATAACAACAGAATGAGCGCTATCGGAATCACCGTCATTGAGGACGGCGCTATTGTCGATGAGTATTATTCGCTCGTAAATCCCGAGCAGCGCTTCGACGCTTTCAACATAGATTTAACGGGAATCGACGAGAGAAAGGTTGCGAACGCGCCGACTTTTCCCGAGCTTTGGAAAGAGATAGAACCGCTTATGTCGAGCGGGTTGCTTGTTGCGCACAATGCCGTATTTGATATGAACGTTCTGAAGAAATGTCTGCGCGATTATAGGATAGCCTGGAAGCCGTATGCGCGCTACACCTGCACTGTGCAGCTTGGCAGGAGGCTGTACCCCGGTGTGAGCCATAGGCTGAACGATGATTGCGACCGCTTAGGTATCAGCCTGAACCATCATCAGGCAGACAGCGACAGCCGCGCCTGCGCCGAGATACTCCTGTGCTATCTGAAATCAGGTGCGGACGTAAGGCAGTACATAAGAACCTGTTCGTTTAATAGGTGATGAATAATTATGGAGATAAAAGTTATAAATAATTCCATAATTTAGAAAAGTTAATATAGAAGATTGTTATGAGTACATTAAAAACATTTCGGGGAAATGTTTTTAGCCCGCCGCGCAGATGAAACTTAATCTCTTTACGTGAACCCAACAAACGAGGTAGGCATTTTCCAATATACTAAACCCCGCCTACCAGCTCCATAGAAAAAGGAGTACCCAACAGGGTGCTCCTTTTTTACTGCCATAAAGAGCTTATAGACAGGCTCGAACAGTTCTCATCTTTTAGATTTATCTGCGGAAAGCTGTAGATCTTGCATATGTAATACATTTTTGCAACAAGTGGTTGTACTTTAATGCTGTAATTGTTATAATAAATGAATAAAGGGGAAAGGAGAATTAAAAATGGCGTCTGATTATAACTCTCCGACAAACCGTAATGAAGAAAATTCAGGAAAGCATATAATAACGAAATATCAGTGTATTGAAGCGCTGATTGAAAAATACAGCAACAGAAAAAATTGTTTTTTAGCACTTGCAATTATTATTTCTTTTATACTGATACTTGTTCAGTTAACAGGAGCATCGTCGTTCGATCGAGCAGAGTTATTAATAACTTTAGTATTTTGTGTTGCTTTTTATGTATGCGGTTTTTTTAATTTATTTAAGTATAATAAAATAAAAAAGCTCAATTTTTACATAAGAACTGAGAATTGTATAAACAAGTACAGTAAACCCGACAGAGGCTTAATACCCGGAGGGGAATATCTGGTTTTTTCCGACGGTACTAAGTATAAAGCTGACAGATTAGCAAACACAGTAAAACTAGCCCAAAATGAATACGGAAGAGCGTGTATAGGAAAAAAATACTATCTTATATGCAGCGGTAATGATAATATCCTTTTGGTATTGCCTTGTGATGAATATGAATTTGAATCCGACGGCTTTGAGAAAAAAGGAGGAGTGCTGTATCCTTTAAAGGGTACCGTAAGAAAACAAACACAGGAACAGCGTCAAGCGCCGTCAGCGGAAAACTATTCCGTAAAAGAGAGCGACAATAAATCGTCCGATAAATACGATTTAAAAGATATAAAAAATGAGTTTCACCAAAAATCTTCCGAACAGTATTTAAGTTATTCGGAGGAAGACAGAAGCAAGGTTGATAATTACAATAAATTAACAAAAGAAGCTAAAACAATGCACATTATTATTTCTGTTATAAGCGGAGTCAACCTGATTTATGGTTCGTTTATTTCCGCGATGGCTTGTGTGTCAAAAATTTCCTCCGTAGTTGCTTTGCTCTATCAAACCGTTTTATTTGTTTTTATGTGTTATTATTTTTGTAAGATTATGAGAGCAAAAAGACTTGCGTTAGACGCAATACCCTCTGATTATACTGAAAAATATTTCTTACGTAAGAAACATAATAAATCAGTATTGTTTGTTTTCGTTTTAGTACTTGATTTTTTTGTTTATGTTTTCTGGCTCATATTATTAATCGGTGCGCTGATCGGTGCATTTGTTCGTTAAGATTATACAGGCTTTTAGGCTTAATGGAGATTGCTAAGAAAAATGAAAACTGAGATTTTATAGTTATATTAAATTATAAAAGAGTATGTTAGTTTAGCAAAAGAAAAGATATGAAACAAAACCCCCGCGGTGATTGCGCCGCGGGGGTTCTTGGACTTACTATATTATATTATTGATATTCTTGATTTTCATACTGTAATAATACTTCCAATAATGGTTTTTATACCTTTTGGCATATTTTAATTTAAAAGTTTTTTGCCACTTGATGAAGTTTTATACGACATTTTTTTGCCGTTTTTCTTAATCTTCGCGCTCTTAATCTTCGAGGGGCTTTTTGTGGTGTCTGATTTAATTTTAAACTTCGCTTTAGCGCTTTTAGTCGCTTTTGTTCCTTTGATTTTATATAAAACTATTTCTCCTGTACGTCTAATGCTGGGGCCGCCGCCTGTTTCGCCTGTTTCATCGTAACAGAACAGGTATTTCTTTCCGTTCTTTTTAGCAACTCCAACAGCGGCAAAAGGACCGCCTGCGTCTACATACAAGGATTTGTTCTTTAAAATAGTTTTTGTTTTGCCGTTTTTTATAGTATAAACGCTGCAAACAAGCTTGGGTACTGAGTAGCCGCTTATATTGACTTTAATAAAATATGTCAACACTAATTCTTTAACGCCGTTACCGTCAAAATCATATAAAAACCCACCGACATCAGTACAATCTATATAATACTCACCGCAATCATAACAGCTGTTAATAGCGTTTGAGATTTTGCCGCGATATTTCTGTGTATTGGTTGTTGCGTCAGCAGATACGCCCATCGTTAATACACTGCCGATTATCATTATAGATAGAAAAATAGAGATAAGCTTTTTCATAATTTTCCCTCCTGATTTATTTGTTTTATTTTAACATATATTTTGTGTTCAATCAATAGTAATGTAACGATAATCTTTTGGATTAATTATCCCTTATGTGGGGTTGGCTCACGTTTCCGAATACACGTCGATGTTCAGTTCCGGTGAGTTTATGATGATATGTATTAACTTAACGCTGATGATTGTGGAGCATATAGTGATTTTTGTTTTATTACTTATCAGTATAGTTAAATCCGGCGAATTTTTCAGGGTGAAAAAAGAAAACCCCGAATTACTAGTTCCTCCGAAAGCTCCGCAATATAATCCGACGGATTACCCGAGATATCCGAAAGGATAAAGTCAAAACATTTTAAATAAACTAAACGAAAAACAGCAGGTTGTGTGTTTCGCCAACCTGCTGTTGAATTATTTAAAGATTCTTGCTATGTAAAACCGCAGTTTTATGTATTATTAAGCATATTTCGAAGCGCGGCGGTAAATTCCCTGTAATGCTTCGGGAAGTTATTGGAGCCGTCCGCGACTATTTTACGCCCGTCGTTTACAACCGCCGTAAAGCGGAACATTACTCCGTCGAGCACATGGGGAGGGTTCTTGCCCGAAAAGCCGTTCCATTTAAGAACGCCGCATTGGTTTAGAATATCCAGCATTTCGCTTTCGGAAACCGTTGCCCGCTTCTGGAGATTATACTTTTCTTCGCGGTTTTCGTAGCTTAGAAAGTACAGCGACACTTCCGCCTTATCGCCGCTCAGAAGTATCTCGTATTGCTCGGTAACACGCATTCCGCTGAGTCTGAGCTTTATTTCGCTGAATGAGGTTATGGTTTCGCGCTTGAACATTTTCCTTACTCCCTTGCGATTAATAGTACAATTTCAATTATATTATGCGGTATTATATGTGTCAATAGCTTTAATTTAATTAAAATGTAGCGAAAATATAAAAATTTCGCCCGTAAAACCATTGGCTAAACGCGGATTTTATAGTATAATAACTATGTATGTGTAATTATTGTTCAAGGAGGTAAGTATGAGATTAAAAACAGTTAAAGTACCTCATAAAAAGAATACCGCCGATTCTAAACCCGAGCGGCTTCCCGTACCAAAGGAAGTAGTTATACCTATGTCGATGCACATAGGCAGGCCCGCCAGGGTAGCGGTTAAGCGCGGCGATACGGTAAAGGTCGGTCAGGTTATCGGAGAAGCCGACGGCTATGTATCCGCGCCGATACACGCGAGCGTATCGGGTACGGTTAAGAAAATCGACGAGATAACTATGTCGGCAGGCGCTAAGGTTCAGGCAGTGGTTATTGAATCGGACGGAGAGCAAACGCTTTACGAGGAGATAAAACCTCCTGTTATAAGCGACTTTAAAAGCTTTACCGAAGCCGTAGGCAGAAGCGGTATAGTCGGCTTGGGAGGAGCGGGATTCCCGACCTTGGTTAAGCTCAATGTCACCGACCTTAATCTGGTTGACGCGGTCGTAATAAACGCCGCCGAGTGCGAGCCTTATATTACGTCCGATACCCGTACAATGCTCGACAAGCCCGAGTACATATATAAAGGTATAGAAGCCATTAAAAAATATATGAACGTAAACCGTTTTATTATCGGTATCGAGGATAATAAAAAGGAATGTATCTCGAAAATGGAGGCGTGCTTTAAGGGCGACTCCTCGGTAGAGGTAAAAGCCCTGCCCGCGTGTTATCCCCAGGGCGGAGAAAAGGTTCTCGTGTATAATACGATGGGAAAAATGGTTCCGAAGGGCGGACTTCCGCTCGACGTCGGCGCGGTGGTTATAAATGTAACGACGCTTGCGTTTATCGGCGAGTATCTCGAAACGGGAATACCGCTTATTGAAAGATGCGTTACCGTGGACGGCTCGGCGGTTAAGGAGCCTAAGAACGTTATCGCGCCTATCGGAACTCCCTTAAAGGAGTTGTTCGAGTTCGCGGGCGGATTTAAGAGCGAGCCTAAAAAGGCGCTTTACGGCGGCCCGATGATGGGAATAGCCGTTCCCGATTTAGACGCGCCCGTTCTTAAAATGACCAACGCCGCGATTGCTATGGACGAAAATGAAGCGGCTCCGCCTAAGACCACGGCGTGTATAAACTGCGGAAGATGTCTTAATCATTGTCCGCTGAAGCTCGACCCGAGAGCGATAGCGAGAGCATACACGCTGAATTCGGGAGAAGACCTTGAAAAGCTATGCGTAGATTTATGTATGGAATGCGGCTGCTGTTCGTATGTATGTCCCGCTAAACGCCCGCTTGTACAGACGAACAAGCTCGCGAAAATCGTTTTACGAAATTATTTATCGAAAAAAGAGGAGGAGAAAAAATGAATAAGCTGATCTCCTCGATTTCTCCCCATTTTTCAAGCAGTATCACGACTACGAAAATTATGCTCGACGTTATTATAGCGCTTATTCCCGCGGCGATAGCTTCGGTCGTAATCTTCGGAATAAGAAGCCTGCTTGTTATCGGCGTATGCGTGGCTGTATGTATATTCTCGGAATGGGGATTTGAGAAAATCTGTAAGAAAGAGAATACGATTTCCGACCTTTCGGCGGTTGTAACGGGTATGATTTTAGCGTTTAATTTACCCGTAACTATTCCGCTCTGGCAGGCGGCTTTCGGTTCGTTAGTCGCTATTGTCGTTGTAAAACAGCTCTTCGGCGGTATAGGTCAGAACTTCGCCAATCCCGCTATAACCGCTCGTATTATTATGATGACGGCGTTTTCGGGAACGATGACGAACTGGGTAATTCCCGACGCGTCCTCAAGCGCGACTCCGCTCGCCCTTATGGCGAAAGGACAGACTCAGGCTTTGCCGTCGTACCTTAATATGTTTCTCGGAATGAGAGGCGGTTGTCTCGGCGAAACCTGTATCTTAGCGCTTTTAATCGGCGGAATATATCTTCTCGTTAAGAGAGTTATAAGCTGGCACACTCCCGTAGCGTTCATCGGCACTGTGGCTTTGATGTCGTTTATCTGCGGTAAAGACGTGCTGTATCAGCTTATGGCGGGCGGACTTATTCTCGGCGCTCTGTTTATGGCGACCGACTATTCCTCAACGCCCGCTACAAAATCAGGCAAATTAATCTTCGGTATCGGCTGCGGACTTATTACCGTGCTTATACGTTTCTGGGGTAACTTCCCCGAGGGCGTCAGCTTCTCGATACTGATTATGAATATTTTAACTCCGTATATTGAAAAACTTACGCGCTCAAAGCCCCTCGTCGGAGGTGATAAGGTATGAAGAACGATATTATAAAGCCTGTAGCGGTGCTCGTTTGTATATGCCTTTTCGTAACGGCGGCGCTCGCGTATACCAATTCGGTAACGGCTCCGATTATTAAAGCGGCTGACGAGAAAGCCGCCGCCGAGGCGAGAGCGGAGGTGCTCTCCGAGGCGGATACATTTAAGCTGTTGAATGTTAAAAACCTCCCCGAATGTGTAACCGAGGTTTATAAAGCCGAAAACGGCGCGGGCTATGTATTTATGCTCACCGTTAAGGGTTACGGCGGAGATATGAACTTGATCTGCGGAATAAAATCCGACGGAACGATTGAACAGAGTAAAACGCTATCCCATTCCGAAACGAGCGGACTCGGCTCAAAAACAGCCGAAAATCCGTACAGAAAACAGTATTCGGGAAAAAGCGAGAAAACCTTGAATGAGGTTGACGCGATTTCGGGAGCGACGATTTCCTCGACAGCGTATAAGAAAGCGATAACCGACGCGTTTAAGGCGTACGATATAGTAAAGGGGGCGGAGTAATGACTACACTACAGAATTTTTCCAAGGGCATTATAAAAGAAAACCCTGTGCTTGTACTGGTTTTGGGAACCTGTCCGACGCTCGCTACCTCGACTAACGTTATGAGCGCTTTGGGAATGGGCGCGGCGACTACAGCCGTATTGCTCTGTTCAAATATCGTTATCTCGGCGCTCAGAAAGGTTATACCCGATAAGGTAAGAATACCCTGCTTTATCGTTTTGATCGCGGGATTCGTTACAATGGTGCAGATGCTCGTTAAGGCGTTCGCGCCCGCGCTTGACCAGGCGCTCGGAATATATCTCCCGCTTATCGTAGTTAACTGTATTATCTTAGGCAGAGCCGAGATGTTCGCCCAGAAGAATAAGGTTTTCGATTCGGCTATAGACGGACTGGGTATGGGCGTTGGCTTTACCCTGACGCTCGTGCTTATGGGTACGATAAGGGAAGTTTTCGGAAGCGGTACGTGGCTTGGGTTCCCGATACCCGTACTCGCCGACAACAATATCTCGATTATGACAATGGCTCCCGGAGGATTCTTTGTATTCGGACTTTTAATCGCGCTTGTTAATAAGCTTAGCGGCGATAAACCGAAGAAGAAGGAATTCGGCTGCGCGGGATGTCCTTCCGCCGAGATATGCGGAAAGCTGAATAAAGAGGAGGTAAAGGCTGATGACTAAGCTCGTTATTATCCTCCTTTCGGCGGTATTTATAAATAACTATATACTGACAAGATTCTTAGGAATATGTCCGTTTTTAGGCGTTAGTAAAAAGCTCAACTCCGCAACGGGAATGAGCCTTGCGGTAATCTTCGTTATGCTTATAGCGACAGCCGTTACCTGGCCGATACAGATGTTCCTGCTTACGCCGAATAATTTAGGCTTTTTACAGACGATTGTATTTATCCTCGTTATAGCGGCGCTGGTACAGCTCGTAGAGATAACTCTGAAAAGGTATGTGCCCGCGCTCCATAAATCGCTCGGAGTATATCTCCCGCTTATTACTACGAACTGCGCTATTTTAGGCGTTACTATTCTTAATATTGACGAGGGTTATACCTTCGCTGAGTCAATGGTAAATTCTCTGGGTTCGGGACTCGGCTTTATGCTCGCTATGGTTATGTTCTCGGGAGTAAGAAGTAAGCTCGAGGGCGCCGATATTCCGAAATCGTTTAAGGGATTACCGATAACTTTAGTCGCGGCTTCCATTACCTCGCTGTCCTTTATGGGCTTCGGCGGAGTAATTGAGAACCTGTTTAAATAGGAGGGATAGGTATGAATGAAATTCTTATTGCCGTTATCCCCGTTGTGATAATCGGACTTGTGTGCGCCGTTGTGCTCGTTATCGCCTCTAAGGTTATGGCGGTTAAGGAGGACGAAAGACTTCCCAAGGTAAGGGAGTGCCTCCCGGGAGCTAACTGCGGAGCGTGCGGATTCGCGGGCTGTGACGGTTACGCGAAGGCGCTTGTTGAGAACGAAAATACGCCGACTAACCTCTGTATCCCCGGAGCGGACGCTGTATCGAAACAGCTAAGTGAAATTCTCGGCGTTGAGTTCGAGGACGTAGAGGAGCAGGTCGCGGTTGTACACTGCTCGGGTGATTGCAATAACACCGAGGACAGTGTTGACTACCACGGTATAGAGAGCTGTTCGGCGGCGAAGCTGATTTTCGGCGGAAAGGGTAAATGCTCCTACGGCTGTCTTGGCTTAGGCGATTGTAAAAACGCCTGTCCCAACGACGCGATTGTAATCGAGAACGGTATAGCTCAGATTTGTAAGCCCGACTGTATAGGCTGCGGAATCTGCGTAAAAACCTGCCCGAACGGTATTATCTCGCTTATGCCCGCTATAAAGCATACGGCGGTGCTGTGCAGCAATAAGGATAAGGGCGCTGTTACGAGAAAGGTATGTAAGAGCGGCTGTATCGGCTGTAGAAAGTGCGAGAAGGTTTGTCCGAACGAAGCGATTAAGGTTATAAATAACGTAGCGGTTATTGACTACGAAAAATGTACCGACTGCGGAACCTGCGCGGAAAATTGTACGACGAGTTGTATCGTATCAGTTAAAATTTAAAAGATAAAAGTTATTGTCGGGAAAACGGCTGAACGCTGTTTTCCCGATTGTTTTATTTAGGAGAAAGGGCTAAGGGGAAAGGGGTAAGTGTATGTCGAGAAGAAAGGACGGTATAATTATAAACAACGGATACCCGACAATATTTGTATTTCGCTTGCGCGAAGCGCATATTAATTTGCTCGGGAACAAAATGTCGTTTTTAAAACTATTCTATCTGCTCGACATTCCCTAACCCCTAACCCCTGAATCCTTACCCCTAAACAAAAAACACTTGACAAAAGCTTAACAATGTCATATAATAGTAGTGAAGTTAGTAAGGGCTAACTTTTAATTTGAGGATTTTTGGTTAGTTAAAGCTAACATTCAGAGGAGAGTATGGGTATGATGCCTCTTACACTTGCTAATGTAAACGAAACAAATATTATAAAAAAAGTCGGCGGATTGCCCGAAACAAAAAAGCATCTCGAAAACCTCGGCTTTGTCGTAGGCGCGGATGTTACGGTGGTATCGGCAATCGGCGGAAATGTTATTGTTAATATTAAAAATTCAAGAGTCGCCATTAGTAAAGAGATGGCGATGAAAATTATGGTATAGGGGAGGATAGAGCTATGAAAACTTTAAAAGACGCGAAAATCGGCGAAACCGTAAAGGTTGTTAAGCTGAACGGCGCGGGCGCGGTTAAACGCAGAATTATGGATATGGGTATTACCAAGGGCGTTGAAATCAGCGTAAGAAAGGTTGCTCCTTTAGGCGACCCTGTAGAAATTACCGTGCGCGGTTACGAGCTTTCGCTTAGAAAAGCCGACGCGGAAATGATTGAGGTTGAGTAAGTAATATAAAGAATAAGCGCGATTTTCCGCGCTATATCTTTTGATTAGTCGATTAGTTATGTCTAACTTAAAGGAGAAAGGAACTTTTTATGAGTATTAGAATTGCTCTCGCGGGTAACCCTAACAGCGGTAAGACGACGCTTTTTAACGCCTTAACGGGCTCTAATCAGTTCGTCGGAAACTGGCCCGGTGTTACGGTCGAGAAAAAAGAGGGAAAATTAAAAAAGCACAGCGATGTTGTTGTAACCGACTTGCCGGGTATATATTCGCTGTCGCCGTATACGCTCGAGGAGGTTGTAGCGAGAAATTATCTTATCGAGGAACGTCCCGACGTTATCCTGAATATCGTTGACGGAACTAACCTGGAGCGTAACCTCTACCTTACAACCCAGCTTACCGAGCTCGGTATACCTGTCGTTGTGGCGATAAATATGATGGACGTTGTCCGTAAAAACGGCGACAAAATTCATAAGGATGAGCTTTCCCGCCAGCTCGGATGCCGCGTCGTAGAGATTTCGGCGCTTAAAAATACGGGAATCGAAGAAGCGGCTCAGACCGCTATCGAAGCCGCGAAGAACGAGAAAACCGTTCCGAAGCACAGCTTCAGCGGAGAGGTTGAGCATACCTTAGCGCATATCGAGGAGGGAACCTTCCTGCACGATATGCCCGAGGAACAACAGCGCTGGTATGCTATAAAGATTTTTGAGCGTGACGAAAAGGTACTCGAAAAGCTTAATATTCCCGAGGATAAGCTCGCTCATATCGAAAAGGATATAAGCGCGGCTGAAAAAGCGCTCGACGACGACTCCGAAAGTATTATCACGAACGAGAGATATATCTACATAGCCAAGGTGATAAAGGCGTGCTATAAAAAGCAAAACCGCGGAAGCTTAACGACCTCGGATAAAATAGATAAGGTTGTTACGAACCGCTTCTTAGCGCTTCCGATATTCGCGCTGATTATGATTATCGTGTATTATATATCGGTTTCTACCGTCGGAACGGTGCTTACCGACTGGATGAACGACGGCGTATTCGGCGACAGCGGCTGGAGATTATTCCAGACAGGTCAGGTCGAGTTTGATGAAGCGACCGATAAATGGGCTGATAAAGCTATTTTCAGCAATAAAGATTTAAGCGCGCTGTTAGACGAGGCGGCTGATGACGAGAATATCAAGGGCGCTTCCGAATTAAACGACGCTTTCGACGAGAAGGACTACGGCGCGTTTGAGGAAGCATACGGCTCTTATGTTGACGAGTTCTACCAGGGCGAAGATAACAAGAGTATAAAGGTTTACGATATTAATAAATATCTGCCGTTAAACGACGACGGCGAGATTGATAATCCTGTTGACGAGAGCGAGTACGGAATCTGGATTCCAAGTATACCGAGCTTAGTTGGACAGGGGCTCGACGCTATAAACTGCGCCGACTGGCTTGAGAGCTTAGTCCTCGACGGAATTGTCGGAGGTGTAGGCGCGGTACTCGGATTTGTACCCCAGATTCTTGTACTGTTCATCTTCCTCGCGTTCCTCGAAGCGTGCGGATATATGGCGCGTATCGCGTTCGTTATGGATAGAATTTTCCGTAAATTCGGACTTTCGGGAAAAAGCTTTATCCCGATGCTTATCGGTACGGGCTGCGGCGTTCCTGGTATTATGGCGTCGCGTACGATTGAAAACGAGCGTGACCGCCGTATGACGATTATGACGACTACGTTTATACCCTGCGGAGCTAAGCTCCCGATTATCGCTATGATCGCGACAGCGCTGTTCGGCGGCGCGTGGTGGGTGGCTCCGAGCGCCTACTTCCTCGGAATGGCTTCTATCGTAGTTTCGGGTATTATGCTGAAGAAAACGAAAATGTTCTCGGGCGACCCCGCTCCGTTCGTTATGGAGCTTCCCGCTTACCATCTCCCGACTGCTTCGAACGTTCTCCGCTCGATGTGGGAGAGAGGCTGGAGCTTTATCAAGAAAGCGGGTACGATTATCCTGCTCGCGTCTATTGTAATCTGGGCCGGAAAATCGTTCGGCTGGGTAGGAAACTCGTTCGGCTTCTTCCCCGATGTAGAGCTCGAGCACAGTATCTTAGGCGCTATTGGAAACGCTATCCAGTGGGTATTCGCTCCCTTGGGCTTTGCCGATATTAAGGCGGCTATCGCGACGATTATGGGACTTGTCGCCAAGGAAGAGGTTGTCGGCGTATTCGGCGTGCTCGACTTCGGCGGACTTACACCGCTCGCGGCGTACAGCTTCCTCGCGTTCAACCTGCTCTGCGCTCCCTGCTTCGCGGCTATCGGCGCTATCAGGAGAGAGATGAACTCCGCTAAATGGACTTCGTTCGCGATTGCGTACCAGTGTATATTCGCTTACGCGGTATCGTTGATGATTTACCAGTTCGGCTCGATTTTCACGGGCGAACTTAATATAATAGGTCTTATCTTCGCTGTAGCTGTAGCGGCGCTGATGATTTATATGCTGTTCAGACCTTACAAGGAAGCGGATAGACTTACCGTAAAATAAAGAAGGAGGAGCTATGGATTGGTTGTTGGCTAATATCGGAACAATAGCGGTCGCCGTTTTGGTAGCGGCGATGGTCGGAGCTGTGATTTTTAACGGCGTTCGTAAGAAAAAGCAAGGTAAATCCACCTGCTCCTGCGGATGCGCGGATTGTCCGATGAAAAATAAATGCCATTGAATGAGTAATAAATAATCGCGGTCGGAAAGACGGTTTGTTAGATTTCAAACTGTTTTTCCGACCGTTTTACTATATATTTGCAGAAAAAAGCTTTTATATTTCCAGAACTTGTGGTATAATAAGTATCACGTCTTTGACGAAAGGAATGGAAGTATGCTGGAAATTAAAAACTTATCGTTTAATGTTAATTCAGGCGAAAAAGAAATTATAAAGAATATAAACCTTACTATCCCCGACGGAAAGCTTATTGTCGTAACAGGCCCTAACGGCGGCGGTAAATCGACCTTGGCTAAGCTTATCGCGGGAATTGAGAAGCCGTCCGAAGGACAGATTTTCTTTAACGGCGAGGATATAACAGATATGAGTATAACCGACCGCGCTAAGCTCGGTATCGGCTACGCTTTTCAACAGCCCGTTAAGTTTAAGGGGATAAGAGTTATAGATTTAATCCGTCTTTCGGCGGGAAAGGAGCTTTCTATCGCCGAGGCGTGCGAGTATCTTTCGCTCGTAGGACTTTGCGCGCGAGAGTATATTAACCGCGAGGTTAACGCGAGCCTGTCGGGCGGGGAGCTTAAGAGAATCGAAATCGCTATTGTTCTGGCGAGAAAATCGCTTCTCACCGTATTCGATGAGCCCGAGGCTGGAATTGACTTATGGAGCTTCAGCAACCTTATCGACGTTTTCCGTAAACAGCGCGAGGAAATTAAAGACAGGTCTATTTTAATTATCTCCCACCAGGAGAGAATCCTGAATATCGCCGACGAAATCGTAGTTCTGAGCGGCGGCGAGATTGATAGAAAAGGTAATAAGGACGAGCTTCTCCCCTCATTAATCGGAACATCCTCGGCGGTTGAGAAGTGTATAGGCGTAAAAAAGGAGTTGACTGACTGATGAATCTCGATAAAGTACAACAGTATTTATTAAAGGAAATCGCGGACATTAGCGACGTTCCCGCGGGAGCGTATAATATCCGCTCCAACAGCCAGTCTATCGGCCGCCAGTCCACCCCGAATATTAAAATAACCCCGAAAACCGACGTTAGCGGAATAGATATCCGTATCAAAGAGGGTACTAAGAACGAGAGCGTTCATATCCCTGTTGTTATGACCGAAAGCGGACTGAAAGAGGAAGTGTATAACGACTTCTATATCGGCGATAACGCCGACGTGGAGATTGTCGCGGGCTGCGGAATAGATAACTGCGGTAATCACGACAGCGAGCACGACGGTATCCATAGATTTTTTGTTGGAAAGAACTCGAGAGTAAAATACGTCGAGAAGCATTTCGGCTCGGGCGAGGGCTCGGGTAAGCGTATCTTAAACCCCGTGACCGAGGTTTATATGGAAGAAAACAGCACCGTCGAAATGGAAATGGTTCAGATTAAGGGCGTTGACGATACCGTCCGCACCACTATCGCGGAGCTGAAAGACGGCGCGAGCTTAATCGTAAGGGAAAGGCTTATGACGCATAACGAGCAGCAGGCGATAAGCGTTTATACCGTTTCCTTAAACGGCAAGGGCTCTACCGCGGACGTAGTATCGAGAGCGGTTGCGAGAGATAGCTCGTTCCAGAAATTCGAGGCTAAAATCGTCGGTAACGCCGAATGTAAGGGCCATACCGAATGCGACTCGATTATTATGGACAACGGTAAAATCTTAGCCGTTCCCGCGCTCGAGGCTAACGACGTAGACGCCGCGCTTGTACACGAAGCGGCTATCGGAAAAATCGCGGGCGAGCAGATTGAAAAGCTTATGACTCTCGGTTTAACCGAAGCCGAAGCCGAGCAGGAAATAATAAACGGATTTTTAAGATAAAATAAACGGAGCGGCTAAATAGTTGATTGTCATTCTGAGCGAAGTGGAGCGTAAGCGGAACGTAGTCGAAGAATCTTCCCGAGACCTTTGTTAACTACTAATTAAACAATAAAGATCTTTCGACTAAATCGCCTTGCGATTTTGCCCTCTGGGCACCGCTCAATATGACAGATGAAAAAATTAAGGGCAGACTCAAAACTTGTTTGAGCCTGCCCCGTTTTATGTTCTGCGGATTACTTTACATTTACCGTAACGGTCTTTTTTACTGTTTTATCATAATAACATACATTACCTGATACAAGTCCTCCCGCCGCGGTAACTTTTACTTTAATCTTATAAGTACCCTTTTTAGTGTTTTTCTTAACGGTGATTTTGCCTTTCTTAAAGGCAAGACTTTTATTCTTCTTTGTAACTTTGTAAGTAACTTTTCCCTTAGCTTTTGTAACTTTAACTGCCTTATAAGTTATGGCTTTTTTCTTAAGCTCCTTTGCTTTAAAGGTTTTGTTGACGACTTTTACTTTCATAGTATTTCTAATTGGCAGACAATCATGTTTCATACTCGAATAAGCCTTAATAAACGCGTCCTCGAGCATCTTCTTCATTGTTTTTTCGTCTTCGCCTGTTTTCTTGCCGACAATGTATTTATAAATGTCCGTTAAATCCACAGCGGTTTTTATTCCGAACTTCGGATATGCGTCAGCGAGTACGTTAACGGGTTTTACATACTTGCTCTTATAGTAAATCGGGAGCCAGTCGCCTATAACTTTTGTGCCTTTTTCTTTCGGACATAGGAATTTTCCGACGATATTTCCGAGAGAGGTAATAGCGAGGTGGGGACCGTATTTATTTTTGTTTTTAGTCCATACAGCCTCGTCGGCGTTTTTCGCGGAATCGACAGGACTTTCAACTTTTTTACCGACGTTTACTTTTAATGTATCGCCGATACAAGCCTTACCAAAAGTAGCGTCGTAAGTCTGGTAAGGTTTCCAATCCTCGGTAACCGCGCTGAATATAACAAGGTAATCAACGCCGTCTTTAATCCCGTTGGGCATTTTTTCTGAATCGTTAAGCTTAGAGAGGTCGTAAGACCACTTGTCGCCTTCTTTTGTACACATTTCTTTCTTTACCTGCCAGCTGAAAAAAGCCTCTCCGCCTCTTTTCCATATGTGGCAGAAAACCGATTTTAAATTATCCCATCCGCTCGCGTCAAAGTAAATCTTGTTGTTCGAACCGCTTTCTGCCTTTACGGTATCGGCGCAAGCTGATACTAATGACGCGCTTAGTAAAACTAATAACGAAAGAATAATGCTTATTGTTTTTTTCATAAGTATTCCTCCTTTTTATTATTTCTATTACTATTATATCATATTTTTGTTTATTTTTCTCACCAAATATTCGAGGAGGGATTTATGCACCTTGCACATAAAACAGGCAGGCTCAAACGAGCCTGCCTGAAATAATATTATTGTTTAAAATAGTTTCTCGCGCCCCAGAGGGTAACTGCGATTTTCTTGCGGTTTTCTGCAACCTTAAGAGTTTTTGTCTTATTAATCTTAACGGGCTTGCTGTCTTCTCCGCTCCACTTTTTAGTGATTTTAAGCGTAACCTTGAAGCCTTTTTTGTCAACTGTGTATTTGCCCGAGATGCCTTTAAGACCTAAAACACATTTAAAGCTGCCCTTCTGGCTGAACTTGATGTAAGCGCCTGTTGTTTTAACAACCGAGCCGTACTGGTCAGCGGGAGTTTTCTTCTTGCCCTTTACTACGCAGGCGTAGCAGTTCCACTTTTTGCTAATGAGCACCTTTTTAGTTATGCTCGCGGGAGTAGCCTTCGCCGATACGGGGATTGCCGCGAATGCGGATACGATCATAACCGCGCCTAAAACAATTGATAATAATTTCTTCATTTTTTAGTCCTCCTTAAAATAAATTATTTTTTAAACAAGCCCTTTTTTTCGTAGGGCTCGATTTTGTACGATGTAAGCTTATAGCCTGTTTCCTCAATCGTGGATCTGAGAGCGTCCTCGGCTATTTCTTCTTTGGCTATAATTACGGTTTCGTTCTTAGAATGTGAGGACTCGACCTTTTTAACCTTGAATTTATTTCTTATATTGTCGTTGACGTGTGCTTCGCACATATTGCACATCATCCCGTCAACGCCTAGAGTTATTTTATACATCATATTCCTTTCCGCCGAGCAATTCAAGCGCACGGCTTCCGTTGTTCTTTATTTCCGCCTTCAGCTCGTCTAAGCTGTCGAACTTCCGCTCGGGACGGATAAACTCCTTTAAGCGGACGTCTATTGTTTTTCCGTAGAGGTTATCGCCGCTGTATTTCGGAAGCCAGGTTTCGCAGTTGGGGAGGTTACGGTTTCCGACGGTCGGCTTGATTCCGATATTTGTAACGCCCGTATAAATCTTCCCGTCGATCGTTACCTTAGACGCGTAAACGCCGAACTTCGGAAGTATTATACCTTTCTCAAAATTGAGATTAATAGTAGGGGTTTCTATTTTCGAGCCGATACCGTTTCCCTTAACCGATTCGCTCTTTAAGCCGAAATCGTAGCCTAAAAGCAGATTAGCTTTTTTAATATCGCCGTTTTTAAGGGCGTTACGTATTTCCGTTGAACATACCACGGTATCGCCGAGCTTAACGGGAGAGCATACGGTCACGCCGATTTTTTCAATCTGACAGAGCGCCTTTAACGTTTCGGTATCGCCAGCGCCGAGCTTTCCGAAATGGTAGTTAAATCCGCAGAAAACCTCGTCCGCGTTAAACACCTTTTTAATTATATCCGTTACAAACCGCTCGGGAGAATAGTCCTTAAGCTCGCTGAAATCGAGGATATAAAGAACCTCGATACCGAGCTTGTCGAGCATAGCGACCTTTTCCTGATAGGTAAGAAGCTGGGAGTTTTTATCCTTGGATTTCGGTGTAGAGGAAAAGGTGAACGCCGCGGGAGTTAAACCGCGGTCTTTAGCCTCTACGGCTTTTTTAAGAACCGCCTTGTGGCCGAGATGAATACCGTCGAAATATCCGAGAGCCACGGCTGTTTTTTTATTATAGGGAGTTAAATCCCGAAAAACACGCATTAAACGGCTCCTTTCATTAATACTATACCTTACCGCTTTTTAAAAGCGCGTCGAGTTTTAGTATCGTAATTTGGGTTTTTGCGTCGGGAAGCTGGTTATTTAGTACCATTTCCACAGCTTTGTTAAGCGGGATTTTCTCGACATTTAAAAATTCGTCCTCGTCGGGCTGCTGTTCGCCGACCGACTTTACCCTACAGGCAAAAAGATGAATAATTTCGTCGGTGTAGCCTGTGCTCGGGTACATCGCGCCCAGCGTCATAAAGCTGTAGCCCTCGCAGCCTGTTTCTTCTTTAAGCTCGCGCTTTCCGTTTTCGAGAACGGTCTCGCCCTTTTCGAGCTTGCCCGCGGGGAGTTCGAGGGTAATTTCCTTATACGGATAGCGGAACTGCCTTACGAAAAACAGGTTGTTGTTTTCGTCGAGAGCGGCTACGCATACTCCGCCCTGGTGCTGTACGACCTCGCGCGAAGCCTTGTTGCCGTCGGGGAGCTCTACCTCGTCTAAAATAACGTGGAGAATCTTTCCGTTAAATATAGTTTTACTGTTTAGGGTTTTTTCCGTTAGTTTTTCCATCGCGCCTTGTTTTACATCGTAAATTCGTAACTGTGAACTGACTGCTGAGAACTGTTAACTGTTCTTGATATCGTCCATATCGTTTATGATACTGTCGATAACGTCGTCGAGGATAATGCCGTCGTCGTCGGTGATTTCGGACTGCTTGGTGATGTCGATAAGCTCCTCCTGGGGTTCGCTGTCGCCGTCGTCGTAGTCCTCCTCGATAATATGCTCGTCGTCGTCCTCTTCCTCGTCTTCTTCAACTTCCATCTCCATAGCGACCTGTTCCGCCTGCTGAAGCGGAGTTAGGTTTTCGTTCGGGAGCGAGCCAACGACCTTTTCCTGGAGGTTCTGGAATTTAGAGGCGAGTTTATCGTCGTCCTCGAACGCTTCCTCGACATTGTCGATAGCGTTCTCGGCGTAGCCGTCGTCACCTAAGCCCTCCTGAGAAGCGAGCTCAGCCTGCACCTTGGCGATAGCGGCTTTCTGCTTAGCGAGCTTGCGCTGAGCTTCCGCCTTAGCCTTTAGCTCCACGAGGTGGTTCTGAGGCTTAGTTACCTTTTTGCTGTTTTCGTTAAAGTAGATGTTATACCAGATGATGAATATATATACCGTCCAGATTTTACGGCTGTTGTCCTCGATCTGGTTGTAATGCTGGTCGAGCCACGCTACGAGAATATCGCTGTTGAAGAATTTCTGAGCGGTTTCGGACTCGAACGCTTCTTTAACAATATTATAGTAACGCTCGTCTTTAAGCCATTCTCTTGTCGGAACAGGGAAGCCGAGCTTTTCTTTCTCGGCGGTTTCCTGGGGAAGATGACGCTGAGCCGCGCGGCGCATAGCGTATTTGGTGTTGTATTTATTGACCCTGAACTTAGTCGGGAGAGTAGAAGCTACCTTGAAAACCTCCTTGTCGAGGAAAGGTACTCGAAGCTCTAAGGAGTTAGCCATCGACATTCTGTCCGCTTTAAGAAGAATATCGCCCACCATCCAGAGGTTGATGTCGAGCGTCTGCATTTTTGTAACGTCGTCAAGACGGTGCGCGCGGTTATAAATACGGCGCAGGGGCTTGAATTTAAGCGGGTCCGTAGCGATTGACGGGTCGCGGAGAAGCTCGCGCTTCTGGTCGTAATCGTACATAAACGCGTTACCGATATAGCGCTTCTCCAAGGGATGGGTTGCTCTTATAATATAATCCCTGCCGATAACGTCTGGTAGCTTTTTAGCGAGCTTACAGAGCGCGCGTCTTACGCAATAGGGGACTAATGTCTGGTAAATTTTGAACACTCTCGGGTCGTTGTAGCAGGTATAACCGCCGAAAAGCTCGTCGGCGCCCTCGCCCGAAAGTACAACCTTTACGTACTCGCTCGCGAGCCTCGATACAAAGTAGAGCGCGATACAGCTCGGGTCGGCTAAAGGCTGGTCCATATAGTACTGTACGGTCGGAACAGCGTCCCAGAATTCCTCGCTGGAGATAAGGTGGGTATGGTGTTCTACGCCGATTTCCTTAGAGAGATTGCTCGCCCAGGAAATCTCGTTGTATCTCTGACCGAAATCGAAGCCTACGGTAAAGGTCTTTTGGTCGGCGAAATATGTAGAAACATAGCTCGAATCTACGCCGCTGGAGAGGAAACATCCGACCTCAACGTCAGCGATTTTATGAGCGTTAACGGAGTTTTCGAAAATCTTCTCGATTTTATCCACAGCTTCGTCCTCGGACATATTGTCGTTAGGTCTGAACTTAGCTTCCCAGTAACGGATAGTTTCGAACTCGCCGTTTTTAAATGTCATATAGTGACCTGGGAGCAGGCAGTAAATTCCCTCGAAAAATGTCTCGGGAGGAGCGGCGTACTGGAACGAAAGGTAGGTATCAAGAGCTCTTGTGTTAAATTTCTTTTCGTACTTAGGATGCTCTAAAATACTCTTGATCTCGCTGGCGTAGATAATATCCTTGCCGATTAAGGTATAGTGCATCGGTTTAATTCCGAAGAAATCCCTCGCGATAAAGAGGCTTTTATCCTCGGTGTTGTAGATAGCGAAGCCGAACATACCCCTTAATTTAAGGAGCATTTCCTCGCGCCATTCCTCGTAGCCGTGAACGAGTACCTCGCTGTCGGCGTCGGTCGCGAAGGTATGACCCGCTTGTTTTAACTCCTCGCGGAGCTCTTTATAGTTATAAATCTCGCCGTTAAAGGTGAGCACTAAAGTTTTATCCTCATTATAAATAGGCTGATGACCTGCTTCGAGGTCGATAATACTGAGCCTTCTGAAGCCCATACTTATATAGTCGTCCTGGAAAAATCCGTCTGAATCGGGACCTCGGTGTGTAATAACCTCGGTCATATCTCTGATAGTTTTGTCACGGTTGAGAACCTCGCCGGTAAACCCGCAAATACCGCACATACATAAAACTCCTTCCAAGTAGTAGATTAGTAGATATACATATACATATAAATTGTACCATAAAATATACTGCCTTGCAATTAAATTCGTAAATTTTTAGAAAAAAACATTGCCGCCCGTATTTGGACAGCAATGTTTTAGAAATGTAAGAGGAATAAGGGAATTGTCGGTTTTCCGCAATTCAACTTATGTTATGGACAAAAAACGAAATCCGCGCGCCACCCTTGTAAAACAACGCGCAAAAAGCTTAGCCTGTCGGGAAAGGGTATCACACAATTTCATCCAAATCCATTTTAACTAAGACGGAGATTTAATTTCTCAACCGATTTTATCGGCTTCAGCTTTAATACGCGCGGAATTTCTTTTATTTATTTCTTCCTGATGTTTTTTTGCTGTAATGTGGTCGGTATAATTGAAGATGGAAAAACCGCATTTGGGGCAAAAAAGTATATTGTCAGGTATATTTTTACGCCCGCATTCGGGGCAGGTTATAAACGCCATAAATACCTCGTATTATCCGAAAAAGGGGATTGCCGCCTGACGGCGTTCGGTCTGTCAGACGGCAACAGAGGGATAAAAATCAAAAAGTTTTCATAATTTCTATCGTTATTTTACTATTAAAATCATTCTTTTTTCAAGTAGATGTTTCAAAATGAAACGTCTTTTTTTAGTTTTAGCACTTGTGAATTTTTATGTGAATGATTATAATTATAATAGATAATTATGCTTTTAGAGGGGGTAAAACTAAATGACCTTCGGAGAAACGCTTAAAAAGGCAAGAATGAAAAAAGGGCTCTCTCAGCAGCAGCTCGCGGAGTTGCTTTACGTAGACCGTTCAACTATTACGAACTGGGAGGGGAATCGTCGTATCCCTGATTTTGCGATGATATCCAAGCTCTCAAAGCAGCTCGGCGTAGACATAAATACTTTTCTCGATTCCGTTGAGAACGAGAAGCCAGTTGTAATAATGCTGGATAACGAAAAGACAATACTAAACTACGGAGTGCCTCTTTTAAAAAAGGTACTGAGAAACGCTGAGGTTTACGGCTTTTCCAAACCGTCGATGGCGCTTGAGTTCGTCAGGTCGACAAAAGTCGCTCTGGTGTTTTTAGATATAGAAATGGGAATGATAAGCGGGTTCGACGTATGTAAAGAGCTCCTTAATATTAATCCAAAAATGAACGTAGTATTCCTAACGGCGTACGCGGATTACGCGCTGAACGCGTGGGCAACCGAGGCGAGCGGGTTTATTTTAAAGCCGCTGACCGAGGCGGCTGTAAAAGAACAGATTAAAAAGCTTAGATATCCTGTAAAGGGGCTTGAAAAATGACGGATTGGGTTGTATTGACTAACTTCGCGGTCTCGATAGTCGGCTTCGTTATATCGGGTATCGGAATATTTATCGCGCTTATCGCGGGATTTGACGAAAAAAGGCAGAAAAATTTCTTTGTACAGTTTTTTATTATAATCGCGCTGTACGCCATCGCTACATTTGTCACTAATCTATCGACCGACTTTCTGGGAGAGGGATATGTTACGCTCTCTAAAATCGGGCTGTTTTGCGAGTCGCTGTTTTCGTCAATGCTTATGCCGATAACGTTAGTGTACATATTAACCCGAGCGGGAGTAAATTGGAAAAAAAGACCTTCGCTTTATATAGCCGCGACGATGTGGTTTATTTATTTTGTATTGCTTATAATTACACAGTTTACTGATGTGATATATTACTTTACGCCTGATAACGTATACCACCGCGGGGAGCTTTATCCTATATTGCTTGTACCGCCCGTATTATTGATGTTATCGAATATCCTGGCGCTGTTTTTCGTAAGAAACAGGCTTTCGAAACGGCTTAGGAACGCGTTTTTGGTTTTCCTTATTATACCGCTTGCGTGTATGGTTATCCAGATGGCGCTGTACGGAGTATTGCTTATAGTTCTCGGTACAACGGTTTCGGCGCTGTTGATGCTGCTTCTTGTAATACGCGACCAGGTTGATAAGATGATGAGTCAGGCTAATGAGAATTTACGGCTTAATTCTAAAATCGCCGTGCTCCAGATGCGTCCGCATTTTATCTACAATACGATGACGAGTATATATTGTATGATAGAAAAGGAGCCTGAAAAAGCCCAGCAGGTTACGCTGGACTTTACGAGCTATTTAAGGCAGAATTTTACCGCTATCGTAAAGGAAGAGCCGATTCCGTTTAAGGAGGAGTTAGAGCATACGAGAGCGTATCTCGCCGTGGAACAGACAAGATTTGAGGACGATTTGATTGTCGAGTTCGATACTCCCCATATAGCGTTTCGGCTACCGCCGCTTACCCTACAGCCGATTGTTGAAAATTCCGTAAAATACGGAGTTAACCCCGAGCTCGACCCGCTTGTTATTAAGGTAATTACCCGTAAAGCCGAGAACGGCAGCGAGGTTATAGTTGAAGATACGGGCGCGGGCTTCGGAAAAGAGGATAATAACGAGCCTCATACCGCGCTGAAAAATATCCGCGAAAGACTTGATATAATGTGTAACGGTACGCTGAAAATTTCTCCGCGCGAAAACGGAGGTACCGTCGTTACGATTTTCATTCCCAAAGATTGATTCTTTGGTTTTCTCCTAAATAGCCGCCCCGATTAGGGGCGGTTTTGCTATGAAAAACGAGCTGTTTTTTACAGCTCGTTAAATAAATGGTTTAATTCTCTGCGATTGTAGATAACGTTTACTATATGTACAGCAGCATTATTTTCATCAACATAATAAATTATAGAATAGTTTTTAACAATAAGCCTTCTAAGTCCCAACACTCCATAGCGTTCCCGAAGAACAACAGGATGTCTGAGAGGAAAAGTTTCCAAAGAATCAAAAGCCGACGAGATAGAACTCAGAAGCTTTTTAGCGGTTTCAAATTCCTTGAAATTTTCTGTTATGTATTAAAAAATACTTTTTAAATCCTTTTCCGCTTCGGCTTCAACAATTACAGTATATTTATTCAAGATTAAACTCCTTAGCGATATCCGCCAATACCTCTTTAGAGGGTCTGCCTGAGGTTGTTTTCATTCGTTCTATACTTTTGTCGATTTTATTGTACAGCGCCTGCGCGCCCACAAGCTTTTCGTATTCCTCGTTAGAAATAACAACTACATCTCCCGAGCCGTTTTTTGTAATAAAAACAGGCTCATTGTATTTATGGCAGTATTCGGAAATCTCGTTATAATGGTTTCTTAAATCCGAGCTTGGTCTGATATTTGGCATATAATCATTCCCTTACATTTATTATATCAATATTCTATCAAAATATTGATAAGAAGTCAAGAAAAATTTATTCATTACGCTATGGCTCGGAACGCTCAAGCCTGACGATGCAAATAAAACGCAGAACGTGTCCTTTATATCCAAAGCTTCATAGGACATCGGTGGTACGGGGGATATCTTTTTAAGATAGGAACGTTCAAGTCTGACGAGGAAAAATAAAAATAATTCTCTTATTTAAACATAATAGTTTTTACATATGGTAAAATAAAATGTAATTCTATATAAACTGGGAAGTGTCGGGTTTTTGCTTCCGATTTCTTACTTCCCGCTTCCTACTTAAAAATACTAACGGAGGAATTTTTATGGCAGAGGTAATCAGACTATTTGTAGAAAAACGCGGCGAGATGAATGTTGTCGCCGAGCAGACTAAATGGGATTTACGCCATAATCTCGGTATCCGCGCTATTGAGGAGCTTCGATTCTTAAACCGCTACGATATTGAGGGTATGACGAGGGAGGAATTTGACAAAGCTAAGAATATAATCCTCTCCGAGCCTAACCAGGATGTAATCTTCGAGGAGGTTTTACCCGTAGAGGAAGGCTTTAAGGTTTTCGCTATGGAATATCTCCCGGGTCAGTACGACCAGCGCGCCGATTCAGCCGAGCAGTGCGTACAGCTCCTTACTCAGGGCGAGCGTTGTAAGATACTTTCCGCGCGCGTGGTTTGCGTTAAGGGCGATATTACGGACGAGGAGTTTAAGAAAATCCAGGATTATATGATTAACCCTGTCGAGAGCCGTTTAGCTTCTCTCGATAAGCCCGAGTCGCTCGAAATGCCGCTTGAAGCTCCCGAGAACGTAAAACGCGTTGAGGGCTTTATCGGCTGGAACGATGAGGAAATGGAAAAGTTCTTCGCTTCGATGGGCTTCGCTATGACCTTAGCGGACTTGAAATTTACCCGCGACTACTTCCGCGATACCGAAAAACGCGACCCGAGTATCACGGAGCTGAGAGTTATCGACACCTACTGGTCCGACCACTGCCGTCATACCACATTCCTCACTAAGTTAAACAAAGTTGAAATAGAGAAATCCGCGGTCTCGAAGGTTATCGAGGACGCTTTACAGGAATACTACGATACACGCGACGAGGTTTACGGAAAAGATACCGACAGAAACGTAAGCCTTATGGATATGGCGCTTATCGGTATGAAGTCGCTGAAAAAGAAAGGCCTTATTCCCGACCTTGACGAGAGCGAGGAGATTAACGCCTGCTCTATCGAAGCGCCCGTTACTATCGACGGTAAAACCGAAAATTGGCTTATCCAGTTTAAGAATGAAACCCATAACCACCCGACCGAAATCGAACCGTTCGGCGGCGCGGCTACCTGTCTCGGCGGAGCTATCCGCGACCCGCTTTCGGGCAGAGCTTATATCTACCAGGCTATGCGTGTTACGGGATCGGGCGACCCGACTGTTCCGTTTAAGGACACTATGGAGGGTAAGCTCCCGAGCCGTAAAATCACTACAGGAGCGGCTCAGGGTTATTCATCCTACGGCAACCAGATCGGTCTTGCGACAGGTCAGGTTGTAGAGCTTTACGATAAGGGCTACGTGGCTAAGCGTATGGAAATCGGCGCGGTTATCGGCGCTTCTCCTAAGGAAAATGTTATAAGAGAAGTTCCCGCTCCCGACGATGTAATCGTACTTCTCGGCGGCCGTACAGGCCGTGACGGCTGCGGCGGAGCTACAGGTTCCTCGAAGGCTCATACTTTAAGCTCGATCGAAACCTGCGGAGCCGAGGTTCAGAAAGGTAATCCGCCTACAGAGCGTAAGATCCAGAGATTATTCCGTAATCCCGAGGTCGCTAAGATGATTAAACGCTGTAACGACTTCGGCGCGGGCGGAGTTTGCGTTGCTATCGGCGAGCTCGCCGACGGCTTAAAGGTAGATCTCGATAAGGTTACTAAGAAATACGAAGGTCTCGACGGTACGGAGCTCGCTATCTCCGAAAGCCAGGAGAGAATGGCGGTTGTGCTCGATAAGAACGACGTTGAGAAATTTATAGCCCTTTCCGAAACCGAGAACTTAGAGGCGACAGCCGTAGCGGTTGTTACCGAGAATCCTCGCCTTACTATGAACTGGCGCGGAGATACTATTGTTGATATAAGCAGAGAATTTTTAAATACAAACGGTGTAACCCAGAGCTCTACGGCGTATATCACCGCTCCCGACGAGAATAACTGCTACCGTAAGCAGTGCCCCGAAAGCCTTAAAGGCTTATCGACTGCCGAGGCGGTTAAGAAGAATATGGCGCGCTTAGAGGTCTGCTCACAGATTGGTTTAAGCGAGCGTTTCGACGCGAGTATCGGAGCGGGTACGGTAATTATGCCGTTCGGCGGTAAAACCCAGCTCACTCCCCAGGAGGCTATGGCGGCTAAGATTCCGCTGCTTAAAGGCGAGACCGACGACGCTACCGCTATGAGCTACGGCTTTATCCCCGCGGTATCACGCTGGAGCCCGTTCCACGGCTCAGCCTACGCGGTCGTAGAGTCGCTGTCTAAGATACTCGCCATTGGCGCGTATCCCTTAAAGGCAAGACTTACTTTCCAGGAATATTTCGAGAAGCTTATGGATAAGCCCGAGCGCTGGGGTAAGCCCGCGGCGGCTTTACTCGGAGCTATGCAGGCTCAGCTTAAACTCGGAATCCCGTCTATCGGCGGTAAGGACTCTATGAGCGGTACTTTCGAGACGATTGACGTTCCGCCGACTCTCGTATCCTTCGCCGTTGCTATGACTAAGGCGAGCAAGACGATTTCCGCGGAGTTCAAGAAAGCGGGCTCTAAGGTAATTTACGTTCCTGTTCCCGAGGATAAGGCAACCCTTATGCCGAAATGGGATGAGCTAAAGGCTATGTACAACGCCGTTTACGACCTTATGGACAAGGGCGAAGTGCTCTCCGCTTCCGTAGTTAAAGAGGGCGGAGCCGCGGCTTCGGTATGTAAGGCTTGCTTCGGCAATAACTTCGGATTTAAATTCGCAAACGAACTCAGCTTCGACGAGCTGTTCGCTCCGTTATCGGGTTCGCTCATACTCGAGTTAAAGGACGGCGCGAAGCTTGCGGACGATGTATTATACTATCCTCTCGGTGAGGTAACTGAAAATGAAGAAATCGAAATCAATGGCGAGAAAATTAAAATTGCTGAAATACTCGGCGAGTGGACTGCTCCTCTTGAAAAAGTATTCCCAACAAAGGCGCAATGCCCGAAAATGGGAAGAAGCGCAGAACTCTTTACGGAAAGAAATACTAAAGCGCCTGTAATTAAGGTCGCTAAGCCTAAGGTGTTTATCCCCGTATTCCCCGGTACCAACTGCGAGGTTGATACCGCGAGAGCGTTCGAGAAAGCGGGCGCCGAGGCTGAACTTCTTATCGTTAAGAACTTAAAGCCCTCCGATATCGAGGACACTATCGCTAAGATGGAGAGCATTATCAAGGAAAGCCAGATGATTATGTTCCCCGGCGGATTCTCGGGCGGTGACGAGCCCGACGGTTCGGGTAAGTTTATCGCGACAACATTCCGTAACCCGAGAATAAAGGAGGCTGTAGACGAGCTTCTTAACAAGCGCGACGGTCTTATGCTCGGTATCTGTAACGGATTCCAGGCGCTTATAAAACTCGGTCTTGTTCCTTACGGTGAGATTCGCGATATTAAGGAAAACGACCCGACGCTTACGTTCAATACAGTCGGCCGTCATATCTCGCATATGGCGTATACTCGCGTTACTTCCGTAAAATCTCCGTGGTTCTCCTCGGTTGAGGCGGGCGACGTATTTGCTGTACCCGTATCTCACGGCGAGGGAAGATTCTTCGCTGACGACGAGACGGTTAAACGCCTTATTGAAAACGGTCAGGTCGCTACCCAGTACGTAGACTTAAACGGCAACCCGAGCGACGATATAGCGTATAACGTAAACGGCTCGATCTGCGCGATCGAGGGTATTACAAGCCCCGACGGTCGAATCCTCGGTAAAATGGGACATAGCGAACGTAAGGGAAAAGACCTCTACGCGAACGTTCCGTTTAATAAGGACCAGAAGATTTTCGAAAGCGGAGTTAAATACTTTAAGTAGTTAAAAGGTAACAGGTAAAAGTTAAGAGTTAATATAAAAGGTCGGGCGATTAAAAAACGTCCGACCTTTGTTGTGCTTTTGCACAATTTCTTCATCTAATATTTGTGCACATCGTAGAAACTCTTTTGTGGTATAATTTTTTTAGAAAATATTGAAACTTTTTCGCGGTTTTTTGACACTACTATAGTGAAAGAAAATTTAAAAAACAGGTATAACAAATCTGATAATGTCCCCCGCCTATACAGGCGGAGTCTATTATCTAAATTCAGTGGCGGAATACAATCCCCCACTGAAATTGCAGTGCTGCGCACTGCTTGCTTTGATAAAAGCAAAGCTTTGAAAAACCTGAGTTTCTTTCGTCTATATTAATAAGGGGGTTGTTAAAATGAAAAAATCAATATTATTACTTTTAACGTTATGTATATTACTTTCATCAGTTGGCGTGATAACCGCTAATGCTGAAGAACCTTTATATACATACGATAATGATACCAAAACCCTAACGATAAATATTCAAGGTGAAATGAAATATGATTATACAAATGCACCTTGGTTAAATATTGAATATCCTGAACATATTGTACTAAAAAAAGGTCTTACGGCTATCCCTAGTTTTGCATTTTGCTTTGCAATACATGGAAACAACGGACAAAGAATAAACAATTATGATAGAATAAAAACAGTAACTATCCCCAATACCGTACAATCTATAGGAGAGTATGCTTTCTCGAGTTGTAATAAACTTGAGAAAATAAATATTCCAAATGGAGTTAAAATAATAGGTAAAGAAACATTTGACGGTTGTAGCAAACTGAAAAAAATAACTGTTCCAGGAACAATAAAAACAATAAAATTTGGTACGTTCAGCGATTGTAAAGATCTAAAAAACGTTGTACTAAAAAGCGGAACAAAAACTATTGGTGATAAAGCGTTTTTTAATTGTACTAAATTACGGTTAATAAAAATTCCTGATTCAGTAAATGTGATAAAAAGCGCGTTTTGTAATTGTAACTCATTAAAAGCAATAAAGCTCCCCAAATCATTAAAGACAATCAAAAGCCACACATTTTATTCTTGCAAAAATCTGAAAAAAATAACATTGTCAAATAAGGTTACTAAGATCGAATCGCTTTCTTTTGATAATTGCGCAAGCCTTAAAAGTATAACAGTTACTAACAGGGTTAAAACTATTAACGGGTATGCATTTAACAACTGCAAAAATTTGAAAAAGATATCAGTTCCTAAAAGCGTTAAAAAGATAGGAAAAAAAGCATTTGGATATAAAGAAAAAGGTGTTAGAGATATAAAAATAAAAGGCTTTACTATTAAAGGCTATAAAGGAACAGCCGCCGAAAAGTACGCTAAGGAGAATAAGTTTAAATTCGTAGCTTTGGATAAATAAATAACAATTAATATAAAACGGGTCGGGCGAGAAATCGTCCGACCTAAACGTTTATCTTTTACCTCTTAACTATTAACTTCCTTTTCCTTCCACTTATCAATTACCATCTGCAAATACGGCAGGAGCTTAAAGCCCATTCGCTCATATAGTCGTTTAGCGCCCTCGTTATAGTCCTCGACCTCAATTCTAAGGCGCTGTATCTCGCCGATGCTTTTTAGCCAGTCGAAAAATTCCGTGGCAAGTCCTCGTCCGCGGTATTCTTCGTCAATATATATTTCCTCGATTGTAACGGATATTCCGCCCGCTTCCTGGGAGAAGGTTTTCGACAGCAGTACAAATCCGCAGGGCTTGCCCTCGCACTCAAAAATAAAGCATTTTAAGTAATCGTCCGAGCGCATAAGCTCGTTGAAAGTCACCTCGTAATTTTCTTTCGGTACAGGCGACTCTACTACGTCGGTGTGATAGAAAATATCGACGTAGTGTAAGTAAAGCTGTTTATCGTTTTTTGTAATTTCTCTGAACATTTCTTTATTCCTCAGTTTTATTTTAATTTAAAAACCCGCCTGTACGGCGGGCTTTATTACTTTCTGTCAAAAAACCTTGTTGTCTTAAACGTACATACGTAATTCTGCGTTTCGTGGAACTCGGAATCGACATACGCCGTGTCGTACATATAAATTATCCTGTGCTGTACGGCGGACTTGTCCATATCGAAAATATAAATTACCGCGTCCTTTATCGTTTTACCCGCGGGGATATCGGTTCGTCCGTCGTAGCTGAACCGGCGGATAACCTCCTTAACGCTGGTTATTCCGTAGGTGTTCATCGCGTCCTTGACCGCCTGGGCGACTAAAGCCGCGCCTACAAATCCGCCGTCGCCGAATTCGCCGTAGCAAAGACGCTCGAGCAAATCGCGGTCGTAATCCGAAAGCTCAACGTGAGCGGGATGGTAATTCTTATCGGGGTTATCTATCGCTACAAGATAGCCCGCGTTCCATTGAGCGCTGTAGCTGACGTTCGCCTGCGTGGGAGCTGTAGCGTAGGTAAAATTCGGTTTGGACTTTTTCTTAGTCTTTTTATCCGATTTCTTATCGGTCTTTTGTTTAGTTAATTTGTCTGTTTTTTTTTAGAAGTTTTCTTTTTGCTGTTCTGCTTTTTAGCAGGTTTCTTTTCGGCTTTTTCTTTCTCTCCTGTATCCAACTTAACTGTTTTTGAGATTATCTTCAGCTCTGTAGGCGGGTTAGTTGGCACGGGTTCGGTGGTGGAGGGAGCCTGGGTTGTTGCAACCGTGGTTTCTATTTCAGCGTCGGAGGTATGCGTCTGTACCGTATTTACGGACAGCGGAATACCTATCGCGATCAACGCGATAATTACAACGCCCGCGATTATTAAATTGAGCTTTTTTTCTAATAATTCCTTCAATTTAAACAGCTCCTGTGTTTTACATCATACTGTCGTATACTTTTAAGAATGTGTCGATAACATACTGCGCGTCGTCATCCGTTAAGGTAGAGTTCATCGGAAGAGTAAGCTGGTTCTTGTGCATATTGTAGGCGTAGGGGAAATCCTTGATATCGAATCCCTTATTCTTATAAGCGGAGAGCATCGGAAGCGGTTTAAAGTGTACGTTACACATTACGCCGTTTTCCGCCATACGGTTGTAGAATTCGTTTCTGAACTCCGCGTCCTTGCCGAGAAAACGTACGAAATAAAGGTGTCCGCTGCTGCGGTGATTTTCGCTTGTATGCTCTAAAAGCTGTAGGTCGAGGTCTTTAAAAGCCTCGTCATAGCGCTTGATAAGCTCGTGGCGTCTGTCTAAGATTTTCTCATAACGGCTGAGCTGAGCTAAGCCTATAGCCGCGAGTACGTCGGGCATATTACATTTATACTGGGCGTTAACTACGTCATATTCCCAGCTCGCCGCGGTATTCTTAGCGAGCGCGTCCTTGGTCTGGCCGTGCAGTGACCAGAGCATATACTGTTTATAAACCTTTTCCTCGTCGATACGGGTTCTGAGTCTGTGAACAGCCGCGCCGCCCTCGGCGGTAGTCATATTCTTAACAGCGTGGAAGCTGAAATTTGTAAAGTCGGCGATTTCACCGCACATCTGTCCGTGCCATCTCGCTCCGAACGCGTGAGCGCCGTCCGCCATAATTACAACTCTGCCGATAAGCTGCTGGATTTTGCTGTTGGGGTTAGGCTGAAACAGCTCGCGCTTGTTTCTAACAGCCTCGTAAATTCTGTCGTAATCACATACGATACCCGCTAAGTCAACGGGGATAATTACCTTGGTGTGCTCGTTGATAGCGGCTTCCATTTTATCGTAGTCCATCTCGAATGTGCCGGGTTTGCAGTCGATCATAACGGGTGTTGCGCCAACGTGATAAACTACCGACGCGGTAGCCGTGTATGTATAAGCGGGGAGAATAACCTCGTCCTGCGGGCCTACTCCGAGAATACGGAGCGTCATTTCCGCGCAGGAGGTCTGCGACGATAAGCATACCGCCTGACCTGTATGGCAGTATTCTCCTATTCTTTTTTCGAGAAGCTTAGTCTTGGGACCTGTTGTAATCCAGCCTGACTTTAACACTTCTACTACTGCGTCTATTTCATCTTGTCCCAAATCGGGAGGGGAAAAAGGTATTTTTCTCATAATTATAATCCTCTCAACCCAAAATAATTGAAATTGAACATAAAAATACACAATGTATTATACAACTTTGATTTTTAAAAGTCAATATATTATAGGGGAAAGGGCTAAGGGTAAAGGGGAAAGAGTATATTATTAATCTAATCCCTAAACCCTATATCCTACATCCTAACCCCTACATCCTACACCCTAATTCTCGAACTGGCTGTTATACAGCTGGGCGTAGAAGCCGTTTTCTGCGAGAAGCTGTTCGTGGCTTCCCTGCTCAACGATATCGCCGTCCTTCATAACGAGGATTAAATCCGCGTCCTTTATCGTCGAGAGCCTGTGGGCTATGATAAAGCTTGTTTTACCCTTCATAAGGTTGTGCATACCGCGCTGGATCCTCGATTCGGTGCGTGTGTCTACCGACGAAGTCGCTTCGTCGAGAATGAGTATCGGGCTGTCGGCGAGAATTGCCCTCGCGATCGTGAGAAGCTGTTTCTGCCCTTGGCTTACGTTGCCCGCTTCCTCGTTAAGCTCCATATTATAACCGTTAGGGAGGGTGCGGATAAATCTGTCGGCGTGAGCCGCCTTAGCCGCGGCGATAACCTCCTCGTCCGTAGCGTCAAGCCTGCCGTAACGGATGTTCTCCATTATCGTTCCGTTAAAGAGCCAGGTGTCCTGGAGTACCATAGCGAGCGCGTTTCTTAGCTCCCTGCGGTTGAAGTCCTTAATATTGTGTCCGTCTATTCTTATTTCGCCGCTGTTTACGTCGTAAAAACGCATTAAGAGCTTGACTATCGTGGTCTTGCCCGCGCCTGTGGGACCGACAATCGCTATGCGCTGGCCCTGCTTAACCTCGGCGGAAAAGTCCTTGATAATAATTTTATCCTCGTTGTAGCCGAACTTTACGTGGTCGAATACAACATTGCCCTTAACCTCTTTAACGTCAGCGGGATTTTCTACGGTCTGAACCTCTTCCTCCTCGTCGAGGAACTCGAAAACTCTCTCAGCCGCGGCGGTCATACTCTGAATCTGGTTTATAACCTGCGACATCTGCTGAATCGGCTGGGTAAAGTTACGTACGTATTGGATGAACGCCTGGATATCGCCGATAAGGATAACGCCGTTAATCGCGAGTATCGCGCCTGAAACCGCGACGGCTACATAGCCTAAATTGCCGACAAACATCATAAGCGGCATCATCATTCCCGATAAAAACTGTGATTTCCACGCGCTTTTATAGAGAACGTCGTTGGTTTTCTCGAAATCGTCCAGCGTTTCTTTTTCTTTATTAAACGCCTTGATTATAAGATGACCGCTGAAGCTTTCCTCGACCGTGCCGTTTATAACACCGAGATATTTCTGCTGGTTTCTGAAATGCTTCTGCGAGATTTTTACGATAATGCTTATAAGAAAAATTGAAACGGGAAGAATCGAGATAGCTATAAGCGTCATTATCGGCGAGATAATAAGCATCATAGCTAAGGTTCCGAGCACCGTACATACGGAGGAGATAATCTGGGTTACGCTCTGGTTAAGCCCCATTCCGAAGGTGTCTACGTCGTTCGTTATCCTCGAGAGCACCTCGCCGTAGGTACGGCTCTCGAAGTATTTTAGAGGCATACGGTTGATTTTTTCGGAAATATCCTTCCTCATCTTATAGCAGATTTTCTGGGTTATTCCCGTCATAATCCAGCCCTGGATAAACATAAACGCCGCGCTTACCGCGTAGAGCAGTAACGCGATTAGAAGAATCATTCCGACCGCGCCCATATCTATAGAGCCCTTGCCCTCGATCTGAGCCATAAGTCCCATATACAGTACGGAGGTGGCGTTGCCGAGAACCTTGGGGCCTATAACCGCGAAAATGGTTGACGCCGCGGCGCAGAACATTACGAATATTATAGCCGCTTTAAAACCGCCGATATACTTTACAAGGGTTTTAATAGTACCCTTAAAGTCCTTTGCCTTTTCTACGGGCGCCATTTTCCCGCCCGCTCTGCCGTGAGGGCGTCTCTTAATATCAGCCATATTATTCGACCCCCTTTTCTATTCCGAGTTCTTCCTCGGAAAGCTGGGATTTTGCAATTTCCAAATATTCGGGACAGGTTTTTAAAAGCTGAGAGTGTGTGCCTGTGCCCGCGATTTTGCCGTCGTCGAGCACAATAATCTGCTCGGCGTTGAGGATCGTGGAAATCCTCTGGGCTACTATAATAACGGTTTTGTCCTTAACCTTTTCGGCGAGAGCCGCCCTGAGCTCCTTATCGGTTTTCATATCGAGAGCGGAGAAGCTGTCGTCAAAAATATAAATATCGGGATCCTTCGCGATAGCGCGGGCGATTGATAAGCGCTGTTTCTGACCGCCCGATACGTTAGAGCCGCCCTGGGCGATTTCGCTGTCGTAGCGGTCGGATTTTTCCTCGATAAACTCGCTCGCCATAGCGATCTCGGCGGCGTCCTCGATTTCTTTATACGTGGCGCCGCGGTTTCCGAAACGCAGGTTTGAGGCGATAGTTCCGCTGAAAAGTATTCCTTTCTGCGGAACGTAACCGATTTTATCCCTTAGTGATGTCAAGGTTACTTTCCTTACGTCCTTACCGCATATATCTATTTCGCCCTCGGTTACGTCGTAAAGGCGGGGGATAAGGTTAATAAGCGTGCTTTTTCCGCTTCCCGTAGAGCCGATAATCGCCGTGGTTTCCCCGGGTTTAGCCGTAAAGCTGATTGAGCTCAGAACGTTTTCATCCGCTTCGGGGTATCTAAAGCTGACGTTCTTAAACTCTACGCTAGGATATCCGCCCGAGAGTTCTTCGGCGTTATCTTCGTTTTTGATCGAGCTTTCGGTTTTAATAACCTCGTCAATTCTGCCCGCCGCGACAGCCGCTCGCGGTAGGAAAATCGACATCATAGTAAGCATAAGGAAGCTTATAATTATCTGCATTGTATAGGAAATAAAGGCGGTCATTTCGCCGACCTGCATATTTCCGTCTTTAATATGTCCCGACGCTACAAATACGATAAGCACCGATACAAAATTCATCAGAATCATCATCATCGGGAACATAAACGTCATAACGCGGTTTGTAAAGAGCATTGTTTTTGTAAGCTCTTTATTAGCTTCGTCAAAACGCTCCTCCTCGCGTTCCTCGCGGTTAAACGCGCGTATTACGGGGATACCCGTCAGTATCTCTCTCGATACGAGATTTACGCGGTCGATAAGCTTTTGCATAAGCTTAAACTTCGGCATAGCGATAACAGTAAGGCTTATTACTAGAAGCATAATTACCGCTACGGCTAAAGCGATTACCCACCACATACTCGCGCCTGTGCCGATAACCTTTATAACGCCGCCGATTCCGATAATCGGAGCGTATAGCACCATCCTGAGCAGGAGTACCGAAACAATCTGTACCTGTTGAATATCGTTGGTGGTTCGTGTGATAAGCGAGGCGGTGGAGAATTTATCTATCTCCGCGTTTGAGAAGCCTATTACATTTCTGAAAAGTCCGCTTCGTAAATTCATACCGATTTTAGAGCCGACAATCGCGGCGAATAATCCCGCGAAAATAGCGGCGGTAGAGAGAACAAGCGAGATAAAAAGCATAGTAAAGCCTGTTGACCAGAGGTAGTCGGTCTGTAGCTTATCTAAGTCAACTCCCGCTTTTTTGTCGCAGCCTATCGCGAAAGCTATTCCCGAGTTTTTGAGTAAATCAGCGCCTAAAGCCGTGAGCTTTTTTTCGAGACTTTTTCTCGAGTTGATAAGAGCGTTCTCGTCTATTTCACCCGCGGAACGCTTCGTCATTTCGTAATCCGACGCTATCGGGATAATAAGCTTTTGGTCGAGCTTTTTAAGCGTTTTTTCGTCGTTTACGCTCCTGTTTAAAATCTTACCGTCCTTTTTATAAGCGGAGCTGAACGCCGCTTTTTCGTCATCATTCATAAACAAAAGCGCGCGGTTATAATCCCCGACTGTAATCTTCTCGGGGAGAATATGCTCCACGCCCTTATTCTGAATACCCGTGTCTATTATTTTCGAGGTGTATTCGGGCAGAGCCAGGTCGCAGTTCGCCTGAATAACGAGCAGGACTATTATCAGCAGTACCGTCCATATGTGAGGTAAAAAATTCTTAAAAATCTTTCCCAATTATATTCATTCCTTTTTTAAAGCTTCTTAAATTATCCGACATCATAAATTTATTGTCAAGTGGTATTTCGCTAAATGTGTGATTATTTCTCAAGCCGTAAATTCCTCGGCGAGTTTAAGGGTTAAGTCGGTGGTTCTGTCAACAATCGTGCTTTTGTCTATTTTATTATTCTGCATATAGGCGTGGAAAGAACCCTGGACGATAAACGAGATAAAGATATTGTTCTCGCTGTTGTTTCTTATGTTCGGATACGCGGAGAAAACGAATCTTTTTAAACGGGCTTCAAAACGGTCTATAAAACGGTTTGTCTCATATCCCGAGAAAAGTATATGTATATCCTCCTCGTTGTTTATAATCGCCATACTAAGGCTCCTGAAAAAAGCGCGGAAGCTGTCCTTTGTATTAAGAATGGCAATCGGCTTGATTTCGGCGATTATCCTGTCGATAAGCTCGTTTTCAAGCTGGTCGGAAAGCTCGTAAATATCGCGGTAATGCAGATAAAACGTAGCCTTGTTTATCATCGCCAGCTCGCTTAGCTCCTTAACGCTTATTTTGTCGAGGTTTTTCTTTTTCCTGAGTTCGAGAAAAGCCTCTTTTATATTCTTAGTCGTACGTTTTACCCTTAAATCCATTAGTTACTCTCCTATTAATAGACACTTTTGGTATTATAGTAGCATAAACGACTAAATTAATCAAGTGACTATAGAAAAATATATAAAATTATTATATAATTTGTATATAAATATAGTAAAATGCACTAGGTGACTGAAACTCTGGATTTGTGCAATCTATTATATTCTAATTTCAAAGCAGAAATGAGGCTTGGTTATGGAAATTGATTACAATATGAGAAAACTTTTTAATGAAGAATATCTCACACAAGTTGCGTATATGTACAACAATATGCCGCGCGGACTTTTAGGCCCCCACTTCACGGAGTACGGACTTAGAATCGCGGTTTATCTGCCGCAGTGCAACTCGGTTGAGTTTGTAAATAAGGACAACGGTGAGATACATCGCGCGTTCCTTGTACACGAAAAAGGTATTTTCGCGGCTAATGTTCATACGGACAGAGTTTTCAACTATTATTACCGCGCGTGGGACGAGGAAGGCAACTACTACGAGAGCGAGGACAGCAACTTCTTCCCTGTTCAGTTCAGCGAGGTTGACGGCTACCTCTTCGGCCAGGGCACGCACTATAACCTTTACGATAAGCTCGGCGCTCATAAAAAGACAATTAACGGCGTTGAGGGCGTACTATTCAACGTATGGGCTCCTAACGCTCAGCGCGTTTCCGTTATCGGCAATTTCAATAACTGGGATCCCGCTATCCATATGATGAGTAAGGTAAGCCAGGTTGGCGTACACGAGATTTTTATTCCGCGTATCAGCGAGAATGAAATGTATAAATTCCAGGTTAAGACCGTTGACGGTTTCTGCGTAGACAAGACCGACCCGTTCGGCTATACACAGCAGATGCGTCCCGAAACCGCTTCTATCGTAACCGACCTCAACACCTACGAGTGGGAAGACGAGAGCTGGATCGAGGAGCGTAAAAAGGGCGGATATGAAACTAAGCCTATGTCTATCTACGAGGTACACCTAGGCTCCTGGCGCCAGAAGGAGGACGGCTCTTTCTACGGCTACAGAGAGATTGCGGATATGCTCGCTGATTATGTTAAGGATATGGGTTATACTCATATCGAGCTTATGGGTATTCTTGAGCATCCGTTTGACGGAAGCTGGGGCTATCAGGTAACAGGCTACTTCGCGCCGACCTCACGTTTCGGCACACCCCAGGATTTTATGTACTTTATCGACCGTATGCACAAGAGCGGAATCGGCGTATTCCTCGACTGGGTACCCGCTCACTTCCCGAAGGACAGCCACGGCTTAGGACGTTTCGACGGCACCTGCCTGTATGAGCATCCCGACCCGAGAAGAGGAGAGCATCCCGACTGGGGTACATTTATCTTTAACTATGAGAGAAATGAAGTTCGCAACTTCCTTATCGCGAGCGGACTTTATTGGCTTAATAAATTCCATATCGACGGCTTACGCGTTGACGCGGTTGCTTCTATGCTTTACCTCGACTACGGTAAGAGCGACGGCCAGTGGCTGCCGAATATCTACGGCGGACGCGAGAACTTCGACGCTGTTGAGTTCTTTAAGCACCTCAACTCTATGGTTGAGCAGTACGCTCCGGGTACTCTCGTAATTGCTGAGGAGAGTACAGCCTGGGCGGGCGTTACCAAGGACGTTAAGCATGACGGTCTCGGCTTCGCGCTTAAATGGAATATGGGCTGGATGAACGACTTCCTCGAGTATATCTCTAAGGATCCCGTTTACCGCCAGTATGAACACGGTAAGCTTACATTCTCTATGATTTACGCTTACACAGAGAAATTTATCCTGGTTCTTTCCCACGACGAGGTTGTTTACGGAAAGTGCTCGATGATTAATAAAATGCCGGGTGACGACTGGCAGAAGTTCGCTAATCTGAGAACGGCTTACGGCTTTATGTACGCTCACCCGGGTAAGAAGCTCCTCTTTATGGGACAGGATTTCGCTCAGTACGACGAGTGGAACGCCGAGGTTGGCTTGCAGTGGTTCTTAATCGACGATAACGAGAACAACGCTAATATGCAGAAGTACTTCCGTACTCTCCAGCATTTCTATCTCGACCATCCAGCTATGTACGAGCAGGACTTCGACCCGAACGGTTTCGAGTGGATGAGCTGTGACGACGCGCAGAGCTCCGTTGTAAGTATGGTTCGTAAGACTAAGAACGGTAAGAAATCCGTACTCTTTATCTGCAACTTTACTCCCGTACCGCGTGAGGATTACAGAGTAGGCGTTCCGAATCTCGGCAACTATAAGGCTGTATTTAACAGCGACGACGCTGAGTTCGGCGGAACAGGCGAATATACACAGACCGATAAGAAAGCGACAAGAGTTCCCTGGAACTATAAAAAGCAGAGCATCAAGGTTACAATTCCCCCGCTCGCAATGATCGCTTTCGAGTATAACCATACTCTTCCGAAGGACGAACCCGCTAAGAAAAAGACCGTTAAAAAGACGGCGGTAAAGAAGCCTACGGCTAAGAAGATGGCTAAGGCGACTAAGAAATCCGACACAGCTAAGGCGGCGGAAAAACCCGCGGCTAAGAAGGCGGAACCCGCTAAGGCGGCGGCGAAACCCGCGGCTAAGAAAGCCGAGCCCGCTAAAGCGGCGGCAAAGCCCGCGGCTAAGAAGGCTGAGCCCGCTAAAACGGCGGCAAAACCCGCGGCTAAGAAGGCTGAGCCCGCTAAGACAGAGGCAAAGCCCGCGGATAAGAAGGCTGAGCCCGCTAAGACAGAGGCAAAGCCCGAGGCTAAAAAAGCCGAACCTAAGACAGAAAAGAAGTAAAGAATAAAACAGAGCAGGTATCAGCGGTTGTTTGCTGATACCTGTTTTTTCATTTAAGTATGCGGTTGTTCCTTTGTAAGATATTCTATATTCCTCTCGATAACATCCTTGCTTTTACCGAAGTCCTTTCCGCGGTTGCGGTAGTCGAACATCGAGCAGAAATACGAGGTGTCCTCTTTAAGCTCGGTAATATAATTCTTCGTGAGGTTGTAGGTGTCCTCGCAGAAGGGCTTTAAGAGCTTGCCCTTAACTCCGCGCTTGCCCGCGCAGTCGGCCATAATATAAGCGTAGTGGTTTAAGCATATAAAGGGCTGTTCACTGTAGAGCTTCCTGAACTCCTCCGACTTCTGATACTCCGCGAAAACCGTCGCCAGCAGGTGATGTATATCGCGGTCGATTCTGTCGCATACATAACAGTTGCCCGACAGAGTGTGTATTTTTTCGATAACCTTTTTATCGGGTTTCGAGGGCGCTTTAGAGGGGAGGATGTTGTCGATAATCGACTTTAAATGCGACTCCATAATAAGCGCGTTCGGAAGCTTCTGACCTGCTTCAAACATTTTAGCAAAATGTCGGTGGCAAAAGCCCTTCACATTCGTTTCAATTCGTATACTCGGCTCCATCATTGCGTCGCCGACTACGAAATCAACATAGGTTTCCTCGAGCATTTCCTCCATACGGCATATAGGACAGCCGTTTTTCGGAACGAATAAATCGTTTATCGGGATTGTACAGATATTTTCTTTCATAGTTATCACCTCGCGGTATCTAAAATTTATTATACCATAAATTCAGAAAATATGATATACTTATTTTAGGAATTATGTTCAGGATATAGGATTTAGGGAGCGGAATTAATATGAATGTGTATAAAACTGACAACGGCGTAAAAATTGAGGGCGTTAAGGATTTAGACTTAGCCCAGACTCTCGACTGCGGCCAGAGCTTTCGCTGGGTTGAGAATAACGGCAGATTCAGCGGAGTGGCGTATAGAAAAAAGGTCGAAATTTATTTCGAGGACGATTGTCTATGTATCGACAATACGAGCGTCGAGGATTATGAAAATATATGGAAAAGCTATCTCGATTTAGAACTCGATTACGGAAAAATCCGCGAGGATATTAAGAAACTCCA
The DNA here is from genome assembly GCA_002350765.1 of Ruminococcaceae bacterium UBA2854. GTDB lineage: Bacteria > Bacillota > Clostridia > Oscillospirales > Acutalibacteraceae > Ruminococcoides. The sequence continues at coordinate 71,417 of DEFK01000017.1, forward strand.
TCCCGTTTTAGAGGAGGCGTGCGCCTACGCTCCAGGGATAAGGATTCTAAGGCAGGAGCCTTGGGAGGCGCTTTGCACCTTTATTATCTCCCAGAACAACAATATAAAAAGGATAAAGGGAATTGTCGAGCGGCTGTGCGAAAGCTTCGGCGATAAAATCGACGATTACTATACTTTCCCGTCGGCTGAAAAGCTCGCCGAGCTTGCTCCCGAGGATTTAGCGCCGATACGCGCGGGCTTCCGCAATAAATACATAATCGACGCGGCTGTTAAGGTAAACAGCGGAGAAGTAGTTCTCGAAAAATGCCGAACTCTCGAATACGATGATGCGAGAGCGGAGCTTATGAAAATAAAAGGCGTAGGGGTAAAGGTCGCCGACTGTACCCTGCTGTTCGGACTGCATAGGGTAGAGGCGTTCCCCGTTGACGTATGGATGAAAAGAGCGCTCGAAAAGCTCTTCCCCGATATGACGGAAAACGACTTCGGCGACTACGCGGGAATAGCCCAGCAGTATATTTTCCATTACAGCCGTATGCACCCTGAGATTTTTGATTAAAAGTCTTGCAAAAAGCGCGGTTGTATAGTATTATAAAGATGTATAGACCTTTAAAAAAGGAGGAATCCTTGTGAAAACAAAATGCAGAAGAATTATGTCGATTTTTGTTGTTTCCTTATTGGTTTTAACCTCGGTTTGTACGAGTTTTTCCGTATCGGCTGCCGTGGGCGACAGGATTACATATAAGTATGTTGTCGATTGTAATGACGAGATAAACACCTTCGAGGGTGAGATTACTTTCCCGAGCGCTCTCAGCGTTGATGAAGATTCTATCGTGCTCTACGACGATGACGAGGGCAACTTTGCCGTAAAGAACAACAAGATTCTTTTTAACGGTATACGTATCGGCGACGAGTACCAGCAGGAGCATTTCGATTTCTCGGGCGGAGTCGCGCTTATTACCGTTGATTTTATCGTTAACGGCGATTATAATATGAGCGATATTAAGACGTCACTTACCGAGTTCTTCTCGACTGATGAAGCCGCTGCGGGAAATAACAAGCCCTTCGGCTACGAGAACACGGTTAACGATGAGGTTATATCGAGCGGTTATGTGGATTTGGATAATCCGTCCGACAGCCACGCTAACCCGATAGTAACTTTTGTTGATGGCGATAACGTTACAACAGAGATCGTTGAGTATAATACCGCGGTATCTAAGCCCGCCGATCCCGTTAAGGACGGTTACGATTTTCTCGGCTGGTACTTAGTAAACAGCGAGTACAATTTTAGTAATCCCGTTACCGAGGATATTACCCTCGAGGCTAAATGGGAAGTAAAGAACCAGTTCTATAAGAAAAACACCGTATCCTTTAAGGATAATTTAACGCTTAACTTCCTCGCGACGCTTAAAGACGACGATGTGGATGGCGCGTATGTAGTATTCAGCTATAATCATTACGGCGAGGCTGCAACGAATACGGTTTATGCTAACAGTAATGATAAAAACGGCATTTATTACCGATTCCGCTGTGTGCTGACCGCTTCGGAAATGGCAATTAACGTTACGGCTAAGTTGTATCTTAAAAATTCCCAGGAGCCTATCGATACATTTACCAGAAGTATCCGCGATTATTGTATAGCGGGCTTCGCGAACAATAACGTCAGCGCTACTGAAAAAGCTTTATACAGAGCTACGCTTAACTACGGCGGATATACCCAGGATAATTTCGGTTATAATACCGACCTTTACGCTTACGAGGATTATCAGGACAGTATGGATAACGTCACCGTAACAAGCGCGATAACGAATAACATCCCGAAAGGTCAGACAAGCCTGGGATTAAAATATATCGGCGCGTCTGTATTCTTCAGAAACGCTCCGTATGTACGCTATTACTTCGATATCGAAGACGGCAAAAATATAACCGACTATACGTTCACTATAGACGGCGAAACTAAGGTTATAGGTCATAACAGCAACGGTTATTATATTGAAGCTGATCCCGCTTTAGCGTATAAGCTGGACGACGCGCAGACGGTTGTTGTTAAAAAAGGAGCGGTAGAAGCGTTCCGCTTTAATTACAGCGTAATAAAATGGACTGAGGCGACGGCTGTAAACCAGAGTAATCCGAAAGAGCAGCTTGCGTCTAAGGCTATGTATAATTATCATTTGGCGGCTAAAGCTTATGTCGCTTCAAATTCATAAGGAGGTATAGATATGGATAAGAAAAAATACGAAGCAGCGGAAATTGAAGTTGTAAAATATGACAAGACAGATGTTATGACACAGACAGCTCCGCAGCCAACACGTGAACCTGACGAAGGAAGCATAAACTAATATAAAAACGGCACAAAGTCATTGACCTTGTGCCGTTAACTTTTACCTTTTAACTGTATACGTCGTTGCCCTTGCTGTCTATCGCGACTACACAGGGGAAGTCCTCGACATAATATCTTCTTACCGATTCCGTGCCCAAATCCTCGTAGCATATGGGCTCGGTCTTTTTTATGCTCTTGGCTATAAGCGCCGCCGCTCCGCCGATTGCCGCGAAGTATACGGCGTTGTTGCGGACTATCGCCGCCTTAACCTCGTCGTTTCGTCTGCCTTTTCCGACCATACCCTTCAGCCCCATATCAAGGAGCTTGGGAGCGTATTTATCCATTCGGTAACTTGAGGTCGGGCCCGCCGGGCCGACAGCGTATCCGGGTTTAGCGGGAGCGGGGCCTACGTAGTAAATAGTTTCGCCCTCAATATCCACGGGGAGCTTTTCTCCTTTTTCCGCTAACTCAAAGAGCCGTTTATGAGCCGCGTCGCGACCTGTTATCATCGTGCCCGTAAGCAGAACGCTTTCGCCCGCTTTAAGGTCTTTAATGTCCTCATCCCGCAGGGGCAGTGTTAATCTTTTCATTTTTATCCCCCTATATTTCCGTAGTTTTATGTCTTGCGGCGTGACAGCAGATATTTACCGCCACGGGCATTCCCGCGATATGAGTCGGCGAGGTTTCGATATTTACGCCGAGCGCGCAGGTTTTACCGCCCAGTCCCGCGGGGCCGAAGCCCATTTTATTTATTTCCGCTAAAAGCTCATCCTCAAGCTCAGCGTAACGCTCGTCGGGATTTTTTGTGTCGATACTTCTGAACGTCGCTTTCTTGGCGAGCTGAGCCGCGCGTTCGAACGTACCGCCTATTCCTACTCCGACAACAATCGGGGGACAGGGGTTGGGACCTGCCGAGAGCACGGTGTCGAGTATAAACTGCTTTACGCCCTCAACCCCGTAGGACGGGGTAAGCATTTTTATCGCGGACATATTCTCGCTGCCGAAGCCCTTACCGCCTGCGGTGAGCTTTATCTTATCGCCCGAAACTATTTTTGTGTGGATAATCGCGGGTGTGTTGTCCTTAGTGTTTATTCTGTCGAAAACGGGGTCGTCTACAACGCTTTTTCTAAGGTAGCCGTCCTCATACGCGAGCCTTACGCCTTGCTGAACGGCTTCCTCGAAATCTCCGTCAACAACGACCTTGTCGCCGTACTCGACAAACAGCACCGCCATACCCGTATCCTGACACATCGGGATTTCCTCCTTGGCGGCGATTCTATCATTCTCGATAATCTGGGAAAGCACGCTTTTAGCGGTGTCGCTATCCTCATTATCGCGCGCCCTTTCTAGAGCGGACAGTATATCGTTTCCAATAAAATAATTGCAGTCCATAAACAGCTTTTTAACCGCGGCTGTTATATCTTCGGACTTAATAATTCTCGCTTCCATATTCTGCTCCTTTAAAAATATCAGAATTATTATAAAACATTTTAGCTTTTAAATCAATAAGTCTTTAAAAAGATTGGAAAATATGGTATATTAATCATATATAATTAAAGAATTCAACATATAGTTTTCACAATAGTCTGTGATAATACAAAATATAAGTAAAAAAATGAGGATACATAGAAAAGGAGAATATATATGAGCAAATTATTAGTAGTAGACGACGAGGTAAGAATCCGCGAGCTTATTAGAAAGTACGCCGAATTCGAAGGCCATACCGTTGAAGAAGCGGGAGACGGTATGCAGGCTATAGAGGTGTGCCGTAAGAATAAATACGACCTTATTATTATGGACGTTATGATGCCCGAGCTCGACGGCTTCTCAGCGTGCAGGGAAATAAGAAAATTCTCCGACACTCCCGTTATTATGCTCTCCGCGAGAGGCGAGGAATACGATAAAATCCACGGCTTCGAGCTCGGCTCGGACGACTATGTGGTTAAGCCGTTCTCTCCTAAGGAGCTTATGATGAGAGTAAACGCCGTTTTAAAACGCTCCGAGGGTAAATCCGCGGAAAGCGAAAAGGACGTATTTACCTACGAGGGATTGACGGTTGATTTCTCCGCGCGTATTGTTACTATCGACGGCAAGCGCGCCGAAATGACTCCCAAGGAGTACGAGCTGTTCTTCTATATGGTTAAGAATAAAGGGCTCGCGCTTACGAGAGAAAAGCTTATCTCCGAAGTCTGGGGATATGATTTCTTCGGCGACGAAAGAACGCTCGATACCCATATTAAACTGCTTAGAAAATCGCTCGGCGAATACAGCAGATGTATAGTAACGCTTCGAGGGGTAGGTTATCGTTTTGAGACGAACTGATACGCTTTCGCGCTGGCGAAGTTTACCGTTGAGGTATAAGCTAAGTATTTACTTTATTGCTTTCTCGGCGGCTATGCTCGTGTTCTTATGGGTGTTCCAGATAGCGTTTCTCGATACCTGCTATACGCTTATAAGACGGGCTCAGGTTCAAGGCTGCGCCTCGCATATTACGACAAAACTGCAAAACGGCGGAAACGTTACCTCGGAGATTAACAGCTTTTCGCGCGAAAACGAGATGAGCGTTTTTGTATACGATACAAGCGACGAGATAATGACGAAGGAGTACGGAAGCGAGTTTAACAACCCGCTCGGCTTGCGCGATATTAATATGCACAACGTCTACGCCTTCTACAGACTCGCCGTGAACAGCGGCGGAAAATATATAAGCACCTCCGAGGACGATAACGAAGAAGTCGATTTTTCGGAAATCGAGAATTATAATTCTTCCTCGGATGAAATCGACGACCCGGGCGTAATAAACGGAGGACACCTCCGCGCCCAGAATCTTATTTACGCCGAAATAGTAAACCTCGGTAATGATAACGAGAGGTTTGTTCTCGTAACGGCTATGGTAACGCCTGTGGACGCGGTTATAAATACAATCCGTGTTCAGCTTATAGTGGTAAGCGTAGTGTTTATTCTCTTCGCGATTATACTCGCGTTTTTGGTTTCGAGAAGGCTTTCACGTCCGCTCGTAGAGATAAATACAACTATTAAAGAGCTTGCCCGCAGAAATTATAACGTGGAGTTCAACAGCCGTGGATACCTCGAGGTAAACGAGCTGAGCGATACGCTTAATATTACGCGCCGTGAGCTCCAGCGTACGGATAATCTCCGCCAGGAGCTTATCGCGAATATCTCCCACGACCTTAGAACGCCGCTTACGATGATTACGGGCTACGGCGAGGTTATGCGGGATTTACCTGGGGAGAATACCCCCGAGAATGTCCAGGTTATTATCGACGAGGCTAACCGCCTTACGAATCTCGTTAACGATATGCTCGATTTATCCAAGCTCCAGTCGGGAGCGATTGAGCTCGAGCCCGAGCAGTTCAGCTTAACGGAGGAGATAAACGATATTTTCCGCAGATATACGAAGCTCCGCGAGCAGGAGGGCTATAATATAAGCTTTAAGTACGATACGAATGTTTATGTTAACGCCGACAGAATTAAGCTCGGTCAGGTTATTTATAACTTTATCAATAACGCGATTAACCACAGCGGCGAGGATAAAACGGTTATTGTTACGCAGAAGGTACACGATAAACGCGTCCGCGTCGAGGTTGAGGACCACGGCGAGGGTATACCCGAGGATAAGCTCGAGTATATCTGGGACAGATATTATAAGGTCGATAAGGAGCATAAACGCGGAGTTATCGGCACGGGACTCGGACTTTCAATCGTTAAAAATATACTCGATCTCCACGGCGCCCGCTACGGAGTTAAGAGTAAGCTTAACCAGGGTTCGACATTCTGGTTTGAGCTTGAGATAATATAAAAAAACAAGCATCAGGTGACGGTATTTTTCACCTGATGTTTTTTTACTTTATAGGAAACTGCTCTGTAACGCTGCGAAACAATAAAATTTTTCGCAGGGTAATTGATAATTGCAATAGCATAAACTCCTATAAAGCAAAAAAAGTTTATATTCTCCGCTCAGTTTGCTGCTGCGCAGCAACGAGCGATGAGTAGCGAAATGCGCGCAAAGCGCGCCTTTCTTGTCCGAAACGAAACATATGACGATATTTTAAATTCTAAAAAAGAATAAAGCGCTTTTGGAATTATGCTATTATAGTGTAAATTATACGGTTGAATTGTTCAATCGAAAGACAGGTGTGATTATATTGCCGAAACAAACAAACGAAGCTAAAAAAACAACCAAGTTAGGCGAGCAGTTTATAATAGGGCTCAACGACGTTGAACAGTCTATGGGAGCATGGTATACCATATTCGCGCAGAGAATAGTGCCGTTTTTGCTCTATATAATACCCGTTAATGTAATTATCGGGCGCGTCAACAGATTCATATACCGCTACTATCCGAACCCCGAGCTTCTCGGAACGATTTTATTGCTTGCGTGGATAGTTGTTATGGTCGCGTTTTTGACGGTGTTGATTCTATCGCCGAAAGCGGGTACGGTAATTGAGTATATATTCGGATTCGCGTATCTTTATCTGGCGTTTCGTTATCATATCCACAACAACGTGCTCGGCTATACCGTGTTATTCGCCGTGATAACATTCCTTGTGGTTAAGACCGTTTTTCTCGGCTTTAAGATTTTCGGAATGCTTTCCTTCGCGGGCGATAAGAAGAATAATATCGAAAGAGACGAGAGCGGCCGCGTAGTACAGGCGACTAGCGAGAAAGTATTCTTTACCAGCGAGAATGAAACGGAAGGCGTTGACGCAAGCGCGCGCGCCGCGGAGAACAGCGAGTTTGTGTTCGAAAGCGTCGGCGGCGACAGCGAAGAAAACAGCGCTTCCGCTGTAAGGAGCGAGGACGACGGTTACTTTTTCGGAACAGATTATAATACCGACGAAGATGAGGCGAGAGAAAAAGCCGTACAAGAATCGAACGACGACTTTTTCTTCGGATAATAAATTAATAGAGCGGCTGAACCTCGTAAAGAGAAAGGCTAATTATATACGTTATAATAATTCAGAGGCTGACCTTTTTCGGTCAGCCTCTGATTTTTACTTATATTAAACTACTTTATTTCGACCACGCCGTTTCCAATGGCGTGATTAAAGCGATTCCCGCTACATTACGGATTTAAGATATTCTAAAATCTCCGCTTCGGTTGCCATAGCCATAACCTTTTCGGCAACGGCATCGGCTTCCTCCTTAGTCCATTTGGCGATGTTCTTTCTTACCTTTAGGACTGACGGAGCGGATACGCTGAACTCGCTTAATCCGAACGAAATAAGAAGCGGAATCATCATCGGATTAGCCGCGGCTTCTCCGCACATTCCAACGGGAATACCCGCTTCGTTACCGCATTCGATAATGCGCTTTATCATCATAAGCACGCTGGGCTGGAACGGCGAATAGAGGTAAGCTACGTCGCTGTTGCCTCGGTCAGCCGCCATCGTATAGCCTGTTAAATCGTTTGTGCCAATGCTGAAGAAATCGGCTTCCTTAGCGAGCAGATGAGCGATAACGCCCGACGCCGCTGTTTCGGTCATAACGCCGACCTTGATATTCTCGTCGAATTCAATATTAGAAGCTCGTAAATCGGACTTGGCTTCCTCTACGAGCGCCTTGCCCTCTCTAAGCTCCTCAACCGCCGTGATAAGCGGGAACATAATTCTTATGTCGCCGAACGCGCTTGCTCTTAAAATCGCCTTGATCTGGGATTTGAACATATCGCGGTTTTTAAGGCAGTAGCGGATAGCCCTGAATCCCATAAACGGATTTTCCTCCTTCTCGAGTCCGAGATAGGGGATTTCTTTATCGCCGCCGATATCGAGCGTTCTTATAATTAAGCCCTTGCCTTTAAGAACGATAGCCGCCTGCTTATAAGCCTCGAACTGCTCGTCCTCGGTGGGGAGAGAGTTTCTGTCCATAAACAGGAACTCGGTTCTGAACAGACCTACGCCCTCGCCGTCGGCTTCCATAGCCTTAGCGGCGTCCTTCGGAGTTCCGATATTACAGAAAAGCTCGTACTCGTCGCCGCTGGCGGATAATGTCCTTTTGCCGCGGTAATTTTCGAGCTCTCTCTTTTCTCTAAGGAACGCGTCGCGCTTAGCGGTGTATTCAGTAATCTGCGCTTCGCTCGGAGCGGTAATAACGTCGCCCGCGCTTCCGTCTACGATAACCTGCTCGCCCGAGGAGATCAACGAAGCGGCGTTCTCTACGCTTAATACGGCGGGGATCTCGAGCGCTCTCGCTAAAATAGCGGAGTGCGAGGTCTGGCTGCCTGTTTCGGTAATAATACCCGTGATATTATCCTTATTAATACCCGCTGTCATCGACGGGGTTACTTCCTTCGCCACAATTACTGTGCCCGCGGGAGCCTCGCTTATTTTTACGGTCTTAACGCCTAAAAGTATGCTTAAAATAGCGGTCTTAATATCCTTAACGTCAGCGGCGCGCTGTGCGGTAACTTCGTCGCCTGTTGACGAGAATGCCTCGATAAACATATCGCAAACCTGCTCCAGCGCTGCTTCGGCGCATTGACCTGCCGTAATCTGGGCTTCCATAGAGCCTACCATACCTGGGTCTTTCATCATATAAATATGGCCCATAAGGATTTCGGCTTCTTTTTCGCCCGCGGATTTCTTAACCGCCTCCGCCTGCTCCATTGTTTCGTCACAGAAAGCGTCTACCGCGTCCCTGAAACGTTTAAGCTCGGCGTCGGTATCCGATACCGTTTTTGGAGTGTACTCGAGGGAGTTGTCCTCGATTATCATAACTTTACCGATTCCGATACCCTCGGAAGCGCCTATACCCTTTAACATATAATCACATCCTTTGTTTATAAGTAGCAAGTGGTAAGTGGTAAGTGATAAGCAACTTGCTACTTACCACTTATCACTTACCACGGAGGTTGCCGCAAAAGCGGCAACCTCTTGATTTCAATTATTCGCCGAATCCGTCTTCTATCATCTTAACGGCTTCGTCTAAAGCCGCCTGCTCGTCAGCGCCGTCAGCCACTACTTCGATTTCGTTGCCGCATTTAATGCATGCCGCGATAATGTTCATAAGGCTTTTAGCGTTAACGTCGGCGCCGTTGTGTTTAATAACAACGTCACAGCCGTACTTACCCATAGCTGTCGCGAAGGTTGACGCCGGGCGCATATGGAAACCCTGTGCGTTTACAATTGTAAGTTTTTTAGATACCATTGTTGTTTCTCCTTGTTATAATTCTTGATTATGTTCTTTTCTTCATAAGAATAGCGAGCAATATCATTCCGAGCGCGGAGCCTATAAGCAGAGCTATGAAGTACATAAGAGCGTTGCCGATAGTCGGGAGCACGAAGATACCGCCGTGGGGAGCTCTTAAAGTACACTGGAAGAATGCCGAGAGAGCGCCTGCTGCCGCTGAGCCGATGATACAGCTCGGGATAACCTGGAGAGGATGTCCCGCCGCGTAGGGGATAGCGCCTTCTGTGATGAACGAAAGACCCATAATGTAGTTAACGGGACCGCTCTTTCTTTCTTCTTCGGACCATCTGTTTCTGAAGAATGTTGTCGAGAGAGCTATAGCGATAGGAGGTACCATACCGCCGATCATAACAGCAGCCATAATCATCTGGCTTGCCTTGTCGTTAGGTGAGTTAGCGAGTAAGCCCGCCGCTGTAACATAAGCCGCCTTGTTGAACGGGCCGCCCATATCTATCGCCATCATACCTGCGAGCAGAGCGCAGAGAGGAACGATTAAAGCAGGGTTCTTGGACATTGCTGTAACGCCGTCGGTCATAGCCTTGTTGATGATACCCATAACAGGGTTAATAGCGCACATCATTACGCCGACGATACCTAAGCCCGCGAGCGGGAAGATAAGTACGGGTTTAATACCCTCGAGAGCGTTCGGAAGCTTTTCACAGCCCTTCATAACCATCTTCATAAGCCAGCCTGCTACGAAGCCCGCGAGTAACGCGCCTAAGAAACCTGAGGGAACGCCGTTAGCGCCGCTCGGGTCAGCGAATGTTGAACCTGCCGCGGCGAGTGAGCCGCCTACAAAGCCGACTAAAAGTCCGGGACGGTCTGCGATTGACATCGCGATAAAGCCCGCGAGTATCGGAAGCATAAAGTTGAACGCCATACCGCCGATAGATTTAAACCAAGCCGCTACAGGAGTTGCCGAACCGAAGTTGCCGTCCTGCGGAGCGCCCATAGCCGCGTCGATTAAGAACGCGATAGCGATAAAGATACCGCCTGCTACAACGAACGGAAGCATATGTGATACGCCGTTCATAAGGTGCTTGTAAAGCTTTCTTCCGAAGCTTTCGTTATCGGAAGCGGAAGAAGCCTCTGCCTTCTTATCGGAGTGGAAAATAGGAGCCTCTCCGTTTACAATCTTATTGATAAGTTCCTCGGGTTTATGGATACCGTCGGCAACCTTTGTTGAATATACGGGTTTTCCGTCGAAACGAGCTGTGTCAACGCTCTTGTCGGCGGCGATAATAATACCGTCGCAGTTAGCGATTTCCTCGGCGGTAAGAACATTCTTAGCTCCGCCAGAGCCGTTTGTCTCAACCTTGATTGTGATACCCATATCCTTGCCCGCTTTGTCTAAAGCCTCGGCAGCCATATAGGTATGAGCGATACCTGTCGGACAGGCTGTAACAGCGAGTACGCGATATCCGCCTTTAGCCTGTGCCGCGGGAGCGGCAGCTTCCTCGGGGAATTTCTCGGTTTCCTTAGCGTCGATAATCTGTAAGAATTCGTCCGCTGACTTAGCCGCCTTGAGCTTCGATGTAAACTCGGGGTCCATCAGCATCTGCATCATACGGGCGAGAACCTCAAGATGTACGTCGCCGTCGAGTGTAGCCGCTATCATAAAGATTAACTGGCAGTCCTCGCCGTCGGGAGCGTCATAGTTAACGCCCGCGGGAACTGTAATCGCCGTAAGAGCGGGAGCTTTTACAGCTTCACTTTTGGCGTGAGGGATAGCAACGCCCATACCGATAGCGGTAGTGCCCATTTCTTCTCTTTTGAGAATCCCCTCTTTATACGCCGCGGCGTCCTTTAGGTTACCGCATTTCTCGTGCAGAGCAACGAGCTGGTCGATGGCGTCTTTCTTATCTTTTGCCGATACAGAAAGAGAGATGCCTTGCTTTTTAAGCAAATCAGTAATACGCATAAAATCCTCCTTTTAGATTTTAAAGTTTGTTTAAGATATCATTTATCTTTTCTTTTGTGGCAAGCCCTGGTAAGAATGCTGTCGCATTACCGCAGGCGCTGCCCAGTTTCAGAGCGTAATGGTAGCTTTTTTCTTTTTCATAGCCCGCGACAAATCCCGCTACCATAGAATCGCCTGAGCCTACTGTATTGATAACCTTTTCTTTAACTACGCCCATTTTATGCTTGTTTCCGAACTCGTCTATGAGCATAGCGCCGTCGCCTCCTAAGGAAATAAGAACGTTTTGCGCGCCCATCTCCATTAGCTTTTTGGCGTATTTTTCGGTATCTTCCTCGGTTTCGACAGGAACGTCGAAGATTTCGGAAATTTCCTGGCGGTTGGGCTTAATAAGGAAAGGCTTGTATTTAAGGGAATTTACGAGGAGCTTTTTAGTAGCGTCCACGACGATTCGTATATCCTTGTCCTTTAACCTCTCGAGCATTCTCTCGTACACATCGTCGGGGAGAGTGTTCGGAACGCTTCCCGCGAGGATGAGAGTATCTCCGTTATGGATATGGTCAAGCTTTTCAAAAAGGCTGTTGAGCTCATCATCGTTTATGTGAGGGCCCTGACCGTTGATTTCCGTTTCCTCGCCTGCTTTAATCTTAATGTTTATCCTCGAAATTCCTTCGCGAAGTCGTATAAAGTCGGTGGTGATCCTGTTGTTACGGATACCGTTCTCAATCGCTTCGCCCGTAAATCCCGCGGTAAAGCCTAACGCCGTACTGTCGATATCGAGCTCGGCAAGTACACACGATACGTTTATACCCTTTCCGCCGAAATAGTATTCCTCGCTGTCGGTACGATTAGTAATACCTGCTGTAAGGTTACTTAAGCGTACAACGTAATCAATGGAAGGGTTTAAAGTTACGGTGTATATCATTTAGATACCTCCTTTATTATAGTTTCTTTACTGAATCTATTATCAGGTAAGATGTCCGTTATCACGCAGCATTTATTTAGCTCGGAAAATGTTACGGGAAAGACTCTCCTGAATTTTGAGTTGTCGGCTAAGACAAAAGAGGTATGGCTCTTTGCTATAGCCGTTTGTTTAATCAGCGCCTCCTCAATATCGGGAGTGCTGAATCCCGCCGATAAATCGATGCCGTTAGCGCCTAAAAACGCTTTTGAGAAGTTGAAGTTTTTTAAGCTCGATATACCCTCGGCGCCTATAATCGCTTCGGTGGTGTGCTTAATTTTTCCGCCGATAATATATGTGTTAAAGCCCTTGTGAATAAGTTTTCTTCCGTGGGTGATTCCGTTTGTTACATATGTAGCTCTGGCATTTGTGATAAAGTCCACAAGCCGCGAGGTGGTTGTACCCGCGTCAATATAAACGAAGTCGGAATCGCTTATAAGAGAGGAAGCGTATTTCGCGATAAGGGTTTTTTCCTCGTGCATAAGGTTCTCGCGGACGCTTACTTTATCCTCGAAAAAGCCTTCGTTTTCCCTTACCGACGCCGCTCCTCCGAAGAACTTCTTTATCTTGCCTAATCGGTCGAGCTCGGTTAAATCGCGCCTTATTGTCGATTCCGATGTATCGAGCTCCTTGGAAAGCTCGGCAACGGTAACGGTATTTCTTTCATTAATAATATCCAGAATGAGTTTATATCGCTCTTGGTTGAGCATATTTAGTCACCTCTTGACTATATTATACCACCGAAAGTCGCAAAGTCAATACAAAACTACAAAAAATAATCAACATTTTGCGGATTTTTTGCCAAATTTATAGGCGGTTTTGGCGAATTTGATTATTTTCAACCAAATTCGCCAAAATAAAATGATTATCTTCACTTGTCATTTTAAAAAATGTTGTTAAATTATACAAAAATACTGTTGTAAAATCCCGCACCTTTATGCTATACTATAACTAATAACCCAAAAGGAGGCGTTTTATGTTTATTTCAAATGACATCAAGTACGTAGGAGTTAATGACCATAAGATTGATTTGTTCGAGGGACAGTATATTGTTCCGAACGGAATGGCGTACAATTCCTATGTAATTCTCGATAAGAAGGTTGCCGTTATGGATACGGTTGACCGCAATTTCAAGAACGAGTGGCTCGATAATTTAGAGGAGGCTCTTGACGGAAGAAAGCCCGACTACCTCGTAGTTCAGCATATGGAGCCCGACCACAGCGCTAATATCAATAACTTTATGACTAATTATCCCGACGCTGTTATCGTGTCCAGCCAGAAAGCGTTTAATATGATGCAGAATTTCTTCGGTACACAGTTCGAGGACAGACGCGTGGTTGTAAAAGAGGGAGATACCCTCGAGCTCGGCGAGCATACTCTTAATTTCGTAGGCGCGCCGATGGTGCACTGGCCCGAGGTTATCGTTACCTACGACAGCAAGGATAAGGTTCTCTTCTCAGCCGACGGCTTCGGTAAATTCGGAGCGCTCGACGTTGACGAGGATTGGGCTTGCGAGGCAAGACGTTACTATATTGGTATAGTAGGTAAGTACGGCGCCCAGGTTCAGGCTCTCTTAAAGAAAGCCGCGACTCTTGATATTCAGACAATCTGTCCGCTCCACGGCCCGATTCTCTCCGAGAACTTAGGCTACTATCTCGACCTTTATAATACCTGGTCGAGCTACGGCGTTGAGACCGACGGAATTATGATCGCCTATACCTCCGTTTACGGACATACAAAGAAGGTCGTTGAAATTCTCGCCGAGAAGCTGAGAGTTAAGGGCTGTCCGAAGGTTGTAGTAAACGACCTCGCGCGTGAGGATATGGCTGAGTGCGTAGAGGACGCGTTCCGCTACGGAAGAATCGTTCTCGCGACAACTACATATAACGCGGAGATCTTCCCGTTTATGCGCGAATTTATAAACCACCTTACCGAGCGTAATTTCCAGAACAAGACTATCGGTCTTATCGAAAACGGCTCGTGGGCACCTCTTGCGGCTAAGACGATGAAGAAGATGCTCGAGGGATGTAAGAATATCGAGTACACCGATACTACGGTTAAGATTCTCTCTGCGCTTAATGACGAGAGCTCCGAGCAGCTCGAGAAAATGGCTGACGAGCTCTGTAAGGATTACCTCGCTCAGCATGACGAAACAGCCGACAAGAACGATATGACCGCGCTGTTTAATATCGGCTACGGACTTTATGTAGTAACTTCCAACGACGGTAAAAAGGATAACGGACTTATCGTTAATACAGTTACCCAGGTAACGAACGCTCCGAACCGTATCGCCGTTTGCATTAATAAGCAGAACTATTCCCACCACGTTATAAAGGAAACGGGTAAGATGAACGTAAACTGCCTGTCGGTAGACGCTCCGTTCAGCGTGTTCGAGAGATTCGGCTTCCAGAGCGGTAGAAATACCGATAAGTTCGAGGGCTTCGATACGCTTAAATCTGATAACGGCCTCGTATTCCTGCCGAAGTATATCAACTCGTTTATGTCCTTAAAGGTTGAGGATTATATCGACCTCGATACCCACGGTATGTTTATTTGCAGCGTAACCGAGGCTCGAGTAACCTCCGATAAGGAAACGATGACCTATACTTATTATCAGAACAACGTTAAGCCTAAGCCCGAGACCGACGGTAAGAAAGGCTGGGTATGTAAGGTTTGCGGATATGTTTACGAGGGCGACGAGCTTCCCGATGATTTCATCTGTCCGCTTTGTAAACACGGCGTAGCCGATTTTGAACCGATTGAATAATTGAATAAAGCTTTAAGCCGTTCTCATCGAGAACGGCTTTTTTGTATATTTATTAATACAGTTTTTTATTATTATTTTATTATTATATTATTATATTATTATAATTATTATATATATTATTATATGTAGCCAATTTGTCTAGCCCCCCTAGACATTTTGTCCGTTTTTTAGGAATAAAATTCATTCATAAAAAGGAATATTATTCACTGATTAACGAATAAATATTCATTAGTTAAAATGTAACATTTTTATTGCATATTATGGAAAACTGTTGTATAATTGTTATATATTGGGTGCGTAAGACGCACAAAAACATAGGAGGAATAGAAATGAAAAGAACAAAACACTTATTGTCAATCATTCTTTGTTTCGCGCTGATATTAAGCTGCTTCGCGGGAATGTCCCTTAGCACAGCTTTCGCGGCGGGAAATACAAAGTACAGTTCCGAGGAAGTTATTCTCCATTGTTGGAACTGGCCCGTAAGCGTAATCAGAGATAAGCTGAACGATATCAAAGAAGCGGGCTATACAGCGATCCAGACTTCCCCGATTAACGGTATTGTCGGAAGCGGAAGCTCTACAGCCGATAACACCGTAAGCAACTGGTACCAGTTCTACCAGCCGAAGAACTATACTATCGGTAACAAGATTTGTACGCAGGCGGAATTTACTTCTCTCTGTAACGAAGCTCACGAGCTCGGAATGAAGGTTATAGTTGACGTAGTTCTCAACCATACCACCGACCAGACAGGTCAGATTTCGGGTATTACAAAGGATTACCACGGCAACTCGGAATTGTCTAACTGGGACGACCGTTACCAGCAGACTCAGTACAATCTAACGGGAATGCCCGACCTTAATACAAACAATACAACCTTACAGTCACAGGCTAACGCGTTACTTAAAAGTATAATCAGCGCGGGCGCCGACGGTTTCCGTTTTGACGCGGCTAAGCATATCGAGCTTCCCTCGGGCTACGAGATAAGCGGATGTCCGACCTCTAACTACTGGCCGACAGTTTTAAACGGAGTTAACGATAACTTCAGCTATGGCGAGGTTCTCGCGGGTCAGAACTGTCCCCTTACAGGCTACTCCAACTTTATGAATGTTACAGGCTCAGCCTACAGCGATACAGTCCGTAACAATATCCAGAGCAACGTGCTTAATGCTGACGATCTTAGAGATTATAAAGCAGGTCTCGGCGGCAACAACCTCGTATGCTGGGTAGAATCTCACGATAGTTATAAGGGCGGAAACTACGCGATGCCTAAGTACCAGGTTACACGCGCGTGGGCGGCTCTTACTGCTCAGGGACTTAACACTCTCTATCTTGCCCGTCCTTACGGAAGCACAACCTCAAACTGGCAGGGCTCCAACAACACCTACGACGGCGGTAACGGAGATTACTTCGACGCTGAAGTAGTAGGCGCCAACAAGTTCCACAACATCTGCAAGGGTACAGGCGTATCCAATATTTACAACTATAACGGCAATAACCAGCTTCTCGTTATCGAGCGCGGAAGCAAGGGCGTTTGCTTTATCAACACAGGCAACAGCACAGTAAGCGTTAACGTAAGCACAAGTATGGCGAGCAATACCTATAAGGACCTCGCTCACGAGTCAAGCTTTACCGTTAGCGGCGGCAAGCTCACAGGCTCCGTACCTCCCGGAGTATATCCCGTAGCTAACGCGTCTGCTTCAACAAACAATACCTCCGCGACAAACGCTCCCGCAGGCAAATACACAGTTAAGTTTACAAATAACCAGAACTGGAGCAACGTATATCTCTACGCCTGGGGTACAGACGGTTCTAACGCCGCTTGGCCTGGAGTTAAGCTAACTGACGCTTCTACAAACGATCTTAATGAACAGCAGTTTACAGCTTCTATAGACGATAAATACACAAGTATTATTTTCAGCAACGGAAGCGGAACGCAGACTGTAGATATTTCCAACACAACGAGAGACGGCTCGATAACAGGCTACTATCCGAGCTCTTATACGAACGGAAAGTGGAATGTCGGCACATGGTCGGTTCAGGGCGCTTCAACAGCGGCTCCCACGGTTGCTCCGACAACAGCCGCACCTACTACAACCGCCGCTCCCACAACCGCGGAGCCTACCGAAGCTCCTACGACAGCGGCTCCCACAACCGCAGCTCCCACCACTCAGGAACCCACCGAAGCGCCGACAACCGCGCCTCCTACAACCGTTCCTCCTACAACCGTTCCTCCCACAACAGTTAAACCCACGGAAGCTCCGACAACCGCCGCTCCCACAACCGCGGAGCCTACCGAAGCTCCTACAACAGCGGCTCCCACAGTTGTTACCAATAACACGGTTAAATTCACAAACAACAAGGGTTGGTCTAAGGTTTATCTCTACGCCTGGAACGACGACGGTCCTAACGCTCAGTGGCCCGGAGTTGAGCTTACCGATAAAGGCACTAACGGCCTCGGCGAAGAGCAGTACACAGCTACATTCGATACTAAGTATAAGAAGATTATCTTCAATAACGGTTCGGAACAGACCGTAGATATCACATACGATAATACCGTAACAGGCTACTATCCGACGCAGAAAAACGGCGACGGTAAATGGGAAGTAGGTACCTGGAAGGACGAAGTTGTTACAACAGCAGCTCCGACAACAGCCGCTCCCACAGAAGTAGAGCCGACAACAATCGAACCCGTAAAGACCGAGTATACAGTTACTCTTAACACAAACGGCGTTGCGGCGTTTAGCGGCGGAAATATCTATTGCAGCGTATTTAACGGCGCTATAGATACACCTGACGGAAACGAAGAAAGCTTTATAATGACCGAAACAGGTACACCGAATGTTTATACCGCTACCTTTAAGACAGCGTGCAAAAAATTCGTATTCACTTGTTACGCGTCAGGCTCAGGCACTACGGTTGACTTATTCCTTTCAAGCACAGGCTCAAATACATATTCGATTATGAATACGACTACTAACGACGCCGCGGGCTTTACAAGATATAATGTCGAAGCGGGAATCGTTCCCCTGCCGACAGAGCCCGATACCACAGAAAACATAGAGCCGACAACAGCTCAGCCTACTGAAACTCAGCCCCCGACAATAGATCCCTACTGCTATTTTGACAAGAACGGAAAGCTTATAGATCTTGACGAGGACGTTACGAGAGAGGCTGACGATACCGCGCTTACAGGTATAGGAGATTCGTTTAAGAACCTCCAGATCCTCGGCGTTCAGAAGAAGGACGATTCCTCTAAAAAGAGCGTAAGATTCGTAACAGTTGTAAACAGAGAAGTATTAAACGACGCGGCTGATTACGGTTATATCGCCGTTGGTTCAACCGATATGGCTTCCGCCCGCGCAATTGTCGAAAATTATACGTTAGATACAGCTCCCTCTAAGCACATCTTCAGCTGTAAGGGCACGAGCAATAAGATAAGCGGCGACTACGGTAAGGACGGCGCAAATACAAAGTATAAGTACGTAACCTACGCCGTTAATAATATCGGCGACTACGCGGTAGCCGTAATGTTCTACGTTAAGGATACCAAGGGCAATGTACACTACGCTCCTTATATGAACGCGAACGGAAGGAATGACAGCTGTTCCGTTAACTGGGCGGCTTTAGGTTAAAATATAATATAAGTTCCTATATAACAGAATTAAACGGGCTGCGGTTGCAGCCCGTTTTAGTTTTAAGCTTTATTGAACTTTCGAGAGCTTCTTCGTAACTCTTGCCGTTACCTTTAAGTAGTAAGCGGCGTCCGCGACTGAGAGCTCGTCCTGGTCTACGTCCTCGATTTTTGCCGCCCAGTCCGCGTAATCGCTCATCCAATCCGAATAGGCGCTTAACAGCTCCGCGTCAGTGGGATTGGCTTTGTATTTCTTCATAAAGTCTATATAACCGTCCATAAACTTCTCGTAACCGTCTACAAACTTCTTGAACTTAGCGCTTACTCCGCCGACCTTCTTAGCCTTAGACTTCTTAGCTTTAGATTTTTTGGCTTTGGATTTTTTTGATTTTGACTTTTTAACCTTTGATGAGGCGCTGTCGTCATCCTCATCGTCATAGTCGTCGTAATCGTCGCTGTCGTCATCGTAGTCGTCGCCGTAGTCGTCGTACGAATCCTCATAACCGCTTTGGCTTTCGGGCTCTGATTTTGAGCAGGACGCTAAAGAGAACGTGCTCGTTCCGATAAGCATAACCGCCAACGCGCCGATTAAAAGCTTTCTTAAAAGATTAGATTTTTTCTTCATATGTTTGTACCTCCTTATGGAAAATCAGGTAAAAAATAACCGTGTAATTATAATACACGGTTACTGCTTTGTTTAGGTGTGCAAATTGCACACCTTTTTTAAAATTTTAGCGTTATAATATTAAGTGTTATAGCTTATAAGCCAAATATGTAACGAAAAAGCGGAGATAAGCGAAATCGTTCCGACAGCGTACAGGATATATTTGCCGACCTTCGGATTTTCGCGGTAAATGAACCTTGATATTCCGCCTATATCGCCGAAACTCAGATATGGTATAGCCGTATAAAGCCCGAAAATCGTAAATCCGCTGACAATTGTGCGTATCGGATTCTCAGCGAGCCAGCTCCGAAAAGCGTTCATCATAAAGAAAAACAGGAAGATGAAATAAAATACAAGAAACAGCGTGGCTAAAATCTCACATACCGTGTCGCCGCGCTTAAACCCAGGGAGCTTTCTGTGGTTAACGATTCTCGCCGAGGAGGATGGCTTTCCGAGCAGAGCCAGTTTAAGCTGTTCGATACTGTAAAAGCGGTTGCGCGGGTCGAGCTCCGTACATTTTTTAATAATTGCGGTCAGCCCGCCCATATAAAGCCGTTCGTTCGGAAGAGCTCCCGTTAGAAGATAGTTCATAAGCGCTCCGCAAGAGTAGATATCCGCCTTGTCGTCGGTCTGCTCGAACCCGAACTGCTCGGGTGAAGCGTAGCCGGGGGTACCCATAATAAGCGTGTCCTTATTCCGATTTTCTTTAACGGTTCTCGTAATATCGTAGTCGATGATCTTTACTACGCCGTTTTTGTCTATCATAACATTAGCGGGATTGATGTCGCGGTGGATTATCCCGTTTGTGTGTAGAACGTTTAACCCGTCGCACAGTGCGAGCATTATATCTTTAACGGCTTTTTCGGAATATACTCCTCTTAGCTCAACCGCTTTTTCGAGGGTTACGCCCTCGATATACTCGCAAAGGCTTATACATACGCCGTTTTCAACAACGCTGTCGTAAACCCGCATAAGGTACGGAGACTGTATATTCTTTATCCTTTCGAAAATCTCGAAATTTTCCACAGCCGCGAGGTGCTTTACCATAAGCCTGCCGTCGAAATTGTTGCGTACCAAAAAAGCCTTATCCGATAAAGGCTGAATTTCGGTATATTGCCACAAATTTATTTTTTCGTCAACAGTCATAGCTACCCCTTGAAAAATCTTTACAAATAAAATAATATAAATATAGTTTATCACATTAAAACGGAGGACGCAATATGAAAAAAACCACAGATGAATTGCTGAAAGAAATGCAGACTTCCCAAAACGCCGAAAGGTTTATAAAGGATAATCCCGAGGATATAATCTTTAACGGGATGGAGGAGCTTTTCGATTACCATATAAAGACAAAGGGACTGAAAAAGGGAGACGTTTACGACGGCGCGATGATAGACCGAAGCTTCGGCCGCCAGATTATAAACGGAACCCGCGGAGCTACGAGGGATAAGGTGATCCAGTTTTGCTTCGGCTTAAAGCTCGATTTAGCGGAAGCCCAGCAGCTTCTTAAAATAAGCGGCAACCGCGAGCTGTATGTCCGCGACCCGAGGGATATTATAATTATCTTCGCCATTAAGGAGCGTAAAAGCCTTGTAGAAGCTAATTTGGACTTAGAGAAACACGGTTTTACGGTTTTGGCATAGTGAAAGTGTACAAACAACCTGCGCCTGATTTGTGCAGGTTGTTGATTTTTTATTTGTAGCTTAAAAATGTTTGCCATATACCTTTTTATATGCTAAAATTATCCTTATAGTGGAAGTTTGCGGTTTAAAAATGGAGATGAAATTTATGAAAAAAGTAACGGCAATTATACTGGCGCTGATGATAGCTTTATCCTGCGGCGCAAACGCTTTCGCGGCTGAAACGGGAAAGAGAATATCGGGAGCTATTACCGCCAACCTTGAAACAGGTAAGGGCAACGGTAAATCCGCGCGTGAGATGATAGAAAAATACCCCGAGGCGGCGGAGTATATAGCGCACGAGCTGATGTATAACTACAGAAGCTACTATAATAATGTACAGGAAAGATCGAACAGGCGATATGTCGGAGGTATAATGGACGTAAGCTCCTTGAAAATCCCAAGAGCCGACGGAGTTGCTTTGTACCAGGCGGTAATAAACGAGTATTTTGAACTCGTACATATTAATACAATTTATACTAACTACGATGATAACGCGGGTACGCCTTATATGTCGTATTATCAGCCGAATTTCCTGTTCAGGACTGCCGACGATGCCGCGGCGGCGATAAAAAGAGTTGAGAAAAACGTAAGAAAGCTTATCAGCGGCGTAAACGACAGCTGGGACGATTTCCATAAGGCGCGTTATCTCCACGATACTATCGCTACCCAGACCGAGTATGTTGATACAAATGATAATATCGAACACACGGCCTACGGCGTGCTTGCTAACGGAAAGGCGGTTTGCCAGGGATATTCCCACGCTTACGGACTGCTTCTGAAAAGATGCGGAATTAAAAGCTCTGTCGTAATAAGCAACCAAATGGGCCACGAGTGGAATATCGTAAAAGTAAACGGTAACTTCTACCACGTTGACGTTACCTGGGACGATCCTACCTATGATACCTTAGGCTACGTAAGATATAAATATTTTATGCTCAGCGACAGCGCGTTTGACGCTCCCGACGAGCACCACGACTGGAACGCCGTAGACGCTTCGGATACCACCTACGATACCGATATGTGGTGGAGAGATTTAAAAACCGCCGTTTATTACGACAGCGACAAAGAAGTCGAGTATTACGTTAAACCCCATAATAACTTTTTCGGTAAAATAATGGAACGTGACGTTAATACAGGCGACGAGACCGAGTTATATATGGTAAGAGATCCCTGGTACCTTAAAGACGGCGGGGAGCTTAATAACGGAAGCGCGTGGGCTAATAATACGAAATTATCCTACTACGACGGTTATTTGTATTTTAACAGTCCGAGCACTATATATAAAATGAAACCGGGAGAGAGTCCCGAGGAAGTATTTACGAAGGACGATTTTTACGATATTTTCGGGTTCAGGATTACTCCCGACGGACACCTTAACTATTCGATTAACGAAAATCCGAACGTACCCGATGTAGTATATACCTACGATTTAAAGAGCGGCGCCGACAGGCTTATAGATACCGAGCTCGAAATTGACGCGGGAGATACGAACTTCGCGTTGTTCGGAATAGAGGAGCCCGCTTCGGGCTATAACGGTCTTAATCTCCTCGGTATCCAGAAAAAGAGCGCTGACGAGAATGATTCGATGCGTTTTATCAGCCTTATTTCAAGCGAGGTGCTTAAAAACGCCCGTGAATACGGCTACGTATTTACCACTACCTCGAAATCTACCGATATCGCTAAGCAGAACGCGGGTAAGCTTACAATTGAAAACGGCCATAAATACGATTGTACGGGAACGCTCAATTCTATGACGGGCGAATACGGAAGCGCGGATTTAGACGGTTCCTCGTATAAATACGTAACCGCCGCTATGAACAATATCACCGACGATAAGGCGGTTGTTGCCCGTCTATACGTTATCGACAACGACGGTTTTACACATTACGGAACATATATTGATTCGAGCGACGTTAAGTGGGACGGCTGCGCAGCGCGTCTCAGCGAATTAGGTTAGGAGGTATATGATATGAAAAAGTATATTAAACCTGATATAGAGGTAATAGTATATAATAAAAACGACGTTCTTACAATTTCCGACGGCGTTAAAACCAACGGACAATACAATGTTGAATTCAATTATCAGGACTGGAACGACGATATAATTTAACGGTTTATAAACTCCCCTCTCGATTTCGGGAGGGGAGAATTAATACGGAGAGATAATTATGATAAATGACGTGATTAAGGAAAGACTTTTTGAACTTAGGGATATTGAATACGGGGAGTTTCAGAAAAAGCTTATACCGACAGTAAACCCCGATACGGTTATCGGCGTAAGACTTCCCGAGATTAAAAAGCTCGCGAAGGAGCTTTATACAAACGAGGATATTGAAGATTTTCTGAATACACTTCCGCATAAATACTATGACGAAAACCAGCTCCACGCTTTCCTGATTACGCTCGAAAAGGATTTCGGCAAGGCTGTGTATGAGGTTGAGGAGTTTCTGCCTTATGTGGATAACTGGGCTGTCTGCGACTCTCTTTCGCCGAAGGCTTTTAAAAAGCACAAGATTGAGCTGCTTACATATATCAGATTTTGGATAGAAAGCGGAGAAACCTACGCCGTACGATTCGGTGTAAAAATGCTTATGTCGCTTTATCTTGACGATGATTTTAGCCCAGAATACCCCGAAATCGTCGCGAAAATACGCTCTGATGAATATTACGTAAATATGATGATTGCGTGGTACTTCGCGACTGCTCTCGCTAAACAGTACGACAGCGTTATAAGCTATATAGAAAACAGGCTGCTTGATACCTGGACGCATAATAAGGCGATCCAAAAATGCGTCGAAAGCAGAAGAATTACTCCCGAACAGAAGGAGTATTTAAAAACTCTAAAGGTAAAGAATAAATGAGAATAACGGCGCTAACTGAAAACACCAGTAAAAACGGTTTGCTGTCCGAGCACGGACTTAGTCTTTATATAGAAACCGAAAACAGAAAGATACTTTTCGATACGGGACAGAGCGACTTGTTCTCGAAAAACGCCGAAACGCTCGGGATTGACTTGTCTGAGGTTGACTTAGCCGTGCTTTCCCACGGACACTACGACCACGGCGGCGGTTTAAAAAAGTTCCTCGAGCTCAATAAAACGGCGAAGGTCTATATGAATAAACACGCCTTCGAGCCCCATTATAACGGTACCGAAAAGTATATAGGGCTTGACGAACGCCTGATGGATAACGAACGGATAGTATTTACCGATGAGGTCTTTAATATTGAAAAAGGGCTTACGCTCTATTCCTGTAACGGTAAGGATAAGCTCTTGGATTCAGGCTCGTTCGGGCTGAATACGGAAGAAAACGGAAAGCTCGTTCCCGACGATTTCCGCCACGAGCATTACCTGCTTATAGAGGAAAACGCTAAAAGGGTTCTTATAAGCGGCTGTTCCCACAAGGGGATTATTAATATAGAAAGCTGGTTTAAGCCCGACTGTCTTGTCGGCGGCTTCCATTTCTCGAAAATCGAGGACGATAATAGGCTTAAAGCCTTTGCCCAAGCGCTGAACGTGTACGATACCGTGTTTTATACCTGCCATTGTACGGGACTAAGGCAGTACGGCGTTATGAAAAAGTATATGGACAGCCTTAATTATATCTCCGCGGGAGATACAGTCGTTGTTTAGTTCATTTAAGCGTCAACAACATTTCATATAATTATCATAAAAACTTCGAAAAACAATAATAATCCTCCTGTATTATATTGGCACAATACAGGAGGATTTCTTATAGAAAACTTCCTGAGAATATACGACAGCCTCCGTGATGTCAACACTCCACACTCAACACTATACAGAAATAATTGAAAACAAATACATTTGCCAAAATCCATTTACTTGCCTATCGGAGGCTGTCCTTAAAATAGCTATTAAGTCATTCTATTTCCCCTCTCACACAGGGCTCAGGGCTTCGGTCCTGAGCCCTGTACATTTTGCACAAATAACGGCGCTAAATTTTGGATTGCGTGACAAGGATTTGTATGATAAAATGAAAGCGAAATATACCTTTAAGGAGGTCATTTTATGAAAAAATTTTTAGCGCCTGTATTGGTTATTGCTTTGCTTATGAGTTGTTTTATTATTCCCGTAAGCGCCGATACGGGAGAACTGAAACTGCCGTTTAAGCTTATTCCGTCTAAGACCGTTTCTATGAGCAAGGTTGATATCGGCGACGCAACCGACATGAACTTTACTTACAGTATGGAAGAGGATATGATAGGCTTTATGCAGGAATGCGAGGATTCCGAGAAAAAAGAAGCGTTATTAAAGCAGCTCGGAATAGACGATATCGCGATTGACGCGCAGATTGACTGGGCGCTTGACGATAAAGATGACTGGCACCATAGCGAGTACTGGGATGATAACGAAGCTACCCGCTATTTCGGTCTGGGTTATGATAAGGACGGACATTCCCGTACCTGCGAGTGGGATCTCCTTTCGATATGGCCGTACGCTCAGACGACTAACGAATGCTGGATTACACGTTACGCGGGAAATCCCGATGACCCCGAAGATACGCGCTGGAACGGCGAGGATTTTGAGGGCGGAGTTCACCGCAACGGAATGAAAGACGTTCTTAAGGAAGGCCAGTATGAGATAAAGCGCAACGACGGCGAAGCGTATATTACGATAGATTATAACGAGCATACGCTCTACGCCCGTATGCGTTACTATGTTACCGTATGGGATACCGACGGAAACGGAAACCCCGTAACACGCTATTTATTCTCCGATTGGTCTGACGCGGCGTCATTCGGTAAAGACGGCAATCAATGGAGGCCTTATACCGAGGATGAGATCCCTGCTCCCGTTATCTCCGACGGATATATGACGGGCGAGGAATTTAACGATTATCCGATAGTTAATTATAAACCGTTCCCGAGGATTTAGCGGAGAAATTTACTAAAATCAACGGTTTCGGCGGATACGCGCGCGTTTATGTTGAGGCGCGTATTAAAGGAAGTAATCAGTGGCTTGAGCGCCAGGGCGATGTTGATCCGAAATCCGAAATGGGCTTCGACGTACTCGCTCTCGCGGGCGACGGAAAGCCGATTTATAAGGACACCGAAATAGAGTTTAGAACACGTTATTTCGTAGAGCAGAGAATGGGTTATAATACAGAAGTCGAGAGTGAGTTCTTCTCGCCGTATTCTAATATTCTGACCGTAAAAGCGGATAAGGATTATATGGTTAATACTCAGCCCGCTCCTGGCGATCCTAATCCCGACATAAGCCCGCAGCCCGTTAACCCCGTGCCTTCTATAAGCTCGCTCAGCGGCGGCGCTACAAAAGCTCAGGTTACTAAGTTTATAACAGGCTTAAAAACCGACAGCGACCCCAAGGGCTCTACCTTCGGTATTCTTTCTGCTAAACAGAAAAAAGCCGCCAAAAACTCTATTTCAATTACATGGAATAAAGTTAAGGGCGCTAAGAGCTACTCGATTTACGCTAATAAATGCGGAAAGACTAACCCGTATAATTATTTAACCTCCGTATCGGGTACATCCTATACGCAGAAAAACCTTAAAAAAGGTACATATTATAAGTATCTTGTCGCCGCCTTTAACGGAAGCGGAAAGCTTATCGCCACCGCGAAAACTCTCCATATTACCACCTCGGGCGGAAAAAACGGCAACTTTAAAAAGGTTACAACCGCCGCTAAAAAAGACAAGGTAACGCTGAAGAAAAAGGGCAAGAGCTTTAAGCTGAAGGCTAAAGCGATACCCGAGTCAAAGAAGCGTAAGGTAAACGTACACCGCGGTATGAAATACGAAAGCTCGAATACAAAAATCGCGACAGTAAACGCGGGCGGAAAAATTACCGCTAAGAAAAAAGGAAAATGTATCGTTTACGCTTATGCCCAGAGCGGAGCGTATAAAAAGATAAAAGTTACCGTAAAGAAGTAATGGCAAAAAATATATCGGCTCGCTCGAGCCGATATATTTATTTATTATAGAGCTTTTTAGTTTCGTAAGTAGGTTCCGTCGTAAGACGTATACCGAGCTTTTTAAGCGTACGCATATCGGTTTCCGAGAGGATAACCGTAGCGTGAGCGTCTGTATCGCGGAGAAGCGGAAGTTTTTCCATAGCGAGCTTCGCTGTCGGATTAGTTACCGCCGACATCGAAAGCGCGATTAAAATTTCGTCCGTATGGAGTCTGGGGTTAACCGAGCCGAGGCTCGAAACCTTTAACTTCTGAATAGGCTCGATAACCGCCGCGTCGAGAAGCTCAACCTGGTCGGGGATATTGGCGAGCGATTTAAGCGCGTTTAAAAGCATAGCCGAAACCGCGCCGAGCAGGTTAGTTGTCTTACCTGTTATAATCTTTCCGTCCGAAAGCTCGATAGCCGCCGCGGGAGCGCCTGTTTCCTCCGCCTTTTTGAGCGCGGGGGTAATTACGCGTCTGTCGGTTACGTTGAGCTTGCTCTGCTGCATAAGTATGCTGATTTTATTCGCTTCGTCCGAGGAGCCTACGCCCTTGGTATTGTTCGAAAGCGCGTAGTAGTAACGGCGGATTATCTCCTGGTTAGCGGCTTCGCAAACCGCCTCGTCGTCAATAATACAGTTGCCTGCCATATTTACGCCCATATCCGTGGGCGATTTATACGGCGACTCGCCTAAGATCAGCTCGAACATTGTATTGAGAACGGGGAAAATCTCGATATCCCTGTTATAGTTTACTGTAGTTTTTCCGTAAGCCTCTAAGTGGAACGGGTCTATCATATTAACGTCGTTCAAATCGGCTGTAGCCGCTTCGTACGCGACATTAACGGGGTGTTTAAGCGGTAAGTTCCAGATAGGGAAGGTCTCGAATTTAGCGTAGCCCGCCTTGATATTACGCTTGTGCTCGTGATAAAGCTGGGAAAGGCATACTGCCATCTTGCCCGAGCCGGGACCCGGAGCGGTAATTACAACGAGCTTGCGTGAGGTTTCGACATAGTCGTTCTTTCCGTAGCCGTCGTCGCTTACGATAAGGTCAACGTCGGTAGGATAGTTCGGGATAGAGAAGTGGTGGTATACGTTTATACCGTTTTCTATAAGCTTTTTCTCGAACTTAACGGCTGAGGGCTGTTCGGCGAATCTCGTAAGTACAACCGACGGTACATACAGACCGCGGCTTTTAAATACGTCGAGAAGTCTGAGCGCGTCTAAATCATAGGTTATTCCCAAGTCGCCGCGAACCTTATTTTTCTCGATGTCGTCGGCGTTAATTACGATTACGATTTCCGCTTCGTCTTTAAGCTGCATAAGCATCTGCAGCTTTGAGTCAGGCTTAAAGCCGGGTAAAACTCGGGAGGCGTGGTAGTCGTCAAAAAGCTTACCGCCGAATTCGAGGTAAAGCTTATCGCCGAATTTCTTTATTCTGTCGCGGATATGCTGCGACTGCATTTCAAGATATTTTCCATTATCGAACCCTATTTTCATAATCCGCCTCCTGTGCGTTAAACAAAAATAAATTAACCTTTAAAATTATAGCACAGCAGTGTTTAAATATCAAATTAAAATCTTGAAATATTCTCTATTTGAAAAAAGCATATAGACAACCTCGTTTAGAAATGGTATAATTTCTACATAATCTGACACGGAGGTCGATACTATGGACAACAACAAGACAGAAATCCGTTATTACAGCGGTTATATAAGAAACTGGAGAAGCCTTTGCTCCGAGCTCGGTATTGAGCTTGATTTAAACCGTCAGGAGCGCGAGGCTGAGATATTAAAAAAAGCGTATTCAAAATGGAAGATGAATATGATGGAGCATATTTACGGAATGTTCGCTTTCGCACTTTATGACGAGAGCGAAAAGAAGCTCTACTGTGTAAGAGACCAGGTAGGTCAGAAGCAGATGTTTTATTCCGTAATTAACGGAGAGTTCGTTTGCTCGGGCGATATTAACGAAATCGCGTCAACCGACGGCTTTACAAAGAAGCTGAATAAGCGTATGCTCCAGCAGTACCTTTTCTACGGCTATCCGATAGGCGGGGAAACCTTCTACGAGAATGTTTATAAGCTGATGCTAGGTCATTATGTTGAGTGGAACGGCAAAGAGGCTGAGACCGTACGCTACTTTAAGCCCGAGTTCGAGCCCGATAATACTAAGACGGTTGATGAATTTGCCGCTGAAATCGAGAAAGTAATAGACGAGATTATGTCCGAGGAACGCGGTGATAAGGAGTTCCCGTATAAGGAATCGTTCCTTTCGGGCGGAGTTGACTCGTCCTATCTTTTCGCGGCTAGCGACGCCGAGTGCGCTAATACCGTCGGCTACGGCGAGGAGGGCTTCGATGAGTCGGAGCTCGCGCGTCAGACCGCGGAAATCCTCGGAAAAGGCTTCCGTAAAAAGATTATCGAGCCCGACGAGTATTTTGAGCGTATTCCTACCGTTATTGATAAAATGGGCCAGCCCTTAGGCGACGCATCGGCGGTGGCTTTCTCTATCGGCTGTAAGGCTGTACGAGAGTACGCGAAGGTTGTATATTCGGGAGAGGGAATCGACGAGTTCTTTGGCGGCTATAACGCCCATAAGCGTGAAATCCCGAAGGAGTGGACGTACCTTACCTGCTCCCATATTATGTCCGAGGATTATATTAAGTCGTTAATGCTCGACTACGACGAGAGCGTTAAGGCGGTTGACCCCGTAGCTCCGCTATGGAAAGAGGTAGAGGGACAGGATCCGCTCGCGCAGAAGCTTACTATCGACGTGTCTTTATGGCTGGAGGGCGATATTTATCTTAATACCGACCGTACAAGTACAGCCTGCGGAGTAGAGCTGCATACTCCGTTCAGCGATTTAAGACTGTTTAACGTAGCGAGAAAAATCCCCGCCGAATACAAATTCGCCGAGGGTCAGAATAAATATGTTTTCCGTAAGGCGGCGAGCGCTAAGCTCCCTGACGAGGTTGCGTTCAGAAAGAAAGTAGGCTTCCCTGTGCCTGTGAGAAAATGGCTTGCGGACGAAAAGTTCAACAAGCCTATCGCCGATAAGCTTTTCGGAGATACTTCTAAAAAGTTCTTCGACCAGCAGCAGCTTGAAAAGCTCTGGGTAAGCTATCTCGAGGGCGAGGAACAGTACTGGGGAAGAATCTACGCAATCTACGCGTTCTTACTCTGGTATGACTTAAAATTTTAAAAGAATAATATAAATTAACGGCGCGGTTTCTAAAGAACCGCGCCGTATTAAATATGAGAAACACTTCTCACTTCCCACTTCCTACTTCCTGCTAAAAACGGGCTGCAAAACTCGTTTAGAGTTTAAACAGCCCGTTAAATAATTAAATAATATGTCCTTTTGCTCTGATAACGTCGATTACCTGGTCAACGTATTTCTCGCAGGTTTCGTCCGAATCAGCCTCAACCATAACTCTGATAACAGGCTCTGTGCCTGATTCTCTGAGAAGAATTCTTCCGTTGTCGCCGAGAACCTCGGATACCTTGGCTACTTCGCTCTGTACATCGGGGTCGTTCTTAGCGTCGGGCTTGGATTTAACCTTAACGTTCTTGAGAACCTGGGGATACATAACCATAGGAGCCGCGAGCTCGCTCATCGGTTTCTCTTTAGCGAGCATAACCTCCATAAGCTTTAAAGAGGTGAGGATACCGTCGCCTGTGGTAGCGTATTTCGAGAAGATAATATGTCCCGATTCCTCGCCGCCGATACGGTTGCCTGTATTTACCATATTCTCGTAAACGTACTTGTCGCCGACATTAACCTTATCGTATTCGATGCCGACCTTATCGAGCGCCTTAAACAGACCGAAGTTACTCATAATAGTAGCTACAACCTTGTTGTTTATGAGCTTTCCTCTTTCCTTCATATATACGCCGTACATATAGATGATATGGTCGCCTGTGACTACGTTGCCCTTTTCGTCAACCGCTAAGCAGCGGTCGGCGTCGCCGTCGTAAGCGAAGCCTACGTCTAAGTTATTATCTACAACGAACTTCTGCAAGTGCTCGATATGGGTTGAGCCGCAGTCGGTGTTGATATTGTAGCCGTCGGGAGCGTCGTTGATAACATATGTCTTAGCTCCGAGAGCGTCGAATACGCCCTTGGCAATCTGCCATGCCGCGCCGTTGGAAACGTCGAGACCTACCTTAACATTCTTGAAGCTGTATTTGCTCATAGAGATGAGGTAGCCGATATAGCGGTTACGTCCTTCTACATAGTCAACGGTACGTCCGATGTTCTCTCTCTCGGCAATCGGAATTTCGATCTTATCGTCGATAAAGTCCTCTACCTTTAAGAGAGTTTCCTCCTCCATCTTCTCACCCTTGCTGTTGAGAAGCTTGATACCGTTGTCATAGAACGGGTTATGTGACGCGGAAATCATAATACCGCAGTCAAAATCGTCAATACGAGTGATATAAGCTACGGAGGGAGTGGTGGTTACGTGCATAATATACGCGTCAGCACCGCTTGCCATAAGACCTGTGCAAAGCGCGTACTCGAACATATAGGAGGAGCGGCGTGTATCCTTACCGATAACGATCTTAGCTTTCTTTCCCATATTAGCGCCGTAGTACCAGCCTAAAAATCTTCCTATTTTAATAGCGTGCTCAAAGGTAAGGTTTTTGTTAGCCTCGCCTCTGAATCCGTCTGTACCGAAATATTTACCCATTATCTTTCAATCCTTTCCACAACGGTACCGTCGTTCTTAAAAATACAGTTCTCGGGAACAACACCGCGTACGCAGGATGTGGGGTACACGCTTGCGTGTCTGCCGATAACAGTACCGGGGTTACATACGGCGTTACATCCAACCTCAACGTAGTCGCCGAGCATAGCGCCGAATTTCTTGAGCCCTGTTTCGATCTTCTCTGTGCCGTTATGAACTACAACGAGCTTTTTGTCGGACTTAACGTTAGATGTGATTGAGCCCGCGCCCATATGTGAGAAGTAGCCGAGAATAGAGTCGCCTACATAGTTGTAGTGCGGAGTCTGAACGTGGTCGAAAAGGATAACGTTCTTGAGCTCGGCGGAGTTGCCGACTACGCAGTCAGCGCCTACTAAAGCCGAACCGCGGATAAAAGCGCACTGACGAACTTCTGTGTTCGGGCCGATAATACAGGGAGCGCCGAGATAAGCCGAATCGAATACCTTGGCTGTCTTATGAACCCATACGCCTTCTGCTCTCTGCTCGTAATCGTCGCCGAGAGTAGCGCCTAACTCGAGGATAAAGTCCTTAATACCCTTTAAGGCTTCCCACGGATAAGTAAACTGCGAAAGATAATCCTTCGCGAGAGTATGATCTAAATCATAGAGATCTTTTATAGTGTACATTAAAGTCTCTCCTTCTTTTCAATATCGAGGAAATATTTATATGTGTCAACCGTAAGCTCGCCGCAGGCAGCTTCGTCACAAGCGATAATAGCGCCGTTGTGCATCTGTAAAGCGGAGCAGGTCCACTTATGGCTTACGGAACCCTCTACTGTCTCAGCGAGAGCTCTCGCCTTATTATGGCCGTTGATAAGAATTAAAACTTCCTTGGAATCTGTAACTGTGCCTACGCCTACGGAAAGAGCCTGAGCGGGAACCGCTTCGGGATCGTTGCCGAAGAAACGTGAGTTAACGATTCTTGTGTCTGTTGTAAGGTTTCTTACGCCTGTGCGTGAAGCGAGGCTTGTAAAGGGCTCGTTGAACGCGATATGTCCGTCAACGCCGATACCGCCCATAAAGAGGTCAATTCCGCCGTAAGAAGCGATTTTCTCCTCGTATCTCTTGCACTCGCCCTCGGGATCATCAGTCATACCGTTTAAGATATTGATGTTCTCTTTCTTCATATCTACGAGATGATCGAAGAAATTGTCGTGCATAAAGTACCAGTAGCTTTGGTCGTGCTCGTGAGGAAGTCCGAGGTATTCGTCCATATTGAATGTTACTACATTAGCGAACGATAACTCGCCCTTCTGGTTCATTGTATAGAGCTCTTTATAAACACCGATAGGCGATGAGCCTGTGGGAAGTCCGAGTACGAAGGGACGATCCTCTTTATGATTCTTAATCTTCTGAGCGATATAGTTAGCCGCCCATTTGCACATTTTATCGTAATTATCCTGAATTACAACTCTCATAATAAATATCTCCTTTAATTTTATTAACGTTTTTATAAAAAATAAGCAATAAGAGAACCTTTGTTACAGTTTTAATTCTGCTTTTTCTTTTCTCTCTGACGACCTGCTTAAAAAACACCGATATAGGAGTAAAAACAGTGTGTTGAGTGTAATATAAGGCCGTGACGGCATCCGCCGAGTCTTTCGATAACCGCCAACCCTCGTCAACCAAATTGGTCCAGGCGCTAATAGTCTCCGTATCTCCTTTCGAGGAGGCTATTTTATGTATATAGGACAGTACAAAATATATACATACTATCTAGAAAATTTTACCATATATAGTGGGAAAAGTCAAGATAATCTTACCCGCGGAAAGCGGATTAAAAACGCCTTTATAAAGGCGTAAAAAATACAGTAGACAAGAGCTTATAATTTTGGTATTATTTATATGGATATTAATTATATTATAAGGAGACATATTTATGAGCAAAATAAATGATTTCTTAACCGAAACAGGGATTTTCTTTTTAGCTACAGTAGACGGCGACCGTCCTAAGCTACGTCCCTTAGGCGCGCATTTCGAGGAGGACGGTAAGGTTATCTTCGGCGTGGGCGATTTTAAGGACGTGTATAAGCAGATGGTAAAAAATCCTTTCGTTGAGATTGCCGCTTGCAAGCCGAACGGCCACTGGCTTCGCTATTCGGGAAAGGCTGTTTTCGAGACCGACGGAAAATACGCCGAGAAGATGATAAAGGAGTCGGGGCTTGAGCAGATTTATAACGAGGAAACGGGCAATAAGCTAATGGCGTTCCATTTAGAGGACGCCGCTGCCGTGGATATAAATGTTATGGGCGAGGGAGAAAACCTTTTATGAAAAAGTTTATGATTGTTGTTGATATGCAGAAGGACTTTGTTGACGGCGTTCTCGGTACAAAGGAAGCCGTCGCGATAGTTCCGAATGTTGTGAAAAAAATAGAGGATTTCGACGGTGAAATTTTCGCTACGCTCGATACTCATTTTTACAATTATATGGAAACCTCGGAGGGTAAAAACCTGCCCGTGCCGCATTGTATAAAGAATACCGACGGCTGGTTGCTCGATAAAGAGGTTAAGGCGGCTCTCGATAAAAAGGGCTTTACCGCTGTTGAAAAGAATACCTTCGGCTCGACCGACCTTCCCGCCCTTATAAAAGACAGAGCGGGAGAGGAGGAGCTTTCGATAGAACTAATCGGGCTCTGTACCGATATCTGTGTAGTCAGCAACGCGCTGATATTAAAGGCTAATTTCCCCGAGGCGGTTATTAAAATAGACCCTGAATGTTGCGCGGGAGTAACTCCCGAAGCTCACACCGCTGCTATAAAAACAATGGCGTCCTGCCAGATTTTCGCAAAGTGAGGTTATATTATGTTTAACGCGGAAAAAGTAAAAAACGAGTGCGTACAATGGATACGTGATTTCTTCGAGAAAAACGGAAAAGACTGTAACGCCGTTGTAGGTATCTCGGGAGGAAAAGACAGCTCTATCGTTGCGGCGCTGTGTGTAGAAGCGCTCGGCAGAGAAAGAGTTATCGGCGTATTAATGCCGAACGGCGAGCAGGCGGATATTGATAAAGCGCTTATGCTCGTAGATTTTCTGAAAATAAAGCATTATATTGTAAATATTAAGGACGCGGTAGACGGACTTATAAAAAGTATTCCGTTCGAGCTTAGCGAACAGAGCCTTACTAATCTACCGCCGCGTATACGTATGTCTACGCTTTACGCCGTTTCCCAGAGCAACAACGGACGTGTTGCCAATACCTGCAACTTATCCGAGGACTGGGTAGGCTATTCAACCCGCTACGGCGACAGCGTCGGCGATTTCAGCCCGTGCTCCAATATTACGGTTGACGAAATGAAGCAGATAGGAAGGCTTATAGGGCTTCCCGCCGAGCTCGTGGATAAGGTTCCGACCGACGGACTTTGCGGAAAAACCGACGAGGAAAAGCTCGGCTTTACCTACGCGGAACTCGACCACTATATCCGCACAGGCGAGATAGATAACCCCGTAAGCAAAGAGAGAATAGACAGGCTCCATAAGCTCAACCTATTTAAGCTCGAGCTTATGCCGATATTCGACCCGAAAATAGAAAAGAAAATATAAGAGGACGAAAATGAAACTTAAACCAATTGTACTGTCGCTTCTCGATACCGACCTTTACAAATTCAATATGAACCAGGTTATTTTCCACAAGCACACCGATTTAAGCGGACAATACTATTTTAAATGCCGCAATAAAGACGTGGTGTTCACCGAGGAAATGACTAATGAAATCAGCGAACAGGTTGACCATCTCTGTACCCTCAGCTTTAAAAAAGAGGAGCTCGATTATCTTCGTTCTATACGTTTTATTAAGGATGACTACGTAGAATTTCTGCGGTTGTGGAAGCCTATTCGGGATTACGTTTCCGTAAGCCGAAGCGACAGCGGAGAGTTGAGCGTTGTAGTTGACGGGCCGTTGTTTTCGGCTATGCAGTTCGAGATATACCTGCTCGAAATTATAAACGAAGTGTATTTTAGAATGAGCTTTGACTACGAGGCTCTGCGTAAGTCCGCCGAGGATAAGCTCGACGCCAAGATAAAAGCGCTTAACGACGGCACATATACCTTTAAATTCGCCGAGTTCGGATGCCGCCGCAGACTATCCCGCGAATGGGAGGATGTTGTGGTAAAACGTCTTTCGGAAGAAACCGATAAATGCGTCGGAACGTCTAACGTGTATCTCGCTATGAAGTACAACCTTACGCCAATCGGAACCTACGCCCACGAGTACGTGCAGATGTACCAGGGTATAGACAAAATTCCGCTTGCGTTTACCAACTACTACGCGATGAAGGATTGGTACGCGGAGTACGACGGCGACAACGGTACCGCGCTGACCGATACGATTACAACCGACCTTTTCCTGCTCGACTTCGGACGCTCGATGGTTAATAACTATACGGGCGTACGCCACGACAGCGGCGATCCCTACGAGTGGGGAGAGAAGATGATTAAGCATTACGAAAGCTACGGCGTAGATCCGAAAACAAAAATGCTCCTGTTCAGCGACAGCCTTGACTTCGACCGCGCCCAGAAGCTTTTCGATTATTTTAAAGACAGAGCGAAAGTGAGCTTCGGAATCGGTACTTTCTGTACCAACGATACCAGCGAATCCGCACTGAATATTGTAATCAAGCTCCAGTACGTAAACGGCAGACCTGTGGCGAAGCTGTCCGATACCCCGAGTAAGGCTATGTGTCGTGATGAACAATATCTTGATTACCTTAAACGCTCGGTCGATTTCAGAATAAACAGGGAAAAATAGTATAGTAAAACGGCTTAGAAAAGACTAAGCCGTTTTCTTATAGCTGTAAAAATCCGAAGATTATTTTTATCGCCTCGTTCATTAAATTGGGATCCTTAAATCTATGGTCTGCGTTTTCTATCGGAATAAACTCTATGTTGTTTTTCTTCGCGAATTCTTCGGAAGCGTCGAAGCTTACGACCTCGTCCTTTGTACCGTGGAGAATAAGGAGCTTTTCGCTGTAGGGAGTATAGTCGTACCCCGTTATATCGTTAGCCTTTAAATCGTCGAGAAAATCCCCGTATATTTTTATCTTCCTGTCGAAGCCTACGAGCACGGGCTTTCCGTTAGATAAGGCTTTCTGCTCGGCGGGAGACATTATACAGCCCGAAAGTACCTCGTACATATTTACCGCGGGACACCGCATAGCGATTTTTTTAAACGGGTTGCCGTGTTCCGCTATGTATTTTAAAGTCAGATATCCGCCGAAGCTCGTTGTATATACATAAATATCCTCGGTCGAAAAGCGTGATTTTATATAGTCGATTACGGCTTTTATATATAGATCGCAGTCGGATAATAAAATCGTTTTTCTAACGTCGTCGCCGTGACAGGGTAGGTTAAAGGCTATAATCGCCGTGTCGTGTCGTTTTTTAAGAACATATTCTGCGAACCTTTGCGCCGCTTTATTATCCTTGTGGCCGCTGAAGCCGTGGATATTGATTACCGCCTTTTTGACGGATTTAAGGTCTTTGCAGTAAATCTTACATCGGATACTTCGACCTGATGTATTTATATTAAAGTATTTTTCCATAACTAATCCTTTCGATACTGTTAATGTAATTAATATACCATACATAAATGTATTTTTGATATTTATAAATGAATTACTGATAAATTGTATGTTGAAAATATTACTCCGTAGTGTTAGTATTAATATACTAAAAAGTAAAGAAGGGCTGATTTTGAATAAAAAATACTTGCCGCGCTGATAATGAATATTTTAATAGCGGTTTCTACCGCGGCGATTGCGATTTCCTATTATTTTTACAGCGAAAACCCGCTCGTCCAATCGGGATTTGATTCCTATAAGTTTTTTACAACCGATTCAAACATCCTCGCGGGATTAGCTTCGCTTATCCTTATTCCGTTCGAGATACAGATTTTACGCGGAAAACGTAAAAAATTACCGCGCGCGGCGGTTTTGTTTAAGTACGCGGCGGCGGTCTCGCTTACGCTGACGTTTACGACGGTTATGGTATTGCTCCTGCCGATTTATGATATTAAATTCCTTTTACTCGGAACGGCGTTTTATATGCATATCGCGGGACCTGTTATGACGTTTATATCGTTTGTCTTTCTCGAAACCGATACCAAGATTAAACTGCCCGAAAGCCTGATCCCGCTTATACCCGTTATTCTGTACGGAGCGGTTTATTTAACCGAGGTTGTGATTATCGGCGAGAAAAACGGCGGCTGGATGGATTTCTATACCTTTAATAAGGGCGGTAACTGGATGATTTCTATGCCGATAATGCTCGGCGCTACATATCTTATTTCCTTTTTAATACGGTTTTTACATAATAGGTTTTCGAAGGACTAAAATTATAAAGCAACGGCTCAATCCTTAAACGGGATTGAGCCGTTATTAATACTACTTTACTTTAATTTTAAGCGTTACCGTCTTTGATTTCGCGTAATAATTCGTGTTGCCCGAGGCGGTGATTCTTATTTTAAGTTTATATGTCTTACCCTTTTTAAGACCTTTCTTAACGGTGATTTTCCCCGCCTTGGAAATTGCGGTTTTCTTATTACCGCTGAGCTTTTTAAAGCTGAGCTTGCCGACAGCGTTCTTAATCGTAAACGCCTTGGATTTTTTAATAACGGTTTTTTTCTTAGCCATAGCTTTAACGGTCTTAGCCTTTACGGTCATCGTATTGGCTTTTTTAGCGGCGGCTTTATTAGTATCGTCCGAAGGCTTAGTCGGCTCGACTGTCTTGTCGTCGTTTTCAGGCTCCGTCGGGATAATGTTGTCAACCTCCTCGGTAATAACGTCATCGCCCGAGAGCTCCTTTGAAATCCACGCCGCGCGGCTTACCATCCAGTCACGGCAGTAGTTGTACATTCCCTTAAAGGTTTGCGGATAAGTTGTCGGATTTTTGTCGAGATAATAGGTGTTCTTGTCTTTATCGAATGTTGCGTTTGTGAGGATTGAGTGGTCGGCAATCCAGTCGCTTGTTTTAAGCAGCCAGCCGCTTTTGTAGTTCATCTCGGCGCTCTTTTCAATGAGGTTGAAGTATTTTTCCGCGGTGTAGAAATCCTTGCCGATTTCTTCATTTACGCTTTTGCCTGTAAAATGGTCGATAGCGGGTACGAATTTCTCGAACCATATTTCGCTAGACCTTTCCATAACAGTTTTGTTAAAGGGTATTCCGAAAGCTCTTTCGTTCCACCAGCCTGTGGGGAGCTCGTAGTCATCAATTTCTAAGAACTCCAGGGAGGATTTCATACCCTTCGCGTTTCCGAGCGAGTTATCGTAATCCCATACGGGAGAGCCGAAGAACTTGAATTTACCGTCTTCATCCTGACGGTAGGTGAAGAAGAAGCTCGATACACCGAAATCCCAGTTCTTGCCGAGCTCGTTTATGATAAGGAGCTTAGCCACCGAGTCGATATCCGCGTAAGGCTCGATATCCGCTTCCTCATCGAGCAGACGGCTCTCGAATTCTTCGTATTTATTTTTTACTATTTCCTTAACCTCGTTGTAGCCCTTGTCCGTCTTATCGAGCTCGGGAGCTTTTATAGTGAGCTTCATTTTGTTGTCGAGAGTAACGAAGTAGTCCTCGTCGTCCGCGCTCGCGTCAATCTCGCATAAGAACGGGAAATCTTTCTTTACGTTTCCCTCGTCGTCAAGGTAGTCCTTGTCGCTGAAATCATTTATCATTGAGTTTTTGCCTACGTCGATTTTTTCCGCCATCTGGAAAGAACCCCAGTAATATCCGTTCATATAGAAGTCAACGTAGCGTGAGTCGGATGCGTAAGGCATTCCTACCGCGTCCGAAAGGTCGTAGAGGAAACGGTTTCTCGACAGCGAATCGTCCTGGAAATTAGCGAGCAGAGAGAACTTTTTACCCTCATTCATACCCGCAATGCTTACGTTTTTATCGTATGTGATATTAAACGGCTTTTTAGGAGCCTGCCAGGTAGTATTGCCTCTGCCTTTGATCTTCTTTATCGGCGTGTTGTTAATC
Source organism: Ruminococcaceae bacterium UBA2854 (assembly GCA_002350765.1). GTDB lineage: Bacteria > Bacillota > Clostridia > Oscillospirales > Acutalibacteraceae > Ruminococcoides. Next base: position 111,198 of record DEFK01000017.1, read on the forward strand.
GCTCCGTCGGGAGTAACAATCGCTCCTGTCGCGGTTGAGGTAAGGCTTTTATCCTTAATAAGGTAATTGAAAAGGTCTGTGCCTTTGCCGTCAACATCCGAATTGTTAACGTAAATCGCCGCCTCGGCGCCCGACTTCATAAATCTGAGCGTGTAAACATTGTTTTCGGCTTTAACCTCGTACGCCTTATTTTCCTCGTAGCTTACGGAAGCGGTTTGTCCCGCGGGTATATTTTTACCGTTAACGGTTACGCTTTCGGAATAAGCGTTGTAGATATCCGCCTTAGCGCTGTCGGCTGAGGAGGGGAGGAAAAAGTATTTTTCGTTTTCGTTAATTTTTGTGTTTTTCAGGTCGTGAACGCACTGCCAGGCGCTCCATGACTCTGTGTCGTCCGAGCCCGAAACCGCGTGAACGTAGAGAGCCTTTTCGGTTTTGAACGAAATCACGGGCTTATCCTCGGCGTTAACCGTAACCGCTAATGAAAGTAGCGTTAAAACGGTCAGTAAAATTGCTGTAATTCTTTTCATAATTCTATTTCCTTTCTTTTTCGGGGGAGAAAACCTTCAACTCCCCCTTGCTCGATTATAATTATAAAACGCTAATCTAAAGTTTAGCTGAAGAAATAGTTAAGAAAAATTATTTGTAGACTTTTTTTATTGTTTCTGATATTATTAATTGTATATTTATGGCTTAGGAAAGGTAATAATATAATGAAAGCTATGGAAAAAATAGGCGAATATTTCGGGAGGTTTATGGCGTTAATCGTCCTCGCTGTAGCGGCGCTGGCGCTGTTCGTACCGCAATCGTCGCTGTGGATAGATACCTCGTGGGTAAATTACCTGCTTATGGTTATAATGTTCGGAATGGGGCTTACGATGAAGCCGAAGGATTTCGCTCTCGTAATTACCCGCCCGAAGGAAATATTAATCGGATGCGCGGCTCAGTTTATATTTATGCCGTTAATCGCGTTCGGACTTTGTACCGTTTTTAATCTCGACCCCGCGCTTACGGCGGGAGTGGTGCTTGTCGGTACCTGCCCTGGAGGAACGTCAAGTAACGTAATTACATATTTCTCTAAGGGAGATGTAGCGCTTTCGGTCGGAATGACGAGCGTAAATACCTTGCTCGCGCCGTTTTTAACTCCCGCGATAACCTGGCTGCTTCTTCAAAAGACCGTCAAGGTCGATGTATGGAGTATGTTTTTGAGCATTGTTTCCGTTATTCTTATACCGATAGCTCTCGGCTTTTTGATAAACAAGCTGTTCTCAAAATTTACGGAGAAGATTGTAGCGTTGCTTCCCGTTGTTTCGACAATCGGTATTTGTATGATTGTCGCGACGGTTGTATCGCATAACGCCGAGAAGATTTATACCTGCGGAGCGCTTGTGCTTATCGTCGTAATTCTGCATAACCTGCTCGGTTACGGATGCGGTTTCGGAATAGGAAAGCTGTTCAGAATGACTCCCGAAAAGACTAAAGCGCTCTCAATCGAAATCGGAATGCAAAATTCAGGACTGGCGACGAGCCTCGCGACTACCGCTTTCCCGAGTTTGGCTATGGCTACCGTACCAGGGGCGGTGTTCTCGGTATGGCACAATATCTCAGGCGCGGTTTTAGCCGCGGTCTATCGCAGGTGGAAAAACAGTAATAAAACAGAACAATAAAAATTGCCCGTACCGCTTAACCGCGGAACGGGCGTTTTTACTTTATTTGGGATTCGATTTCGGAAAACGAACGCTTCCGAAGTCGTGATCGGGATTGCCGTTATGAGTCGTAGAACTGCTGTCCGTCGTCTGTAATAAGACGCTCGGTTCTCGGGTACTCGAAGATAGCGGGGTTATCGGCGTTTTCTTCGAGATAAAGCGCGAATTCATCCGCGTACCATTTAGCCATACCGAGGTTGTGCATAAGGTAATGACCGCAGTTTTCGGGAGCTGTACCGGGAACCTCCTCGGCGTCTTTTACCGACTTAAAGGCTCTTAGCACTAAGTCGTAAATCTCCCTAGGGGAGCGGTTACCTTTTAAGATAAGGTAAAAGCCCGTAAGACATCCCATCGGTCCCCAGTATATTACCTCGTCCTTCCAGTCGGGCTCGTTGCGTAGAAATGTAGCGATAAGATGCTCGAGCGAGTGCATAGCGGCTGTGTCGATAACAGGCTCTCTGTTAGGTCTTTTAAGGCGAATGTCATATGTTGTTACCATACCGCCGTTAACATTGTCCTCACGGCTTAAAAATATCCCGGGAACGATCAGCGTATGGTCAACCGAAAAGCTCTGGATTAATTTCATATTCTCTCTCCTTTACGGCTTAATAATCGTAGTATAAAAAGTCAGCCCAGTAATACTGGCTCATATATTCGTTTTCGTAGGCGTTTACGGCTCCCGCGTCAAGCTCCTTGAAGCGGTAGTAATCGCAGTCGAGAACATCGGGATTTACCGCGAGGGCGTTGTAGCTTCGTACAACCGCGTCTCCTGCGCCGACCGCTTTAAGACTTTTTATCATAGCGTAAATATATGTCTGAAGAAGATTTTGCAGTTTCTTTTCGTAGGGCTCATCCTCGAAAATCGCGGCGAAAATCTCTCTTGTCGTACAGGACGCGCCGTGGCGGTGAACGAGATAGGCGAATACCTCCTTCGACTTACTGCGCTCGAAACGGACGTGGTTTCCGTCGGGCGTAAATACGTCGAAGTTTCCGAAGCATCTTACCCTTAGCTTCGCGTTATCCTTCGGGATAATCGGGAAGCGTAAATCGGAAAGCTCCTTTTCAATTTTTTCCTTGGTTACGGGCTTCATAATATACCCCGAGGCGTGGAGGCTCATCGCCTCGCCCGCGTACTCGGAAAAGCCCGTTACAAAGATAATATTCATCTTGGGGTTAACGGCTTTAAGCTCTTTCGCGAGCTCTACGCCGTTCATTCCGCGCATATGGATATCCAAAAAGGCGATATCACAGCCGTTCTTTTTAGCGTCCTCGAGCAAGTCCGCCTGTTTTTTATGCGCCGTAATATCCGCGTCGGGTTTAGCCTCACGTATTGACATTTCAAGCATTTTCAGCATTAAAGGTTCATCGTCAACGCATAGGATTCTCATTCGGTATTCCTCCTTTTCGGGATAATAACTTTAGCTGTTGTGCCCTTGTCAGGCTCGCTTGTAACGATAACATCCGCATCACACATATCTTTAAGGCGTTTTTTGGTGTTCTCCATACCGATATGTGAGCGGCCGTCGTCTTTCTTTTTATTTACGTCAAAGCCCACGCCGTCGTCCTCTATAATAACCTCATAATCGGTCTCGGTCTCGCGGGTGGAGATTTTAACCGTTCCGCCGTCCTCTTTCATACCGACGCCGTGCTTGACAGCGTTTTCAACCAGCGGCTGAATCGAGAGCAGCGGGATTTCAAAATCCGTTGCCTGAATATCATATTCGATATTCAGCTGGTCGTCGAAACGAAGCTTTTCTATATATAAGTATTTTTTAAGGTGCTCCAGTTCCTTTTCGAAGGGTACGGGAGCCGTTTGTTTTAATGAGTCCATATTACCGCGGAGATAGTCCGAGAACGCTACCGTAGCGTTGTAGGCGGTGTCGGGATTTAGCTTGCATAAAATTGCGATAGACGAAAGCGCGTTATACATAAAGTGCGGTCTTATCTGGCTTACCATAACGCTTACCTTAGCCTCGTAAAGCTCTTTTTGTACCTGCTGATAGCGGATAGCTTCCTTGTACTGCGTGCGTAAATCCAGTATCAGTCTTACGATCTGGTACGCCATTGTTACCGCAAGACCGTAATTGAAGAAGCGTGAACCCGCGAGGTGAATATACTGGTCGAGTATGTCGAGCATAAGGGTAAGCATAAGCGGGCTCCACGATATTAGGAATACAAGCGCGTTGCGGTTGCCGCGTATTTCCAAGCAAAGCAGTACAATCATAATTACCGCGCATACCGCTGTATTAATAAACATATTCGGTCTTGTGGCGGTAACGTCTATGACGTTTGTAAGATGTAAAACCGCCGCGACTATTACCGACAGGAAAAAGAGCGTTATAGTAAGGTTCGCTATCGCTCTTGTCATAGGCTTTTGGAGGTTGGATTTAAGATAGAGGAATATCGTAGTTATAAAAAGATAGCTCATCATCCTGACGGTAAACAGACATATCGTCACGTCCGTAATCCAAAGATTAAGGAAATCTCCGAGCGACTGCGTTATCATATACAGTCCCCAGAAAAAACACAGCGCTCCGAAGCATAGATATTTGTAGTTTACTTTTCCGAGCACAAAGCTCGATACGGGGAAGAAAAATAACCCGAAAAAGCATACGAGAACAAATAGCAGAAAGCTCGGCATTGACTTAAAGAACAACTGATTATACAGTCCGTCCTGTTGACAATACATTACTCCGAAACTATCCGAAAAGCTCAGCGTCGCCATTGAGTACGGGTACTCAACTTCTATAATCATATCCTGTTTGCCGCTCAGAACCGTATCGGGGAACGATTCGGTTAAAATCTCCGTTACATCGTAACCCGGGGTACGGAACATTCTATCTGCGGGAGAAAAAAGCTCCTCGGGTATATCGGGTATACTTCGGCGGGTGGAAAACTCGAACTTTCCGTCGGCTGAGCGTAGAGTGAACCATATATCTTTTGAGGAAAAAGCCAATGTGCTGAAGTTAGCCGCCGTTTCATCGAGCTTACCCTTAATGGTTACTTTATGGAAATGCTCGTTAATAGTTTTTGTTGGATCAACATTCTTCCATTCTCCGCCGTCAACGGAGTATTTACCTACGAGCATAGTGCTCATTTTTTTATTTGTAAAGTCTACCTGAAAATACGGGATACACTGTACAATCATAAAAACCAGCGAGAGTAATACCATACCGACAATTACGGAAGTAAACACTTTTCCGCCGAGATATTCTTTTATCTTTGTTTTCATACTAATCAACCTTTAAGTTATGCTTTTTCCATTATAACATAATCATTTTGGAATGAAAAGATAATTATTTTTAAACTTTTTTAAAAACCTCGGATATTTGCAAAGAAGTTGCAAAGAACGACTTGATATACTAAAGCCACAGTCAAGGGAAAAGCCGAGACAGGACAAAGTAAATCATCCCCGAGAGATAAAAAAGAAAAATAAAACTTTTTTAAAAACCTCGGATATTTGCAAAGAAGTTGCAAAGAACGACCTGATATACTAAAGTCACAGTCAAGGGAACAGCCGAGACAGGACAAAGTAAATCACCCCCGAGAGATAAAAAAGAAAAAATAAAAACTTTTTAAAAACCTCGGATATTTGCAAAGAAGTTGCAAAGAACAACCTGATATACTAAAGTCACAGTCAAAGGAAAAACCGAGATTGAACAATAAAAACAAAACCAAAATATAAAAACTTTAAAAAGGAGAAACAACAATGAAAAACTTATTCAAAACAAACACAAACACATTAACAAAAACAAACAAAACAAATTTAATTCCAAAAGGAGAAAAAACAATGAAAAACACAAGAACAAAGAAGCGCAGCTTCAAGACAAGAATCATCGCGACAGCGTTATCGGCAATAACACTATTATCGGTAGGATCAATTGCATTAACACCTGCCGCGGCGGCGGAAAAAGAATCAATCGGTTCGAAAATCACCTCATCAGTAACGGACTACTTTAAGGACACCTCGTTAGGCTTTGTAAAGAACACAGCCTGGAAGCTTATCGGTCCCGAGCTTACAAAGGTAGGATTAACACCAATCCTGAATACGTTCCTCGGAATTGAGGACGAAGGCCCCTCGAACCAGGACATCCTCGACAAGATCGACAAGAGCACCGAGGAGATTAAGGCGGAAATCGCTAAGGTCTTAGACGCTACTATGGAGCTATCAACAATGACAGCTAATTATCATCAGCTTCAGATGAACCAGCTTAAAGCAATCAACAGCAACATCGACACAAAAGATTTCAGAACACAGGCTGATACAGTCGCCGCTGATTTCTCCCACGCAATCAAGAGAATCGACGAGAACAAGGCTAACATCACCTGCGACGGCAGCGACAAAATCAACAACACTACTTATAAAGCATACAAGGAAATCCTTTCGGATCCCAAGTGTAACGTAAGCGCGATGCAGGCAAACTTCGACGAAATGCTCCGCTTCCTTAAAGGCCAGCGTACATCCAACAATAACGAGAACGGCTATCGCCAGCTCACCAATTACTTAATGGACAGAGTAGTAGCGGCGGATAAAGGCCAGCACAGCTTCACTACAACTCCCGATTACTACGGCGCGGTAGATAATATCAACGCGGAAATCCAGGTTATGGAACAGCAGGTTGTAATGGATTTCGCAATCATCAACGCACTTAACGGTATGCAGTTCCGTGTAAAGGAATACGAAGTTGACAACGGTATCATCACAGTTAACGAAGACGAATCCCCCTACGCTAAATTTGAAAACACAGCAACAGACCTTCAGAAGAGCATGGTTGACATAAACAAGATCTTCGAAGATGTACTGAAAGAAAACAAGAAGATCCCCGACAAGTACGTAGTAGCTGATCTTTATGTTATAGATGGCAACAACACAGTGAAAAAGGGCTGCACATCCTTTATCGACGCTTGGTCACAGGGTATCCACAGCGGTAAAGACTTCAACATCAACGTTCTTAAAGCGGGTCAGTATCTTAAGGCTGACGCAAAGAAGGGCTTCAAGTTCGACGAAAACGTAAAGGGCTTAAATGACAAGGGCGGCTTTGAAATCCCCGCAGGCAAAGATATTTACATCAATTTGGCAAACAAGAAGAACGGCTTTGACTGTTCCGCTAAGAAAGATATGACTCTCTTCACCGTTAACAGCGGCGCCGACTTTGAACTCCACAACGCAAAGATTGAAGGCACTAACAACAAGTTCAAAATCCCCGACAACGCAAAGAACACAAATCTTAAGCTTAAATATATAGAATTCAACGATGTACACGACTACTTCGCGACAGGCGATCCCTGCATCAGCGTTTCAAAGAAAGCCGAAAATACTCAGATCAATCTTTATTGGGTTGATTTCAAAGTTGAGGGAACAAGCCGAATCAAAAACGACGGTAAAAACACTAAAATCTTTGAATGGTACGTAAAACGCGCTTGGGAGCGTGAAGTACGCGGCGACGAGTACTGGGGTACATGATAATAGAATAATCAATATAATAAAAAGCCTCCGTTCACAGCGGAGGTTTTTTATTGAAAAAATCTTTTTAACGGTAGACAAAAATTTTTCGGGATGTTATAATTTTAATATATGAGAAAAATGGAGACAAATTATGTTTAGTTATTACACGGCTATTACATTGCTGTCGATAGCGGCGTTGTTGGTTCTTTGCGTTTTGGTGCATGAAAACGGCAGAATACAGAAAAACCAAAGGTCATTGTTTTACCTTACCTATCTGTTTATAGGTCTTGCGGCAATTGCCGAGTGGTCGGGTATACAAATGAACGGAAATGACGACATTCCGCATTGGGTTCTTATGCTTGTTAAGTGCGCCGATTATATCCTGACTCCTATGGCGGGAGGCGCGATTATAAGACAAATGGGTATTCGTAATGTCGGATTTAAGATTTTAAATATTACTCTTGTTATTAATACAGCGTTCCAGGTAGTCGCCGCTTTCTTTGGCTGGATGATTACAATTGACGCGCATAATAATTACGCGCACGGTCCGCTTTACTTCGTTTATATTATCGAGTATCTGTGCGTTATCGCTATAGTTATTGTCGAGTTTTTGATATACGGAAAGGGCTTTGTCCGCCAGAACCGCTATTCGCTGTATTCAATTATGACCTTAGTGCTCGCGGGTATTCTCTTACAGGAAATATTCGGCGGAGAGTTCCGCACAGCCTATATTTCTCTGACGCTCGGAGCGGCGCTGTTGTTTATTCATTATGTGGAATACGCCCAGCTTGACGCCGAGGATCGTATCAACGAGCAGGAGCGAATGCTGAATTATGACGCGCTGACAGGACTTCTTAACCGTTACGCTTATTCCAAGGCGCTTAATAAGTTTGACGCCGACGGCGAACTCCCGAATAATTTAGCCGCTGTTTCTATTGATATAAACGGCTTAAAGATGGTTAACGATTCCCTGGGACATACCGCGGGGGATGAGTTGATCTGCGGCGCGGCGAAATGTATTAAAGAAGTCTACGGCGAGGTAGGACGTTGCTATCGAACAGGCGGAGATGAATTTATTGTTCTTGCTAATATTGACCGAGAAAAAGCGGACGCGTTGTTAAATCAGCTTTCCGACAAAACAAACCTGTGGGACGGAACGCTTATCCATAACCTGAGCCTATCGGCGGGCTATGCCTTAGTATCGGAATACAGCGGTGTTTCCGCCGAAAAACTGGTCTATTTCGCCGACAGGGGAATGTACGAGGAGAAAAGCCGTTACTACAATAATCTCGGAGATAAAAGAAGAGCGTATGTCGCCGAGGATAATTATTCGTAAATAAACAGAAATCAAGCGCCTGTTTTGCGGGCGCTTGAAATAATAAATTTTATAAGGATAAAAGTGTAAAAGCTTATACTTTTCCAAATTACGCCTTATACGCCCACGGTAAGGTTGTAAATAACTTTAATTAGTGGGCGGAAAGGCTATGGATTTATTATGGGATTATTTGGAAAAAAAGAAAAGAAAACCGCATCAAATATGAGCAGTAAAAGCCATTTGGATATCGAGCTTAATAAAGACGGAGCAGAATACACATTCCTGCTTAACGGCAGACTTGACACAATAACTTCTCCCGAACTCGACGCAAAAATCAACGAAGTGACCCCTGACGCTGAAAAGCTGATTTTTGATCTTTCTAACCTGGATTACATCTCCAGCGCGGGACTTCGTGTTCTTCTCGGAGCGACGCAGGCTATGGAAGATAAGGGAGAGATGGTTGTCCGCAACCTCACTGAGCCTGTTAAGGAAGTTTTTGAGCTTACAGGCTTCAGCCGTCTGTTCACTATTGAGTAAGATATATAATCTGTTACCCTAACGGAGAGAGCTTATGATTAATAAACTGAAAGATATCAAAATATACGGATTGATTTTTACCATATTGTCAACCCTTTTTGTCTTAGTGTTGGGCACTAACTTTTTCATGGAAGCAAGACTGCAGCGGTTTCTGTATAATACAGGTGTAGATACACTGGGAACGATTATCTGCGCGGCTCTGTTTTACGGATGTATGAGGCAGGGAGAAAGCGGAATAAAGTCCTTCAGGCTCCTTATAATTTCGGTATGCGCCAGCTTTGTCGTCAACGAAGTAATCAGTTATACCTTTTTTGTGCCTGATTATCGTATGATTTGTTATGTTTTCTGCTTGTTGAGCAAGCTAATCGATCTTGCGATGATCTTCCTATTCTATCTCTACGTAAGAGAAACGCTCGGTTTTGAGGGTAAACTTGCAAGTGTTGTGGAAAAACTCATCCCTATACTATTGGTTGTTCAAACTATCGTATTGCTTAGTAATATTATCACACCTGTTACCTTTACCGTTGACGCCAAAGGTGTGTATCAGGAAACGGGTATTTATGTACTGGAGGAAGTTTTCCTTTTAACGACGAGTATCCTTACAACCGTAATGATATTTATGTCCCACAACCCTTTCAGCCAGAAAGCGGCTGCGCTGACATTCATTTTCTTACCGCTTATCGAATACGCGATGCTCGGCGGCAGCTTCGGCGAAGCCGCCCAGTACGGTATCATTCTTATGTCGCTGATTATTATGTATTGCGTCATATCCAATGTTAAGAGCAGAAAGCTTGCGGCGACGGAGACCGAGCTCAATATGGCTACAGAAATCCAGACGAGTATGCTGCCGTCGGATTTCCCCGCTTTTCCCGAGCGCGCGGAATTTGACATTTATGCTTCGATGGATCCCGCAAAGGAAGTCGGCGGAGATTTCTACGACTTCTTTATGATTGATGATGACCATCTTGCGATAGTTATAGCGGACGTATCGGGAAAGGGTATTCCCGCGGCGCTGTTTATGATGTCGTCAAAAATCTATATCAGCGACCACGCCACTATGGGAGGCTCTCCCGCGGAGATTCTCGAAAGAGTTAACAAACTTGTTTTCGCTAATAACGACGCTTATATGTTTGTAACTGTATGGCTTGGTATACTCGAAATCAGCACAGGCAAGCTCGTTAGCTCGAGCGCGGGACATGAGTATCCGATGGTAAACCAAAACGGCAAATACGAGATTCTTAAAGATAAGCATGGTCTGGCGGTCGGCGCGACAGGTGTATCCAAGTATGTAAATACGGAAATACAGCTTAAAAAGGGCGACAGCATATTTGTATATACCGACGGTGTTGCTGAGGCTACAGACGCTAACAATGAACTTTTCGGTACTGACCGCGCTCTTGATGCGCTCAACGCTGTTCCGAAGAGCGCTTCCCAGAAAGAGGTACTGGAGAGCGTACGCGCCGCTGTTGACGCTTTTGTAAAAGACGCGCCTCAGTTTGACGACCTGACGATGGTCGGCTTGAAATACTACGGCTCGAAGGAAAGTACCGCGGCGGAGGAACAATAATGAAAGAACTTATAGTTGAAGCTGACAGGATGAATCTTCCCGTGGTACAGAATTTTATAGACGAACAGCTTGAGGAAGCGGGTTGTCCGATGCTTACGCAGACGACGATAGACATAGCTGTCGAGGAACTGTTCGTTAATATCGCAAGCTATGCTTACGGTGATGGGAAAGGAAAAGCTGTAGTCCAGGTAACTGTGCATAAAGAGCCTCTTTCTGTAGAGATTACCTTTATCGACAACGGAGTGCAGTACGATCCTCTCGCGAAGGCTGATCCCGATACAACGCTTTCAGCCAAGGAACGCAAAAAAGGCGGGCTCGGTATATTTATGGTGAAGAATACTATGGACAATGTCAGCTATGAATACAAGGACGGCAAAAATATTCTAACCATAAAGAAAAACTTGAATTAAAACCTTATATCGGAGGGGATAAAATGGAAGGGCTGCGTTGGAGCTGGCTGTACGTGAAGCAGAGATTATTTTCCGCGCTGTACTGATCGTGATATTTGCCGTAAGGATCCGTAAAGGACTGACTAACGGTGAGGTCTATCCGATTTATATGATAAGCTACGGAGCTTTCCGTTTTATTACGCAGTTCTGGAGATAATCGTATTTCCAACTCGGACCGCTTCATTTATCGCATTATTGGGCGATATTGTCCGTGATAATAGGAACCGTTTTTCTGATTATAGTTAAACGAAAGAATAAGAAAGTAAAAATATGACTTAATAAAAAGCCCTTTGGTTTTATTCCGAGAAATAATTCCAAGGGTCTTATATTTTTAAATAATCTTTATTCTAACTACGGTACCTCTTTTGTAATTATAAATTTCATAATTAGAAATATAAGTGTAACACTAAAGTGCTTTTATAAAAAGGTTGTTTCGTTTTGACACAAGATGTTGATTTTTGTCTCATATTATGATAATATCAGTATGTATGTATAGAGATATATGTATATAAAAAATTAAAGGAGAGAAATAAATGAAATTTCCATACGCAGCAAAAGGCGTTAGCAAGATTTTTAACGCCGAAATCATTTCGTTAATTGCCGCTTTTATCGGCGGAATCGGTATGGTCCTGAGCTTTATCGCAGTTTCAGGAAATGTTGATAACAGCACTTCCGAAGCTCTTCTTATCGCTACAGGAGCCCTTGGAATTGTTGCAGGTATTATAATTGCCGTTGCGGGAATTATGAGCATAGTCGGCTATTTTCAGGCGGGCAAGGACGAGGTTAGCTTTAAGAAAGCTATTTTATGTGTGCTTTTCAGCATAGTATTTACCGTTGCGGCGTCTTTCTTTGCAAACCAGACAGGTTTCTATGGATGGCTCTTCACTATCCTGACGTTGGTTGGAAATATTTGCAATATGCTCGCGACTATTTTCCTTATCTTAGGCCTGACGGCTCTTTCCATAAAACGCGAAAGACCTGATATGGTTAAGCACGGCAAAGATATTTTAACAACACTTATTATCTTATACATATTAACATTTGTTATTAATTTCTTCCTTCGATTAGGCGCTGAATCGACAGCTTTCGGCTCAAGTATCGTTAGCTGGTTATCGGGCTTATTGCTTTGCTTTACCGTATTCCTCTATATTTTCCAGATTTACTTCCTCGGCAAAGCTAAAAAGATGCTCAGAGAAAACTAAAATTTTTTCGGCGTTACCGCGTCTATTAAACGATGTAACGCCGTTTAAAACTATTATGGAGGTTAAAAAATGAAAAAAGTATTATCACCTATTAGCGTGGTTCTTGCACTTTTGATCCTTATCAGCTCGGCTTTACCGCTGACCGCGTATGCTGCCGAGGACGAAATCAGCGCGAAAGACACCAAGGCGTATATCTACAGTATGGATAAAACCGAAACGCTGAAATGCGTTTTCAAAAGTAGTATGCCCGATATGGCATTTATTTCTACGATTGACTATTTAAAGCGTGTCTATGTTGACGAGCCGACAGAAGCAAAGAACGCCGACGGCACTTACACGATAACGAATCCTAAGGGAACAATGGTTATCGACCCCGAAAAGGATACGCTTCATTTCGATAGTTTTGAGAACTTTGTCTCTGCTAAGGAAAACGCGGACGGCACCGAACTGGACGTGGCTTACGCCAAAGAGTACGCGCCTGTAAACGAGGGAGAAGTAAATGATCTCGATCTTGACCTTTCGCCTTATAAAATCGATATTATCGAATATGACGGAAAAACCTATTTCCCTGTATCGACAATCGGACTTATTTTCGGCGCAACCTATAATACGGCGGTGTATTGCGAAAACGAGGTTTATTTTATCCATAGTTCCGATATAGTAATGAGAGATTGTTATTTCAAAAACTCTACGCCTTATAATACTCTAAAACGCAGCAAAGATCTGGTCGAGTTGGGTTATAACGACCTGTGCTTCGCGATTGATAAGCTTTACGGCAGACCCGCTCAGGCTGAAATTGCGTCGATGCTCGAAGAAAAAAGCTTTGATGAAACTCTGGACGAGTACAACGATGATACCCGTCGAGCAAAAGAATTACTTCTATCGGAAAATATGGTTGATTATGTTCTCGGAACTGCTTATCTCGGAAAAGTATTCTCCGACGGAGGTCATACGGCGGTAAATTACCCTGCGGTATTATCGTTTATTACCCCCGGAACCGCTGTATATAATGAGCTTGACAGACTATCCGAGTCAGAGGATTTCCGTGACAGAACTGCGGCAAACTATGCGATGAGCACTCTCGCCTCAAGTCAGAGAGCCACAACTATGTCGGAATTCCGAAGCGGTAAATATAAAGATTATGATCTTGTAAAGTCGTGGGATGACCAGTCGAAATCGAAGCTTTATGTTACGGGAGATACAGCTGTATTCGTGTTTGATTCGTTTGTTAACGAGGCGGTTTATAACTTTAAATGGTCTCTTGACTACGCTAAGGAAAAGGGTATTAAGCGTTTTGTTATAGACATTTCCTGCAACAGCGGCGGTAACGCGGCGGTCGTTATGTATATCATGGCTATGATTACCAATAAAAACAAGGATAGCTATGTTTTCTCATATAGAAAAATTCAGACGCTTACAGGCAATATTACGAGAATCGATAACGATATTGATTTGAATTTAGACGGTCAGATAAACGACCTCGACAAGAGCGTATATTATGATTTTGAATACGCCTTTATCACATCCAAAATCTCTTATTCCTGCGGAAATCTGCTTCCTTGTCTTGCAAAGGAAGCGGGCTTCCCGATCCTCGGCGAAAGAAGCGGAGGCGGAGCCTGCTCGCTGTTAATCGCTTACACCCCCGAGACATTTTTCTATGCGCTTTCAAGCTATAATAAGTTCATCACCAAGGACAACAAGGACGTTGACAGCGGCGCCGAGCTCGATTATGACCTGACTAAGCAGGCAAGCGATGGAAGCGGTATAGACTATTCGGGCTTGTATGATGTTGCCGCTTACAGCAAAATGATTGACGAGTTCTACGGCGTAAAGCCCGCGGACGATCCCGCAAAGGATGAACCCGCTAAAACCGTTACCAAAAAGAAAGCTAACCCGATTAAAGTGACTGCAAAGACAAAGACAGTTAAGCTCAAAAAGGTTAAAAAGACTGCCCAAAAGGCCGCAACATTTACGGTTAAAAAGGCGCAGGGTAAGCTTAGCTTTACAATTAAGTCCGCTAAGAAGGCGATTAAAAAGTATCTCACAATTTCCAAGAAGGGCGTACTTAAATTCAAGAAGTGGAAGAAAGCTAAGAAAGGAACATACACCATTAAAGTTACGGTAAAAGCAAACGGTAACGCAAAATATAAATCCAAGTCCGTTGTTAAGACTGTTAAGGTTAAAGTAAAATAAGACTTTCCAAAAATTAGGTTATTAAACCAATAAATAAAACGATAGATTTATAGAAACAACAAAACATCCCACAGGACAGGCGTAAACACTCTGTTTTAACCTTCCTGTGGGGTTCTTTTTTCTGAAAATAGCGAGAAATATCTTTCTATCGCAAAAAATAAGACTGCGATATTGTATCAATACCGTAGTCTTAATTTGGCAGGGGCAGAATATCTTCATCTTGCGAAAACTTTCCCCCCGTTTGTCGCGGCGTGTATCATAGTTAAAAGTATCATAAACGCGGCGGGCTAAAAACAGTCCGCCGGACTGTTTTCTTAACGCCCTGTTCAAGTCCTTCTGCAAAAATAAACTGACAAAACAAAAAGACCATAGTATTTGTATCAATACTATAGCCATTAATAAGTCTGTTGAAAAGCAGGTTGCTTTTCGTCAACCTGCTTATAAAAATAGATTCTGTTTATCAATTCTTCCAAAGGCTGTGCAGATTACAGTAAGCGTAGACAGCTTCTACCTTTTCGTCATCACAAATCGCGAAGCATACTTTGGGATCATCTCCCGGCTTTAGACACTTGCGCTGATTGCCCTTATCTGTACAGAGAGCTATCCATTCAATATAGTGTTCGGGAACCATCGGATGAGCAACCTCGCCGACAGTTATATAAACCTTTGAGTCTTTAACTTCTACAACAGGCACATGTTTCTCAACCGCAGCATCTGTAGTTCCTGCTTCTATTTCAGTCATCTTCTGACCGCAGCACATTACAGGCACACCGCTGTCCTTAACCTTTGCAATGATATTACCACAATGCTCGCAGATATAAAATTTCATTTCCATAAGAAAACCTCCTAAATCTTTGTTGCTATTATTATACTTCTTTTGTAATTCAAAAACAATATTAGTATAACAATAAATAAAAAATTCGTATATCAAAAACTGATATGGAGTAGACAATGAAAAGCGATCTGATTCGCCTATAAGTAATTAGTTTTGAATTAAAGAAAGTAATCGTAAAACTTAAAACCGAACAATACGAGCGATTTGTCGAGGTCAATTAAAGGACACTCGATAGAGCTAAACTCTTTATATTATTAAATACTTGTGTTTAATAATATAAAGAAATGGGTTGTTGGCAATAATAAACGCTTTATTGTATCAAGTCATTAATATCCGTGAAATCAGAATTAAAGATTATTTCTTCCGGCAAGCCTTATGGCTTAATGCTTGTTAATAGCAAGCTATGAATACCACAAACGCACACCAAAAGTCAAGAATTTTTGAAAAATTGTGGGGCCCTTTCGTCAAGTTTTTTGAACGGTCATAAATTGTCGAATGCTTTAACGGCACAATGAAAAACTCCTCTCGAATGCCGAGAGGAGTTAAAGTATGTTTATGGAGCTTCCATAACATTGACAGCAGTCCATTCATCGCCGTATTTAACAAGGGTGATGCGTGATTCTATATCACTACTTCCAATTGATAATTCGCCGTTTTTTTCATAACCATATTGACTGTATTTTATCCAGAGATATCCTGTGTCATGATAAAGTTTTGCGGTTAGAAAAGTGACATTTGCTTCTACTACTTTCGCTTCATCGATATCCGAAGAATAGGCGGGGGTATATCTTGCTAATTCTCCAAATTTTTTTTTGGCATTTTTTTCGTTTCCCGTAAATTTTAATGCTTTCTCAACTTTTTTTATTATGGGTTGGAGTACTTGCCTGCTGCCGGGGGAGGAGCCTTCATTTAATTCGGAATAAATCTCTTTGCCGTAATATTCTTCAATACAATTGGTTGCCATTGGACTGTTAGAATAAACTATATGCCAGACAAATCCTAAAATGAATGTGAAAACTATAAGTAAAAAAGCTGTAATTACGCGCTTTATAATTTTATGCTTTCGTTGTCTGTTAAGACTTTCGGTTATTTTTTTTTCGGTTTCTTCGCTCTGTGAATTTGTTTTTATCTTTTCTTTTGCCAAGTTGAGATAGTTTTGACATTCGGTACATTCTTTACAGTGCTTTTCAATTAATTCAGAGCTTTCTCTGCTAGAAAGATTATCAATATAAAGAGGAATTAAGTCTTGTACAATTGTGCAATTTTTATTTGTCATTCCCATTCATCCTTTCTTTCAATTTGATTTTTGCGCGGTAGTAGGTGACTCGTGCCCAAGTTTCGTTTCTATCAAAAATCTGTGAAATCTCTTTAAAAGATAATTCTGCAAATGTTTTTAAAACAAATACTTCCTTATATGGTTCGTTTAACGTATGCAAATGTTTGTGTATAAGCAGCGCAAGGTCTTTATCGATAATTATTTCCTCAATATCATTATCGGTATAAATGTTTTCAAGCTTTGCTTCACTATCTATTCGTTTGTGTTTATTGTAGAATTTAAAATATTCATTACGAGCAATTCGGCAAAGCCATGCGGACGGTTTTTCTTCGTCTTTATATAGCTTGTAATTTTCAAGTGCTTTCAAAAAAGTCTGTGCTGTTAATTCCTCAGCAACACTTTCGTTTTTGCTAAGATTAATAAGGTACCCATAAACAATTTTGTAATTTGCTTTATACATTTTCTCAAAGGACACATAATCACCTCCTCACATATATAATCATAAAAAAGCAATTTTGTTACAGATTATTTTATCACTTGTAAATATGTTTTTCAACACAATGGCAAGAGCTTGTATCGTTGCGAATCTCGGGGGGTACTGCAATTGGGCTGTGCAGGTGAAAAAATATATGATTGTGAAGTTAAATAATTTATGATTATCTTTTTATTGCGAAATTTTTTGTTATTAAAGCGCGGAAAAAGATATTTACAATGAGCCTGTAGAAAGATTGGCATAGAAAAATAAATGCAAAATCGGCTACACATCAGTATTGTTCTGTAAAATAAGTTACAAAATAAAGTCAGATTGTATATTGAAACCTATTGAAAGAATATGATATAATAAACCATAAAATGAAGCCAAATCCCATAGGAGGTTCTGTTTATGAAAACCGTAAGAAAATCAGTGAGTATATTACTCGCGCTTATTATGGCGCTCAGCTTGATTTGCACTGTTCCGTTCAATACGAACACGGCGGGGAAAACCGCAGATGTTAACAACGGTATTCCCGTTTTTAATATCACTATCGACGAAACCGCTGCGGGTTACGGCACAATTGAACAGATGAACTCAAGCCCCGACCACAGCGCCGAATGTACAGGCACAATCAAGCTTGACGTGCCTGACGGTTACAAGGGAGACTACAGTGACGTTGCTCTAAACGGCACCGAGAATTTAGAACTCGAATACATACGAGGCAGAGGTCATACTACGTGGATGGAGGATAAAAAGCCCTATAAGCTCAAACTGAAAAAAGGTGCCGATTTACTCGGAATGGGCTCAAACAAGCACTGGATATTGCTTGCGAACGCCAAGGACGAAACTCTGCTCAGAAACAGAATAGTTTATTACATAGCAAGAAGAATGGGGCTTGAATACACCCCGAAAATGTTGCCTGTTGACGTAGTTATGAACGGGGAATATATAGGAAGCTATTATCTCGCGGAGCAGGTGAGAGTCGGCAAAACCCGTGTTAATATTGACGAGCTTACAGACAAGGACAACAGCGAGCCCGAGCTTACAGGAGGGTATCTGTTCTCTTACTCACCCTATCCCGAAGAACCCGAGGCAAATGTGCTGACAACAGAAAAAGGACTTCGCTTTCAGGGCGAGAACCCCGTTTTTTATTCCGCAGCCCCGACTGACAAAACAGGTACTCAGGAACAGAAGTCATATCTCACAGACTATCTACGTAAGGTTGAAAATGCAGTCTATGGTAAGGATTTTAAGGACGAGAACGGCGTTTCCGTATGGGATTATATGGATATGAAATCCACCGTCGATTATTGGTGGGTTCAGGAGTTTACAAAGAATGTTGACTCATTCAGAACCGACAGCACATATCTCTACAAGCCCAGAAACGACAAGCTCTACTGGGGACCGATTTGGGATTTCGACCTTTCTCTCGGAAAGTCGGTAAGGGATGTCGACGGCTTCTATATGAGCAATAATATGGATTGGCTCAACAAGTTCAGAGCCGAGTGTCCCGAATATCAGGCTATGCTCAGACAGCGTTGGACAGAATTCGATAAAATTATCACCGATATCGTAAAGGAAGGCGGCGTGCTTGACCAATATGCCTCTGAGACAAAAAGCTCATGGGAGGCTAATAAAGAGTGTTGGCAGCTTGATAACTCCCTCGCAAGCTTTGGTTTTGAATTAGATACGCTCCGCGAATGGCTCATCGGACGTCAGACGTGGATAAACGATAATATCGACACAATGCTCAACAAGGTTTACGGCACGGTTAAATTTGTCGCCGACGGCAAGACTGTTCAGGAGAGCTCCGTGCTGCTCGGCTCCTCGCTTTTAAACTCTGTTCCCGAAGCTCCCGAGAAGAAGGGATATGTTTTTGAGAGCTGGAAGAACGAGGACGGCAGCAAGTTTGAGCCTATAAACGTAATTACGAACGACACAACAATAGTTGGCTCCTATATCAGCGAGAAAAAAATAATCAAGGCTGATAACATCTATTTCCAAGGCAGTGAAATATGGGATGATATGCTCCTCTGGGATCAGTTCTACATACCGTACACACTCACTCCGTTTGGAACAAACGATAAGGTAGCTATCTGGAGCTCGTCGGATACGGACATCGCAGAGGTGGATGCAAATGGTGTAGTCACAGAGAAAAAGACAGGTACCGTTAAAATTACAGCCACGCTGAGAACAGGGCTCAAAAAGTCCTTTACTCTCCATATTATAAACATGGCGGAAACTCCCCTTAATGAGCCGAGTAAGCTGAAAGCGGCGAAAAGCTCCGTAACCCTGAAGGAGGGACAGTACACGCAGATCGCGGTAACGGCAACTCCTAAGCCATGCGACTCGTTCATTTACTACAGCTCAAGCAAGGAGAGCGTCGCCGAGGTTGACTCGAACGGCGTAATCCACGCTCTTAAGGAGGGCACAACCACCGTTACCGCTTCAACTACGAGCGACAAGACGGTCAAGTACAAGGTAGTGGTCAAGTCCGCGAAGAAAGCCAATACGCTTAAGGTTACAAAGAAAACCAAGTCGATTAAGGCTAAGAACCTAAAAACAAAGGCTCGTACCGTCAAGCCGCTGACAATCAGCAAGGCTAAGGGCACCGTAACCGTGAAGACAACTTCGGTAAAACTCGGAAAGAAGAAAATTTCGGTAAAAAAGTTTAAGTTTACCAAAAAAGGTAAGTTAACCGTTAATAAGGGTAAGTACAAGACAGGAACATATAAGGTTAAAGTTAAAATTATCGCAAAGGGCAACTCAAACTATAAGCCTAAAACCATAAGCAAAACAGTCAATATTAAAATTAAGTGATACTAAATCATAAAGTCAAATTACTTAAAAAAAGAAAGAAGGAAAAGCCTATGAGAAAAATGAAACGACTTCTCTCGCTTGTTCTCACGCTTGTAATGACGGTGTCAATCTTCACCGCTTGCGGCGGGAATAAGGAGAACAAGGAGGAAGAAAAAGCTGCAATCACAGCTACCGCTGTTAAGTTTTCCAAAGACGGAAAATACACCACAACGGTAAGCTCTAAAAAGGTTGACCTTTCGGGCGTCAATGAGGAAAATGTTGAGGTCAGATACCTTGACATGGAAGCTGCTTCCAAAGCAGAAGAAGCTACAGACGCAACAACAGAAACTACGGAAGAAATTAAAATTGAAGATGTTTATCCACTTTCCGCTAAGGTAGAAAGTGTTAAAGCAGCAGACAAGAAAAGCTATGAAATTACCTTCACGGACGATAAAGCGGCTACATTCCCGACAAAGGATTATGTTATGGTTTTTAAGTGCGTTGAGGGTGAAGACAACACAGCAAGTGTTGAGGTGGAATTCCCCGAAATTACGCTGACGCCCAACGTTAAAAGCGTTGTTTCCAACGCAAAGGGAGCAAAGGTTACGTTAGCGATTGACGGCAGCACCTTTGAGGACGGTATCAGCAAAAAGGACATTTATCTTAATAATGCCTTCTCTGATATGAAGATTGAAAGCGTTTCCTCGTCTGATAAAAACCTTACGGTTCAGCTCAAAGGCTCACCTGTAAGAAATGAAGCGGGCGCATATCAGTGGGGTTCGGTTAACGTTAAGCCGAGTGGTATTATTGACGGCTATGCCGACGTCACCTCAAAGATTGATATTCAGCTCGCAAGCGCATATATTGACACCGAAACACTGAAATTCGAAAAAGGGAGAATCAACGCAGACCTTAAGGTTAACGGAGTTGTCAACATTGATACTTTAACAAAGAACAATATAAAGCTTGACGGCGCTACCGTTGAAGCTGCTGAAAAAGCGAACGATAATACCGTGAAACTCACCATTGCGGCAGACGGCATTAAGAGCGTAAATGATTTTGCCGACCTTATTGGTGGAAAAGCAATGAAGCTCGGCGATTATGAATTCGCTGCAGCCGTTTCACAGGCAAGCTTTTATCCCGTATTTGACTATGTTGAAGAGGACGGAAATGATCTTAATATCACGCTGAAGCTCTATGCAAACAGCGGTACTTTTGATAAGAATCTTAAGGCTGACGCTATCAGCTTTGCCGATGACTTTAAGGACGCAAAGGTTGACTCTGTCAAAGTTGACAGCGACACGGTTGCAACCCTTATCCTTTCCGTTCCCGCAAATGAACAGACAGTTGAAACAATGGATATGAACGGCACTGTTACGCTTGCGGCAGGTACGCTTGCAAGTGTCTGGGGCGACAAAACCTCAAAAGAATTTTCCTGCACTCGCAACTATTCCGGCGAATCGCTGGGCAAAAATGTCACACTGAACGCCGAAACCCTGCTGGAGATTCAAAAGTACACCAGAGGACTTAACACCACTTTCGGTTCAATATGTTATTACGGTGGTATAGCCGGAAAGGTTTACACCATAGGCAAATCCATTCTTGAAGCTGCGGGTGTTCTCGAAAGCGATCAGGCGCGTCTGCTCAGGGAGCTTTCTGAAATAAACAAAAAGCTTGACAATGTTTCGGCACAGATTGATGCTGCCCGAATTGAAATTGTAAATACAATTGTGGAAAGGGATATCCAAAACAATCTTAACAATTATAACAACAAGATGGACACTCTCAAAACCAAACTGAGAAATGTCAGTCTGTTTTATGACAAAGCAAGAAAAGACCTTGCGGCTGCGGACGAAAGGTATGCGGACATTGACTGGGAGAATATGACAAACAAAGAGGCGAGCGAGTATAACCATGCTCTGATTCAATTTATTCTCAGCAAAGCGGACACTCGCACAAATGTTGGATATGTGGAGTTTTTAGAGGAAAGCAAAGATTTAAAAGATGTTTTTGAAGATATAACAACGGATATTGCAAGAATAGACGCGTCAAATCCCATATGCGTTCTGGACGAAGCATGCTCACTCAAATATAATTTCGATACGCAAGCGTATGAAATAAGGCTTGCACAGAGGGTATATGCTAAAGCCATGCTCACAAAGGCTTTTGCCGCGCTCGCCATTCGTTGGGACGCCGGCGAAAACCCGAACAATGCGACAGGTATTTGCGAAGATTTCCAAAGCGCGCTGGACGCTCTCGAAGAACTCGATAATATAGGACATCCGGTAAGTGAGATAAAAACCGTTTCAAGCGAAAAAATCATAAAGGCTGAAGGAAAATTTATCAGCGATGTGATGCTGATCGGCTCGAACAACAACACCTCCAAAATTCAGAGACAAATCTCCGGCAAGGGTTACACGATGGTAAACCAGAATCTGAATGAAGGAAACGGCGGTATGAAGATTTTCCTCGGGTATAAAACGACCACGGATGTCGACAACGCCATTACCGGCTTCCTTTTGACAGATGCATACAAAGGTGACAGCTACAACGGCGCTGCGATTGTTCCCTGCATGGGTTACAGCGACTTTACGGAAAAACACGGTGATTTAAATACAAACGGAACGAACAAAACCAAATCGCTTTACTTGTATTATTATAAGGATCAAAATGCCAAAAAGGTGATCACAGATTTCTATTTCGACTCAAAATCCGAAAACACAATCTCCCTTACCAGCGGCGTTAACGGCGATTTTAATCAAGGCACGTTTGTGTATGATTCCAAAAAAACATTTATGCATTGCAAAGATACAGACAGAAACATTTATGTGCGTGAGGGTGAAAACCCCAAGTATTATCCCTACAGCTATGTGATTGGCAAAAAAGTCAGAATCTATAACAGCAGCGAATATAATTTCCTTGACAGAATTAAAGTTTACAACGCGCTTGCCCAACCAACAAAAGGCAGGTATTACGGCAGCGACTGGACTGATAACCAGGTCAAAGAGTTTATGCGCCGCTTAAACGGCAGAACTCTCAGCGCAGAGCTTGAAGCTGTCGGTCTGAAAGCCAAACACCCGATTGCAACCAAGGTAAGAGGTGCCAATGTAATGGGCGTTGGCGTCGTTCTTGGTGATTATATTGACCCTTCCGGCAAGAGCCTGCACAAAGATGTCAAGTTCTATGAAGTTATTATCGTTAACGGAAAAATATACAAAAACCGCGAAAATAAATTACAGGAGTTTTCGCTGTTCGAAGTTTACTGATTGCCGATAAAAAGCGAAATGCCCGCCGCGGTTCATCCCGCGGCGAGCGTTTCTTTATATAGATTATTCTGCTTTGTACTTCTCAGTTTTCGTGACCTTTGCGGCGTATTCGCCGTCGGGCAGCGGTTTCTTCAAAAGCTCCTTATAGCTCTTTGTCATCTCAAAGGTAGCTGTATCGGAAGTGATAGTATTGCCGAACAGGTCGGAAGCGACAAATACATACTGATAGCTTTGTCCGCCTAAGGGTATTTCGCTTATCTTTCCGCCGTCTTTACCGATTGTGAACTCGTCGCTGTAAATTTCTGTATGCTTCCCGTCCACGGTTTTTGTTTCTGTAAGAACCTTTACTTTGTCGCCTTTTTTGAGCTCGTTATAATCACCCGACGGAAGTCCGTTTTCGTCATAACCGTCCCATGTTCCGTACATCATATAATAACCGCCGTTCTCGTCATCCTCAAAGTTGTATATGAAGTCGAACAGTAAGGTCGTTTTCTTTCCGTTGACGATTACGGGAGCGTTGTACTCGATATAATCGTCCTCAACTCTGTTGAGCGTTGTGGTGAACATCCGATGACCATCCAGCGCTGAAACACGCCCGTTGAAGTTACTCTTGTACTTTATTTTTTCCTGATCGACGGTGATGTTGTTATCTGTACGCAGTACATGGCGAACGCCGTGTGAGTCCGTTGACATCAAAATATAGTCAACTGAGCTGAGATAATAGACGCTCTTAGGCGTGAAAGATACCGTAAATGCCCCATCCTTGCCGATACTGCCCTTGTCGGTGAAAGCTATGGTCTTATCGGGTATATTCTGATAAAACGCCTTGAGGAACTTATTATAAGGCTCAATCAGGTCAAGGTCGATATAGCTGTCTATCTCATCCTTGTTATAGGAGATTGGATAATAAAATGATACGCCGCGGACATTGCAGTAGTCACTGTTTGTTTTGTTGTATGTGACAAAGTGACTTATCGCTTCCCAAAGCTCGGTCAGCTCGTCGGGCTTATGCCCGGGCAGGATAGCGGCGGTCAAGGACGGCGCGTGATCAAAAACATCAATGAGGTCGATCATATTCGAGCTGCCCAGGTCAGAGCCGCTGCCGAATTTTTTGACATTCTTCAGCGCGTGGATGACCTCGCCCGATAACTCCTTATCGTATAGAGCCTTCTGTATGATCTCTACGGCAAGCTTAAATTCCTTAAGCATTTTGTCTGTGTAGGACAGGTCTAAAACCGAGAGAGTTGACAGCTTTTTCTTGCCGCTTTTCTTACATTTTTGCATGTAAGAATCGCAGATTTGCTTGCCGATTTTTTTCTCGCTTTTGCCCGAAGCAAAGGCTGTGACAACGGATTTGTAATCCCAACCTCCCGAGGGTACAATCTCCTCGGAAGCTATCATATACTTTGCGTAATCCTTCACGGTATAAGCGGTTTCTATAGAAGCCATAAGACATGCGTCAAATCCGATGATGTCGTATTTGTTTTTCAGCTTTGCTTTTTTCAGCGCCGAATTAAGCTCGGTTAGAGTGAGTGCGTCAAAGCTGTAGTTCTCATCAAAGCACACGCCCTTCGCGGAGCCGCCGCCGTGATCCCAGAGGATGAGCATATTATGATTGGTCGGGTATTTCTCTTGCCCCCATTTCAGAAAGTCGGTGAGTGTTTCGGCTTCGCCCATATTCTTTTGCTCAAAGGACTCAAGCAAATTCAGTTTGCCGTCCTTTATCTCGTAGCGCTGAGATTTGCTCGAGCTGATGTTGTGGTGACGCCATGTGTTCGCCCCGCCCGTTTGAATGACGATGTTCATATCGCCCTTATCGGCTGAAAGCAGCTCGTCAATATTCTTGCTCGCGAGCCCCTGCTTAGTCTCAAGATTAGAGCCGCACATATAAATAAACAAAGTGCGCCCTTCGGTCGTGGTGTTGGTATTCCCACAGGCAGAAAGCGCGGAAGCTATTAAAACACAAGTCAGTAATAACGCAATTATTCTTTTCATATAAAACTCCAAAACTCTGTTTTATTACAAAAGTATTATAGCACCTTTTTTTAATGAAAGTAAAGCATATATGAAAAATATAACACAAGCGCGGCTCGTAATTAATGGTAATCGCACTTGTGCTTTTGATTATGTCGCAATACCAAACCTGCTAATAAATGTCAGTAGCTTTTTTGAAAAAATCTTAATTTTTTCATAATGATATAAATAGGCACACAAATAAGGGCAGTAAAGGTTTAATTTTTTACCGCTCAAAACTTCTTTGTAATTATTGATCAGGCAGCCAAATCTATATCCAAATCAATAGTATTGCTTTAACTATCAATTCAATAGTTTCAGCTATGCTTTTTCTATGGAAAAATTTACTATGGAGTAATCAATGATAGGAATTTTTCGCAGAGTCCTGTTTTAAGCATAGCTGACAACTACCTAAAGCTTAGTTATTGCTATACTTACTTTATACCAAACAATGAATAGAAGTTTTCTATAACATATCTTGATCAACAAGCTACAGCGTTGCTCGGAGCAGTTATGACCCTGTTTATAATTCCGACTTCCTACTTTAATCTAAAGCATCTTATTTTCCCCGATGTAGATTTCGGTGTGGTAAAATGCCTTAGACCGTATAACCTCCTCGCTTTGATTTACGAGGTTGCGATTTTTGCGGAGTGCTTCGCTATGAGCCGTAACAATGAGCTTGTAACTATTGTTTGCTGCTGTGTAATCGGTCTTATCACTATAGCGATGATTCCGTTGATTGTAAGGGGGTTTGAAAAATGGAAGGCATGATTTATATTCTCTATATTTGTATGTTCGTTCCCTTACTGCTCAGCCTTCCGCTGATTCAGAAGACTTCGCGCTCAATTATGATTTTTATTCTTATCGGTATAAGCTCCGCGCTGTTTATTTCCGAGGTTAACGGAATTATGCTGAGGCTTTTAGGTTATAACTCGCTGTATGTTACGACCACCATCACTCCAGCGACAGAGGAGATTATAAAAGCTATTCCGATTTTAATTTACGCGTTTATTATAACGGATAACCGTGACAAGCTTCTAACGGCTTCTTTCGCGCTGGGTATTGGTTTCGCGCTGTTTGAAAATACCTATATTCTCGTAACAAGTATAGATAATGTGACTGTCGGCTGGGCGATAGTAAGAGGCTTCTCGACAGCGTTAATGCACGGTATCTGTACAGCGGCTGTAGGCTACGGTATGAGCTTTGTAAAGAAAAAGAAAAAGCTTTTCTACTGCGGAACGATCTCGCTGCTTATGCTCGCGGTTACTTACCACGGTATCTTCAATATGTTCGTTCAGTCCGAGAATCTGAAAAACTTCGGTTTCCTGCTTCCTTTGGCAACATATATCCCTGTTGTTATCGCGCTGGTATTCCGCGTTAGAAACAAGAAAAAACAAACCGCAAAATAAAAATGGGGGCTGTCGCACAATGATGTGACCCCCGAAAGTTGGACTTAGTAAAAAAGCGTAGTAGTTTAGCTGCTACGCTTTTTGTTGTGCAGTTAATAGTTAATCAAAACGGCTGACTTGTGGGTCAGCCGTTGTTTTAATGTCTTTAGACAGTGCCGCTCATTAGAGCGGTAAAAACAACCACCCGTTTGACGGGTGGTTATGATTATGAAATCCTTATTTTACTTTGATCGTAAGTTTCTTGGTAGTGGACTTTGATTTGTAATTCTTATTACCTTTGGCGGATACTTTAACTTTAATCGTGTACACGCCTTTTTTTGCTTTTGTCCACTTGCTTATGGTAATTCTGCCCTTGTTGTTTATCTTTACAAGCTTACCGAGAACCTTGGAAACGCTCGTCAGCTTGTAAGTTACCTTTCCTTGCGCTTTGCTTACCGTAATCGGCTTGACAGTCTGCTTTGACTTTTTGAGTTTGCTTAGCTTGACTGTTTTGACCGTTGTCTTAACGGTAATCGGGTTTTTGGCTTTGTTGATCTTAAAGGTCTTGGTGATGGTTCCTTCATAGCTGCCTTTACCCGTAATAACAATTGTAGCTGTACCCGCATTTTTGTTATTCTTATAGGAAACCGTATAATCAGTTCCGTTCTTCAAGGTCTTAGAAGCGTCCTTAACGGTTATACTCTGAGTATGTGCTTTACCGATATAAGTTTTAGGCTTAATACCTGTTAAACTGCACTTGCTTATGTCTTTAACAGTAACTGTGGGTTTAGTTTCGCTTGTGCTCGGCTCTGTTGGCTGTGTTTCGATCGAAGTTGGTTCGGTGGGATTGTTCTCGCTTGAGCTTGGCTCCGTAGGGGTGGTTTCGCTTGAAGTAGGGTCAGTAGGAGTGCTTTCGCTTGAGGTCGGATCGGTAGGAGCGCTCTCGCTTGAGCTTGGCTCGGTAGGAGTACTTTCGGTTGAAGTAGGGTCGGTAGGAGCGCTCTCGGTTGAAGTCGAGTCGGTAGGAGCGCTTTCGGTTGAAGTCGGGTCGGTAGGAGCGCTTTCGGGTGAAGTCGGGTCGGTAGGAGCGCTCTCGGTTGAAGTAGGGTCGGTAGGAGCGCTTTCGGTTGAAGTAGGGTCGGTGGGAGTGCTCTCGGTTGAAGTCGGAGGTTCTGTGGGTTCGGGCGCTCTGAATGTAAGGTAGATTGTGTCATCCTCTGAAATTAAATAATTTGCGAGAGAATATTCATCCGACAAAATCGTGTCTTTGTATGATAAGTACAAAGGTGTTGTCGCGGGATAATCAAATTCGCTGCGAATAGCGTTTTTTACCGCGCGGATGGTGTCGGTTGAAGTAACCTCCATGGTATGATTTATGCCGTCGGGTGAGCGTACAAAAATAATGTATGTCAGAACTTTTTCTTTAAGTTCAAAGGTCGCGGTGTAGCTTGTGTCGCCAGCCTCACCGACCGTCCGCAATTCCGGGGACCAGCCTGTGAACTCATAGTAATGGAAAGCGTCGGGAGCTTTTTTTTCGGGATTTTTAGGTGTGTACTGAGCAAGCTGAGTAGGGGTCATATTAGCGTTGAATGTGCCTTCGCTTATTACTGTTCCGTCATCCAGGAGGAATTTGATATTATAATAATTCGCGATGGCTAAGAAATAAGGAGAGAAGGTCTCGTTGCCTGTCGGATACAAAACATTGCCGTTGTTGAAAACATTGCCGAGGTCGCTCTTCCACCTGTTAAAAGCGTAGGAGTAATAGGGAGTGCTCTCCTGCGTCGGATTTTCGCCGTCGAAGTGGATTTTCTGAGTTTTAGACAGACGGCTCTCCTGAAGCACGGTGCCGTTCTGATCGACAAATTTGATGAGGCAGTAATCGGAAGTAGCTCTATACTTAGCTGTAAAGATTACGTCGCTTGTTGTGCGGGCAGAACTCTTGTCCCAGCCTATGAATTCGTAGTAGGTGTCGCCGCTGTTAGGACGTTCGGGATAGTCGCCGACATAATCCGAGGAATAAACGAGCTGATTGTAAGTCCTTCCGAACATATAAAGCTTGGTACCATCATAGTTGACAAACTTTACGTTATAATATCTTGTTGTGTGCATAAAATTAGCGCTATAAACAGCGTCGCTGGTTACTACAGGAAGGCTGTCTTTTTCGTAGGAACCGCCGTTTTGGTCAGTCCACCAATTATTGTAATACCACTGATCGGTGTTTGTCTGCGACTTGGTGGGAGTGTCGCCTGTGTATACGGGACGAATTCCCTCGTAGAACTTTTCCTTCTGCAGAACCTTGCCGTCTCCGTCCTTGAAGGTGATTGTGTACTGATTGCCGCCGAGGATTGCAAATTCTTTTTCTGTTCTTCCAGAGTAATTGCCGATACCGGTAACAACAACCTTTGCCGTACCGATTTTGTTGTTGTCCTCGTAGGATAAGGTGTAGTCCCTGTCTTTATAAAGAACACAATGGTCAAAGATAACAGATTCTATCTCAGGCTCAACTGCGCTACCGTTGTAATAAAAGCTGGACTCATTGAGAGTGATTTCCGCGTTCCCTGTTGTATCCTTGGGAGTAATTGTGAAATCAGCAGAGAGAGTTCCTGTGTAGGCGCCGATGCCTTTTACGGTAACCGTATGGGTTCCGGACTGATAGGCACGGTTGCTGTTGTCAACAATCTCATAGTCCTCGTTGAGAACAAGAGGATCGCCCTCTCCGTTCTTACGGGTCACCTCGGTAAGAATTATCTTGTTGGTGCCGTCATATTCCGATACACTCGGGCTGACAGTAAGCTGAAAAAGATTTGAAAGAATATGTTCATTATCAAAATCGGTTTGTTCTGCAAATGCGCCAAAGGAGTTTAATCCAACGATCAGCATTATCGCCAAAACAGTCGAGGTCAATTTCTTTATCATTCTTATCATGGTGTCCATCCTTTCTTGTTCAAATTTTCACGTTGTTTTCTTACAACATTATTGTACAATACGCGCGTAGATTAAGTCAACGGTTTTACAAATATAACTTGTATTTTGGTAAAAACAACTTGATTTTAGCGCTTGACACAAGTATAATAAGGGTAATTAAGGAAAAGGAGAGCACTATGAACCAACAGCAAATTGCGGACTTATCAGCCGAGCTGATTATGAAGTATTATGATAACGATTATATGCCTTTTCTGGAAGCTATGGACGACGACGCCTTGTGGTACGGTCCTGCCGAAGGTCAGTTTATCCATGGCAGAGAGAATATGATAGAAGTGTGGAACTCGGATGAGCACAATCTCAGTTTTACGCTTGGAAATATTGAGGTTATGCACATCTCTGCCCACCCGTCATTCTGCGATGTTATGCTCAGTTTCCTTGTGACAACGCACTACCCCGACCATCACGATATAACACTTTTGCAGAGATTACAAATGACGTGGTGTGAGCGAACGGTTGAACACGAGGATGGAAGTAAAGAGAAGGTTCACCGTATTTTGCTCTGTCACATCTCAAACCCTCATACTAAGCATGACGACGATACCATTTATCCGAAAAACTTCCACGAAATCTACCACGGAGGTAAGTTGCATCACCTGAGCGGAAAGCGTATACACTTTCACGGAATTGACCGTTCGGATTACTTCTTCCTGGCGGATACCATTATCCGAATTGAAGCGGCTCACGGCGGCAGACACAGCGTACTGCATACTGAGGATGGAATTACCGCCGAGGTTGTCGCAACGATTTCAAAACTTGAGAAGCAGTATGGTCACCTTTTCCTGCGCTGTCACCAGAGTTTTCTGGTGAATCCCGAGTATATTGAAAACATCTCACGATTTAAGGTAAGACTCTCGGACGGAACAGAACTTCCGATACCCGAAAAGAAATACACCGCCTTCAGAGAGAAGGCGGTAAAAATGATAACTTCGCTTTAGCTAAAGCCTCTAAGTACTTATCCTCTGTTTCATAATCGAAAGGATTGATATTATAATCCGTGCAGTACAAATAGTCAATTCGCCACTCATATTTTGCTTCATCCAAATCGTCAAGATTGTTAATTATTTTACGGATGTTTGTATTATGTTTTCCCAAAGGCAAGAGTTCCGATTGCCTCTACAATAACGGTCGGTACGGCATTACCTACCTGTTTAAACTGTTTGTCTTTATTACCGCTTAGTTTAAAATCCATGGGAAAGCCTTGTAATTCCAGACATTCCTCAACCGTTATATATCTCGGCGCTCCGTCCGCCATATAACAATCCCAATTGTATTTATTATTAATGCTGCTAAGAATTCCTTGCGATACCGCAAAGAACTGGCTATAGTTAAGGCTCAAAATATTGATATAGAAAACTTTAATAGTGACCTTGAAGATTTCAAAACAAAGTTTTCAAGAAACTACCAATTAGCGAGTAAAAGGTTTAAGGAAGCAATTAAAAAGATTGAAAATACAATTAATCATCTTAACAAGGTCAAGGATGCTTTGTTGTCCTCTGAAAACAACCTTAGACTTGCCAATGATAAGGCAGAAGATTTGACTATTAAGAAACTTACAAAAAAGAATCCAACCATGCGGGAAAAGTTTATAGATGCAGGGATAGATATTGATTGATGTAACAATTGAATGAGTATTTCATTAAAACAAGTTACCAAGGTTATGATGAGTGTCTTTGCGTATATTAATATTTGATACAGAGAAAACAATGAAAAAGTCCTTTGGAATTATTCTCAGAATAAAAACCAAGGGACTTATATTTTATTAAGAATATGATACGCTGTACCAGATTAAAAATGATGCTCTTTTGATGATGTTCGAGATGGAAAATATGGAAAATACGCCGCAAAACCCGACGATTTGAACACAAAATAAGCACCAAATGAGCCTCGAACCGCATTTTTTAGACCACGCGCCGAGTATAAAAAAGCAAGAAAAACCCGCATAAACGCAGTGCTTATGCGGGTTTTCAACTTGGCAGGGGCAGAAGGACTTGAACCCTCGGCACGCGGTTTTGGAGCGACTGAACAAACGTTTGCAAAATGCTGTTTTGCCCAGTGTTTAAGCCATTCTTGAAAAACAAAAAAGCACCAAAATCGAAATTGATGCTTTTTTGATGATATAATATTTTCTTATAATAATATGATGATTTGATAGCCGAGTTTTGCTCGGTGTTTTTTATGGAAAAACTATTGCTAAGCGAGCTGCCAAACCTCAGTTCGTTTGGTGTATCAAAAACTGATATGGAGTAGACAATGAAAAGCAAACCAGCGATTTTCCTTAAGCCAGGAAAATCGGAAACGCTCTTATTCGATTTGTGAGATGTTTGTTTTGAATTAAGGAAAACAATCGAAGAAGTTGTATTCGAACAACCAGAGCGATTTGTCGAGATAATTTAAAGGATACTCGATCAACGATGATCTTGCCGAATGTAAAAAGCTTATCAAGGAATATATAGAAAAAGAGCATGATTATGATCTCTCGCGTACGCTGGATGATATTCACCCCAGTTAAGCCTTTTTTGATATAGTTCTAAATCCAACACTATCAAAACAGATAGTATTTCTATAAAAATAAAGCAAATAGACTATCAGGATTGTATTGAATAGAGCTCCTCTCCATTTATACATACATAATCCTTAGGGGTTGATTCGTAACCATTAACCGATACAAAGCCTATTTTGGATACTTTAATATCGTGAACATTTTTGATTTGCGATTCCTCTTTTTTCATTTCCGAGAGGCACAGTGGTGACTGGTAGTATTTTGCCTCGTAAAACTCATAGCTGTCTTTTCGCTTCAGGACAACGTCAAATTCACCGTTTGTTTTGTTTACGCTGTCATCGTAATAATATGTTCCGATATCCCGTATTCCCTTGAGCTTTCCGCTTTTAACAAGGATAGAGAAATAATCCCGGCATATCTCTTCAAAACGATGAGAAATAAAGGTCACGATGCTGTCAGAGATATACTCATCATAGAAAGCTTCCGCGCCGATAACCTGAAGGGCGCTTTTGTTCTTATAAACATAGGTATGATAAAAGCGAAGTAGATTGTCGTTTGTTTCGTAGTATATTTTCTTGTTATCATCTTGTCGGTTGATGGGATGCTTTTTGACAATAAGCTCCATATTTAGAAGCGGTTTCAATAGCTTTGAAAGACCACCGTTTTTGTCAATTCTTAGATATGACTCAATTTCACTGTATTTTTTCTTTCCGTTTTTAAGCGCTGAGAATATGCGCTCCGCTCCCGATACGTTGCTGAAATCAGAGACCAGAAGATTATCAGCATAGTTATAGACAGAATGTGAGAGATTGAGGATTGTTGAGATTATGTTTTCCTTGAGTGATTTCTTATTATCAATAAATTCGTTTACAAACGGAGAGCCGCCGAAGACAGAATAGAATCCGACTTTATCATACACGCTTAACTCAGGATAAAATTCAGACGCGTCAAGATAGTTGAGTTCGCCCAGTTTAATGATATGAGAGAAACGACCATAAAGCGCGTTTTTCTCTTTCAGTAAATCCTTCATCATACTGACGTGGGAACCCGAAATAAATAAACGAATATTTGATAAAGAATTGTCAATTATCCACTGGAAAATAGAATCAACTGTTTCTGCTTTGTTAGTTGATTTCAAGTATGGATATTCATCAATAACAATATTATAAACTCCGTCAAGCGAATTTAGATATTGAAAAAGTTCGCGGAAGGACGGAAACTCAATCCTTGCGGGGAGTATTTTTGCCTTTAGCAAAACCTCTACCAATCCGTCAACATTCGCTTTAAGTGAATCTTTGATACACTCGTAATACGCAGTGTTTTTCACACCGTTCAAAGTGTGATTAATAAGTGTTGTTTTGCCGACTTTTCGTTTTCCGTAAATCATCATAGAACCGGAATCTTTCTTGAGAAAATCACGAATTTCCGCAGTTTCTTTTTCTCGACCTATAAACATATAATCACCTCACAAATTATACTGAAATTATTTTCACTGAACTTATTATCAGTATAGCTCTGTGCTCAAGAAAAGTCAATAGATACTAACAAAAAAGTAGTATATCAAATACTGATATAGAGTAGACAATGAAAAAAGAAATCGGGAAACGGACTGATTCAACTTGTGAGCAATTTGTTAAGAATTAAGGGAAGTGATCGAAAAGTTGAAATTCAAACAACACGAGCGATTTGTCGCGGTCAATTAAAGGATACTCGATAGTGCGGTGCATAGTGCTAAAACTTTTATATTATTAAATACTTGTGTTTAATAATATAAAGGAAATAAATAACAATTCAGTAATGAATAGAGAAAGTGTTTTAATGAGCTATACCAAGTGATTTAAATATTTTTCAACATTTATATAATGAATACCGTTTTCTTCCGTTGTATCACCGCGATAGATTACAGACTTCCTTTTAATAGGTCCATAATGATGTTCGGTGATTCTGCATTTTTCTTCATCGTTAAGATGCTGGTATTGTTTCGGAACAAGTTCTGTACTGTGTTTTATCTCAAATATTTCACAGCATATTTTATCGGAATCAAATATAACCATATCGAACTCACCGACATCAAATTGCAACTTAAATACAAGCTTGTCGGGATTGAAGACTTTTGTTTCAAAAAGAACAATATCCTCCATCATTCTTCCCATGATTTCGCTAAGCAGTCTATCTATTATTTTTTTTCTGTCAATAGCCGAAAGCTCATTAAACTTATTGTCAAGCACAATGTTTTTTATAATTTCTTCTGCTTGAGAGTATCGCATGCCCGGTTGAGTGATGATTGTTTGCTTGTTGCTGTTGCCTGTGTTCGGGAGTGATACTAAATCTACTTCGGCAACCAAATCCAGCAAAGTGAGATATTCTTTTATCTGAGCCATATGGCTTTCTTCGATATCTATGGTCTGTTCTTCTTTGTTCAGTATTTCGAGAGCTTGCATAATACCTAACGTGACAGTGTCAAGATCAAGATGCTTTTTTATGTCAATCGGGTGCTCTCTGTCTCGTAGAAGATTTCGCGCCGTAATTGAAATATCAGATGATTTGAAAGCCTTTTCAATTACTTCAGTAGTAAAACTGTGGTTGATGTTTTCTACAACACGATTTATAACATTAGTCAGTTCGCCTTTTTGATATAAATCATAGAGCTGGCGAAAATGTCCGCCGTCTTGATAATATTTAAGAGAGTGTTGAATGTTGTTTGCGATTGCGGTATTAATATATTCATTGGATTTCTTTGCGTTAGCAAACGTAGATTCTTTGTTGTAGTTTACTCCGCTGATGCTCATGGTTCCGCCGTATTTGATGTATTCGTCAATACCGTGTATGCCGAGTACGTTTTCAAATTCACGATACGGAATAAATGTTGTGTGCAGTGTGATTGCTCTATCATAAAGCTGATCATCCTGAGTAAAGACAAAACCGAGTGAATCGGTACCAGTAAGAACAATCTTCATTCCGCTGCTTGCATATATATCGGAGAAAAGCGCGGCACCTTCGATAAAATCTTCAATTAACGTTACTTCATCAATAAACACATATTTGAAGCCCCTTTCCTCGAGCAATCTTAAATCGCTGTTAATGTCAGAAAGAGTATCACCTTTCTTTGCTTGGATGAAGGCAGCTTTATTGAACTCGGCGTCAGATAATTCGGAAAGAATCTGTCTTACCATAGTGGTCTTGCCTGTTCTTCTGAGTCCATATAGGATGAAAACTTTTTCCGTCGATTCGCCAAAAATATAATTACGCAGAATTGAGATGCACTCTCTCTTTTTATATTTTCTGACAGAAGCGATTTGTGCGCGAAGAGCTTTGCCTATACGAACAAGCGAATTAAACTCACCAGACGAGATTGGCGCCTCTTTAGCAGAGTGAGGTAGATGTCTTTGTAATTCTTTAAGTTCTGCTTCAAGAGCTTTTCGTTCATCTATTTGAGTGCGTAATTCTTCAACTTGATCAAAAGGGATATAGGTTTCGGTTCTTTTTTTATTATTTATGATTCTATGATAGTAGTAATCTTTGCCTTTGATATTTTTTACAGTTATGTTGCCTTGAGGGAGAACAGCTATTTCTCTTTCCAAATTGTAAATTCTATTCATAATGTCTTCCATAGCGAAACCTCCATATACTAGTTATACCCATTATACCACCGTTATACCACTTGTCAAGTGGTATAACGCGGGCGGTAAGAAATTTCTATAATTGTTGAGGTGAAATTCTAAAGATTGTAGAAACTGTTTTCCATGTAGTTTCATATAATCAGCTAATTTGAAGTATTCTGAAAATAATATAGAAAAATGCAGATAATATGTAATATTCTGCATATTAATATGTAGTTGATTAGCCTACAATGAGAGAACAATTGCTAACAAAATTCAATAAACACTAAGCGAACGTCATAATTATAATAATTCGTTGAACTCTCCCAGAAATAAAGTAGTATAACAATGGGATCACTTAAAAAAGTTATATGACTTAATTGCAACGGTTAATTTTTTTTTGGCGAAAATTGATTTGTATTTCTATGTCACTTGACAATTTAACATTGATAATATATAATTAACCTATTTTACCGATAGGTTAGATAGGATTTTTAATCTGCGGCATTTTATAGTCGTCTTTATTTACGTATGAGGTAGATGTATGCTTAATCAGTTTTCAAGAACAAGGTTGATATTTGGAATAGAAGCGATGGAAAAGCTGTCGCAAGCACGTGTTGCTGTATTCGGCATTGGCGGCGTAGGAAGCTATACGGCAGAAGCGCTTGTGCGTTCCGGGATAGGTGCTATAGATTTGATTGATGATGACAGGATTTGTTTGACAAATCTTAATCGTCAGCTTTTTGCGACGCGCGATACCGTCGGTCAACACAAGGTTGATGTTGCCGAAAAGAGGATTCGCTCAATTAATCCCGATTGTAAAGTGATTACGCACAAAACCTTTTATATGCCCGATACAAAGGATCTGTTTGATTTTACCGAATACGATTATATTGTAGACGCAATCGATACCGTCAAGGGTAAGCTGGAGCTTGTGATGAACTCAAAAGCGTCAGAAACGCCGATAATCAGTTCAATGGGCGCGGGAAACAAAGTAAACGCGGCTGCATTTGAGGTTGCGGATATTTACGAAACCTCTGTATGTCCTCTTGCAAGGGTAATGCGTTACGAGTGCCGCAAGCGTGGTATAGATAGCTTAAAGGTTGTTTATTCAAAGGAAAAGCCGATCAGACCGCTTGAAGATATGTCCATTAGTTGCCGAAAGCATTGTATCTGCCCTCCCGGTACCGCGCGTAAATGCACACAACGAAGGGATATTCCGGGTTCAACCGCTTTTGTGCCTTCTGCTGCCGGTTTGATTATTGCGGGCGAAGTGATAAAGGATTTAATTGAATTTGACAGGGGTGAGCGATAATGCGGATTGCTATGGCACAAATGAAAATGGACAACTCAACAGAACATAATCTTAATAAAACGATTGCTTTTATGCGTGGAGCTATGAGAAAAGGCGCGGATTTGATTATATTTCCCGAACTTCAGCTTTCACCTTTTTTCCCAAAATACAGTAATCAAAATGCGAGTTCGTTTTTAATGACGTTACAATCTCACGAAATTAAAACCATTTGTGAAACCTGCCGTAAGATGAGCATTTATGCTTCTCCAAACGTGTATCTTGAAATTGACGGAAAGCGATATGACGCGTCTCTTTTGATAGACAAAAACGGTGAGATAATAGGTATTTCAAAAATGGTACATATTGCACAGGCGAAAAACTTTTATGAACAGGATTATTATTCACCTTCGGATGATGGATTTAAGGTATTTAATACACCTTTTGGGAAAGTCGGAATCGTAATTTGCTTCGACAGGCATATTCCTTTGAGTATTTATTCCTGTGCGAAGCAAGGCGCACAACTAATATTGATTCCTACAGCAAATCTTACATCAGAAAATATAGAATTATACGAATGGGAAATACGAGTTCAGGCGTATCAAAGCACAAGTTATATCGCTATGTGTAATCGTACCGGAGTTGAAGATAAGCTGACATTCAGCGGACAGTCTGTTATAGTGTCTCCCGAGGGAGAAATGATGTACAAGGCAACAGAGAATGAACAACTAATAGTTGCTGAAATTCCGCTTGAAAAGACTTGTGAAATTCGTAAAAACCGCCCGTGGCTCGATTTATAAAAGCAAGGATTTTAAGACTATGACCATACAACAACTAAAATACACCATCACCATTGCCAACCAAGGTTCCTTCAACAAAGCGAGCGAGGTGTTGTATATCTCGCAGCCGTCGCTGACGGAATCCATAAAGGAGCTTGAAAAAGAGCTTGGTATCACAATTTTTTACCGCAGCGGCAAGGGCGTTACTCTTACGAATGAGGGCGTTGAATTTCTTGCCTACGCCCGTGAGCTCTACGGTCAGTTTGAAAATGTGTTGGAACGCTACGGAGAAAACGGTAACCGAAAAAAGATGTTTTCCGTGTCAACACAGCATTACACCTTTGCGGTAAAAAGCTTTGTCGCGCTGGTAAAAAAGCTCGATACCTCGGAATTTGAGTTTGCCATACGCGAGGAGCAAACGCAAAAAGTCATTGACGATGTAATCAATATGAACAGTGAAATCGGGATACTTTACCTCAGCAGCTTTAATATGCCGGTAATTGGCAAGCTGCTCAGGCAAAACCACTTGGAATTTCACGAGCTGATAAGCTGCGAGGCGTATGTGTATTTATGGAAGGGACACCCGCTGGCACATAATGAGCGCATTTCCTTTGACGAGCTGAAGAACTATCCCTGCCTGTCGTTTGAACAGGGCAGCAACGGCTCAATGTACTTTGCCGAGGAAATTCTGGCGTCCTATCCCTACCCTCGCATTATCAGAGCCACCGACCGAGCGACAATGCTTAATTTGATGGTAGGGCTTGGTGGCTATACCCTTTGTTCGGGCGTTATTTGCGAGGAGATGAACGGCTCGGACTTCATCGCTGTGCCCTTCGCGCCCGATGACGATCATCCGGGTGAAACGATGAAGGTTGGATATATCACAAAGAAAAATCTTTTGCTCAGCAAGGTGGGCAAAATTTATATTGAGGAGCTGAAACGCACCCTCAGCACAGGCAAAGCCGACGGATAATTTTAAAAATCCGCCGGTTTTTTATTTATGTTTTCCATATAGGGAGAGCCTATCGCTGTCAATAGTTTTTCGAGATTAGACAAGGGAGAAAAGTGAGAATATAATAATACCCGATAAACCTACTAACTTAGTAGGAATAAGCGAGGTGCTGTAAAATGAACTTGCATTTTCCACGTCTGCTTCGTTTGAACTTTAGGTTCGGGCGAATGCGGCGATGTTGACTTAAATCAAATTAGGGGGCGGCAGAATGGATTGGAACGTAATATCAAAGAGTATTCCGTTATATTGGGACGCAATGCTGCTGACGCTTAAAATCGGTTGGATTGGCGTAGCGCTTGCAACGCTTATCGGCTTGGTATCGGCGGTTATCATTCACTTTCGTATTCCGGTGCTGAGCGTGATTTTCAAAATCTACATCGAAATTTTTCGTAACACGCCGCTTTTGATTCAACTGTTTTTTCTGTATTTTGCGCTGCCGAAAATCGGCATAAAAATCTCCGCCGAGGTTTGCGGCTGGCTCGGCTTGGGATTGCTTGGCGGAAGTTATATGAGCGAAGCTTTCCGCAGCGGCATTGAGGCAATTGACATCGTGCAGCGCGAGAGCGCGCTGAGCTTGGGAATGACAGATTTTCAGGTGATGATTCACATTGTTTTGCCGCAGGCTTTATCCTACAGCACACCTGCTTTCGTGGCAAATATAATCTTTTTGCTAAAGGAAACCAGCGTGTTCAGCGCAATCAGCCTGATGGATTTGATGTTCCGCGCAAAGGATTTAATCGGTCTGTATTACAACACGGCG
This sequence comes from Ruminococcaceae bacterium UBA2854, assembly GCA_002350765.1. Classification (GTDB taxonomy): domain Bacteria; phylum Bacillota; class Clostridia; order Oscillospirales; family Acutalibacteraceae; genus Ruminococcoides. Next base: position 150,588 of record DEFK01000017.1, read on the forward strand.
GAATATTTGGCATTACTTGTCGTTTTTTATCTCATCATTTTGCTGCCGGTGTCTGTTCTCGGCACAGTGCTGGAAAGGAGGCTGCGCTATGCAAGCTT
>DEFK01000006.1:0-28405 GCA_002350765.1 Ruminococcaceae bacterium UBA2854
CTTCATTTTGCGACAGCCCCTTGGTTTTGTAAAATATGCGATTGTTTCAGCTCTGCACGATTTTCTGCATCGTTTGGTGTAAGTTTGGTGTAAATGGTGTAAATTTGGTACTTCTGATGTTTTAAAAACCGCATAGATAAGCCATTTTAAGGGTATTACTTATCTAAGGATTTCATTAGTGTTATTATCATATTGTTTGAATTCATTATATAATTTTTTGTACTCATCTAAGATTGTATCCATAATTTTCTATTTTCCTTTCAACGATAATCTCAAGTTATCCTTTATTTGTAATATTATCCTACTATAAATATTATTTTACCACTTTATGCCCCCTCTTTGAATGCATGGATATGTAGAATTTTGTCAACTGTTTTTATGCAAGGCGCTATAAAAAACATACACTTTTTTGTGAACATTTACAAAATGATGGATTATCAATAGACTTTACTCTCTAATCGTAGCATAATTAATCTATCACGATTAAGGAGAAATGCAACAATGAGTAATGCAAATTTTTATATCTATAAGAAAGATTATTTACATTTCTGCACTAATAGAAAAAACCTCAGCAATAAAACTATCAAATCATATTCTATAGATCTGAAACAGTTTGAACAGTTCGTGTGTATTAATAGTTTAGGATGGCAGGATAAAAAATCTATTGAAAAATATATTGAATCTCTACACAGTATTTACAAGCCAAAGAGCGTAAAACGAAAAATAGCTTCAATTAAAGCTTTTTTTCATTACTTGGAACTTGAAGAAATCATCGAAATCAATCCATTTCATAAAATTCAAATTAAATATAAAGAACCTTTTATTCTTCCAAAAACAATTCCGCTTAAAAATATAGAATCAATAATTAATTTTTCTTACTTAAAATATAAAAATGCTCATACAAATTACAACAAAAAAACAAGTTTAAGAAATACACTAATACTGGAATTACTATTTGCAACAGGTATGCGTATATCTGAACTATGCTCTTTAAAAATAGAACAAATTGACCTTACTGAATATATAATCAAAATCCACGGAAAAGGATCTAAGGAAAGGCTTATTCAAATATGTAATCATAACGTACAAGAACTGCTACAAAAACACATAAAAGAAAGGAGCCAAGATATTAACGATAATGATTATTTGCTCATAAACAGATTACATAATAGGTTATCCGAACAGTCTGTTCGTAACATGATAACTAATTATGCAAATCAGGCAGGCATACCTTTACATATAACCCCTCACATGTTCCGGCACTCTTTCGCCACACTTTTACTAGAAGAGGATGTTGATATAAGGTATATACAGCAAATGCTTGGTCATAGTTCAATTACAACAACACAGATTTATACGCACACGAGCATAAATAAACAAAAAAGTATTCTTTCTATTAAACATCCAAGAAACAATTTAAACATAGGAATATAAAACTTTTATCACAAAAGCCAACATTAAAACATCCGTAACACTAATAGAAATTAATGCTATTATTTGATATAATAACGGTAATTTTGTTATAAGGTTGGTTTTAATTTGAAAGAATTCACTTGTTGTTTTAGCGGTCATAGAACATTACCGAAGGATAAACTATCGGATATTTCCGCTTGTTTAGAACAAATTATTATTGAATATATAAACGAAGGATATCGATATTTTGGTACAGGAGGCGCACTGGGATTTGATACTCTTGCGGCTGAAACAGTATTAAAGCTAAAGAACAAGTATCCTTTCATTAAGTTAATCCTTGTTCTTCCTTGCTTATCTCAAACCAAAGGTTGGAAGAAGTTTGATGTTGACAGATATAATTATATTAAAACACAAGCAGATAAAACTGTTTATACTTCGAAAGAATATACCAGTGACTGTATGTTTAAAAGAAACCGCCATCTTGTTAATCATAGCAGTTTATGCATTTGTTACTTATCAAAAAATTCAGGCGGTACCGCGTATACTGTTAATTATGCAAAAAAGAATAACTTGAAAATAGAAAACATCGTAGAGCATCTTGAAATAAGTACGTACTAATCAAATACGAATTACGCAAAGATAGCCCGTATTTGATTATCATATCATAACTTTTCAAATATATGCCTAAAGTTTTTCTTGGCTGCTTTTATTGATTTATCTACTGTACTGTAATTAACACGTTCTTCTTTAGCTATCTTACGGGAGCTTAAACCTCGCACAACATTTTTTATAAGACGGTCACGTTGGATTGGCTTCATAAGAGATAAAGTCCTTTGCACTTTTATTATCAGCTCGTCAAGCGCGTGTTCTTCTTTCAATCTTTCTATAATCTTCTCTTTTCCCTCTAAAGGATCAACAAAGGAAAGAAGTTCTGAATGAAACAAAGGCAACAATTCATCATCGTAATCGAACGGCTCTGTGGTACGTTTGCTCCGCATTTCAAATTTATGATTATTCCTTATTGATTCCAAAATAGGCTCACCTTGTGCTACTGATAACAAAACATAAGGGATATACCTCTGTATCAAAGTAACATATTTCTGCTTTAATTCCTCCTCACTTAAATCGGTGATAATAGCCCATTTTTGATCACCGATAAACCCATTGTACTCTCTATCTAAATAAATCAGTTTACATTCCTTTTTAAATTCTTCAAGCTCACTGTTTGAAATTGATATATTTATATTGACATTAATGTCCATTTTGTAATCTCCTTAAATTTTGAATTTTGGTCAAGTCAAAATTCGGAGATTACGGATATTCAGCTATGTAGGTTTGCCATTTTGATAACGCCTGATTCTTACAATTAAAAAGCATTTTGCCCTTTCCGCTTTTAACGCGAAAAGGGCAAAAAAATAACGCCGACAGGATATAGCATTAAAAGCTATAACTTGTCGGCGTTTCGTAAGCTCGTTCCTACTGATTAAGTTAATCAGCGTTTCCGGATGTAGGCTCGTACTAAGTCAAATGTCTATTCATTTTAAATATCTATCGCCACAAATGATTTACAAATGTGGCAGCGTGTTTCTGTTGTGTGACTTCCGGATTCGGAAGCGTTAAATAGGTTTACTTTTACCTCACAATCTTTTGAAATATTAAATACCATCAGTTTTCGTCTGCAATTAGGACATCTGACGTCATATTGATATGAGCTTTGCGTTCGTGTTTTAATCATACCCCATATTACCTTCTTGTCTGTCAACAATTTATACACACTTGTTTTATAAAGAAAACCCAAGCAGAACTTAGGTTTTCTTTGCATTTATAAGTTTTTTTCGACCAGCATATCTGCGAACTTCTGCCAATCCTCATCAGTAGCGTTACATCGTTTTGCTATCCTTAATGTCTTGTATATTGTGGGATACTTATGGATGTAATTGACCAAATCAACTGCAATAGACGAATCTGATTTGGATTGAGCTGCAAGATCAAAGAACACTTCTTTTTCGGTTTCGCTGAGAAGCAGTTTGTCTGACATTCTCATTAAAATATCATTACTCGGAGCAGGACGCTCGCAATTCTCAATTTTAGAAAGGTATTCGGGCGATATTTTAATCATATCAGCAAATTGTCTCAGCGAAATGCATTGTTCATGTCTTTTTTGACTAACAAATGCACCAAATGTACAATTCATTATCCCTTTTACATTAATTTAATTAAGTTAAAGTTAACTTATTTTTATTCTGATAGTTTTCAAAATGCTTTTGGTGTTATATTTTGAATTACCTTTGACTGTAATTCTCACTTTAATCTTATAAGTACCCTTCTTGGCTTTTTCCCACTTATTAATTGTGATAGTACCCTTTTTATTGATACTTACAAGCTTGCGGATTTTCTTTGAAACTCCGCTTTTTATTAGCTTATAGCTAACCTTACCCTGAGCGTTCTTGACTGTTATTGCCTTAATTATCTGTTTTTTTGTTTTAAGTTTCTTTTCATTAACAGTCTTTGTTTTAACAGTTACCTTAACAGGATTAGCCTTTTTATTTACAGTAGGCTTTACAGCCGCCGGAGTTGTCGGCTCGGTCGTAACAGGCTCGGTTGGTTTATCTGTTGAAGGTTCTGTCGATTCAGTTACAGCAGGTTCAGTCGCCTTATCTGTTGGTTCTGTTGGTTCTGTTGGTTCTGTCGGTTCGGTTGTTACAGGCTCTGTAGGCTTATCCGTCAATGTCTCTGTTGTTTCTGTTGGCAGGTATGACGTACTGAAGTCAACCCAAAAACATATCTTTTCCGGAACATCACAGGTTTCGTACATTCCAACAGCGATAACGTAAGTTTTACCCGCTTCAACCTCAAATGATAAACCACCGCAACCTTCCTCATTCTTTAGAACATTTTCTTCTAAATCATTGTTACTGATTAAAAGATTCAAATTTTCGTCATAAATCCTGCGAAATGTTTCCATTGCCCCGCCGGACCATATCTTTATTGTACCGTTTGCGTTTGAGGAATATCTGCAATAGTAAACCTCTTTACCGTCACAAAGCTCGGGATACATCCTATTTCCGTCAGCAAGGATTTTGGGAAGGTTGTTCACATCAAAAGCCTCAGTTGTGGGCTCGGTGGAATTGTTATAAAGTGACGGTTCAGCTGTTGTAGGATTGCTTGTTTTATCTGTTGTTTCCGCAAAAACTGTAGCGCCATAATTAAGTACCAATAAAGCAATTATGGTAATTACGCAAACTAATTTTTTCATAACAATCTCTCCTGACTAATAAATATTGTCCTCTATATATTATAACCTCAAAAACGACACTTTTGTGACATTTTTCAAAAAAACAATGACATTTTAATATATTATTAAATTAATTCAAACAGTATATATAATCTACTTTTGACTTTTCGTATTACTAATTATAAAATGTACCAACCATCCATTTGTTGCCTACTTTATTTCCGGTAAGATAATATCCAATACCACTGGAACCTATATTAATATCAACTGTCTGATTATTACTATTGAAATCATTGAATACAACACAATCATACTCGTTATAATCAAGATTAATACTGTAAACATCCTGACTATAACCATTTGTGTATGAATATGTCATAGGCAGTCCATGCCAAATATTATTCTGTGAAGTGCCTGCCTTCCAAAGATACGCTCTTACATCAGTCCAATTGTTATTGTTTGTGAAATAAATAGTTCTAACATCCGGCATATAAGTTGAAACATTATATTCATTATTTGCATTTCCTGACGTAGTATAATATTCTATACCGTTTGCGCCAATCTCTATTTCAACTGTTCTGTGATTTCCGTTGTCCCCAATAAATCTTACCATATCATACTGATTGGTGTCAACAGTTAAGCTGTAAACATTTTGACCGTAATGATTCATATATGAATACTGTAACGGGATAGTTTGATTATAGTAAGACACATTTCCGTTCCAAACATATGCATATAAATTATTCCAGTTTTTATTGTTGGTGAAATAGATTGTTTTAATATTTGTATTATGCACTATTTCCAAATCATCATATGAGTTGGCATATCCCACGGCAAGTGGTGTAATATATCCTTTAGCATTATTTGCTATATCAGAAAATGCATTATCTCGTATTGTGGGAGCAATATATTTTAGAAATACAACGTTTGAAAGGCTACTGCAATTATAAAAAGCGTTTTCACCTATACTTCGCACACTATCTCCTATAATAACTTTTGAAAGAGAACTACAATTTCTAAATGCATTATCTTCAATAGTCAGCAAGCCAGATGGTATTTCTACTTCACTTAAAGAACTGCAATCTCTAAAAGCACCATTTTCTATTTTTGTTATACCACTTAAATCCACACCAGCTAAATTATTATACCATCTAAATGCCTGATATCCTATTATACTAACCGAATCATCAAAATCAACATAAAATGGTTCACTACTATCTCCAGATATTATTCCTGCACTACTGAGTTGAGATGCAGCCTCACTTCTCGTTAAGATTCCTGATGAGGAGTCAGTATGCAATGTGATATAATTATCTTTTGTGCTCCAAGCATAGGCAAACTGTGTATTTTCAGTCGATTCTGTTGTTTTTGATACTTTTATTTTGTATTGATTCTCACTTATACTGTTATTACTAAAATACACCATTTGTTTGTATGTATTTGTTTTGCTTGACGAAGTGATTAATTGCTCATTAGCAAATACTTCTAATTTCAGTTCTTGTAAATCTCCAATCGAAGGTTGTATTGTTGGAACATAGGATGTTCCTGTATTATTACGGAACCAAGTCATGCTAACATTAACATCATTGTTTCTGCCAATATGTATATCAGGAGATTCGATACTATTGGAAGCAACAACACTTATTTCATAGTTCCCCTGTAATACAATAGATAATGCCTTATAAGCATCAATTACCCCAGCTCCTTGTTTTATTGTTAATCCATCAAATATGTTTTCTTGTGCCTCATTGCCATATGGAAGTACTTTTCTGTGACAGGATGCCATTAAAATAGCTTTTATAATTTCAGGTTCTCCAGCTAATAATGGCTCACACTGAATCAACATTGAAACTATTGATGAAACAATCGGTGCACCTGTACTGGTATCTCCTGCTGGAACTATTACGTCAGGTTTATAGCACGGCAAATCATCGCCGATAATTGGACTATACCTATAGTTCATCATTTTGTTGGTATTGATATCATATACTCCTACAGCAATACTATTATATCCACAAGCAGGAGATAAAACTCTAGTATCTCCATCACTTACATAGTTCCCAGCGCTGGCAATAATTACTACGTTATGTTGTTTTGCTATCGCATCAAACCACTTTGATTCTGGATGATTATCATAATTATTCGGTGTTCCATAAGAGGTACTCGCATTAATAATCTGAATATTACAATAAAGAAGTCCATACTCAATATCACTATATTGATATCGTCTTGTTGAATATATATTTGTATTAGGCGCACACTCATGTAATACAGAAGCTACATAATTAGCATGATCATAATCTGATTGCGGATATGTAGGCAATGCTGAAATATTATCTGTTGAATACACATGAGAGTTATATATATTTTTTATTCTATCAACATTTGCAATATTAGAATATCCTGTAACATCTGAACGCACATAGTTTATTTCATTTTGAAGTATATTAACACTTTGCCCCGAGAGATTAAATGGAGAATTACGCAATTTATCCATTTTTAATTCTGTCATATTTCTTTCTAATCTTGGATCCAATTGCTCATTCTGCTCATAATACTGAATGCTTTTAACATTGTTTGATTTAGCGATTGTTTTTATATCATTTTTAGTAAGATTAATTATAGCAGAAGATGTTAATTTACTTTGAAAAATAATATCACTTTTTTTAACATCTAAATTTTGAATAATTTGACTATTGTTTTCTTCGTATAAATCTCTCGCTATACTTCTTTCTGTTTGTATATATTTATTAATGATTTCTTTTTCGTTCTTTCTTTTTTCGCTAGTATTATTAAGATACTCTTCCAAAACACTTGATATTTTTTTCTTGCTATTATTAGACTCATTACATAACAAAGATTGAAATTCTCGACTACTCTCATTCTTTTTAATCTTATTTATTATTAAATCTTTTTTTGAAATCCCTGTTTGTTTTTCCAATCTACTTTCCAGTTTTTTTTGATCTATATCTGAAAGCCATATCCACACAGGAATTTTATCTTTATTATTTGCGGACTTCATTTCTTTTAATACATCAATGGAAATTTTATCTTTCCATGACAATACCGTTGATTCATCATCAGAAGCCGATAGGTGAGTTGTTGTTGCATATGAATTGGTAATAAACAGAGATAAAAGCAGAGTTAAAACCAATACAAATGATAATGTTTTTTTAATAAATGATTTTTTCATTACAGATTCCTCCTAAATATTCTCTTATATAGATTTTATCATTTTATAGGAGATTTTTTCAATTCACGAAAGCATAGAATATACAGCACTAATTTTGGTTATTACCCACTAAAAATCACATACTTTTTTGTGAACAACGTAATCCGACTTATTTCCATTTCTTTTTCCAAAAAAATAACCATTATCTGTCTAAAATCGTTTAGGTAGATAGTGGTAGAACTATTACATAAAAAAGATAACCGAATGTAACACCGTTTCTCTCGTTTCGGAATTGCACAAAGCAACGATACCGAAGAACGCGAGTATCAGTATTAAGATATAAGAAACAATCATAAATACACTCAAAAGCCTGCTGTTAGTGGGCTTTTCTTCTTCCTGCTCATCCTCTGAATCAAGGTATTCTTCATCATCAAGCTCCTCAATTATATACTAAATAACAAGAAAGACAAGCGAAGAGCAATACATATCTCTATCCCTTGTCTTAATATATAAAATCTTATTTTATTTATCATTTACGTTGCTTATATAATATAGAGTTTTAATTATTCTTACAATAAGAAAAAACTTATTTACTTATATACTATAATTAATTATTGGGCAACTCTGCACTATTTTCATTAATTCTATCCACATAAGAACGAAATGATTCATTTCTATATCGATAAATTGGACCTTTGGGATAATACATCTCGTTAATTGTATCATAAATTATTTCTTTCGTTTCTTTATCTTCCTCTTTATATGATAACCAGTCATTTTCAATATCTAAAAATGATTCCATGCGAATTCGACACTCAAAGAAAGTATCATCATCTTTAATTAGGAATAACTTGGGTGTAAAAAAACCATTTGCAAGTCCAATTTTTCGTTCATCACAAACATCTACAAAATGATGCTTTTTTAATAATTCACGAAATTCACCAGTATTATGAATTATCGCATTTTTTGAAATTTTAATAGATATTAAAAACTCTAACAAACGACGAAAGTTAGTAATCCCTTTTGCTACTTTTCTCTGATCAACATTTTGTATTGAAGAAAGAAGTGCTGTTTTTAAATCATTGAATTGTTCACTTAATACATCAATTTGTTTATGTTCTTCTTCTCTATGTCGTTGTTCGTTCAAAAGCCTTTGAAAATAGCCAGACCATTGTTTTTTAAGAACCCCCTCAATATCTTGCATTTTTTCAAATGCAAAAATAAAGTTACCCGCAGATTTTAGGCGAAGGAAATTAATAAATTCAAATATATATGTTGCAGTTTCTTGTTTTTCAATAGCAGGAAAAATAATATCCTTTGCACTCTTTTTATTTTTTTCATACAATTCGTGCTCATGGTACACTTTTTTATCAATAAAAGTGTAAACTGGTATTTTATTTTGTATTGCTTCAATAACCTCTAATTGAGTAATTGATAATTTTTCGTCAGTTTTTTTCATTAATTCTTCAAGATTCGAACTATCAATTACATTTAAAGCCTCTGGTACAACAGTTCCTCCATATCTCGAGCCTATAATTACCACTAGTATATCACAATTCGATACTTCATTAATGCAACTAGTATGTGTATGTTGTCTAGGATCATAAACCACATCATCATAATCACTCATAACAGGCTCATAGCCTAAAGATTTAATAAATGTTCTTAAACTAGAACGTAATATTGATAAGTCATAACATGTTGATGAAATAAATACTTTTAACCCCGCCATATATCAAATCTCCCTTTTTACAACTTGTAATAAATTCGCAATATTATTATAGCATAAAACGACAATATAGTCTATTATTCGACATGTAAAAAGCCAAAACTGTTTCTTGTATAAAATGCATTATTTTTCACACACAAAAATGTAAACATTTAGTAAAAGTAATATCGCCCCGAAGTATTCAGGACGATATTACTTAACAATCAGTTCAGATAATACTATTTCATTTTTTTGAATATGCAAAGTATAATTAATATTAGACTAAATGACTTATAGTTTGCATATTGCTTGATAAACCTATACAAAACAACCTCTTAATAATTAGGCACTCCATATCCGAGTATGTACGGATATGAAATCTGATAGCTTGATGTTTCAACCTTGTCATTGTAGTTCCCCTCAACAGTATAAACTCTGCCTCCTTCGACTTTTTCAACAATCGCCGTATGGTCGGGAGAACCGTCCAAGCCGTCGTCGGGATAGTCAAAGAATATGATCATACCAGCCGACGGGGTTTCTCCACCCTTTAGCCATTGACCGTGCGACTTGAACCAATCTGAGCCGTCGCTGCACAGGGCGTATTTCGGAATAATGCCGTCGGTAATGTAACCGCATTCGTTAGCGCACCAAGAAACAAAGCAGGCGCACCAATCTACGCGTGAGCTAAAGCCGTACCACGACCAATAAGGCTGACCGCCTACGTTTCCGACCTGCTCCAAAGCGACTTTGACAATGCCGTCATCCGAGGAATAGGAAACGCCGTATAGCACAGATGACCACAGCGAGCTGTATTTATCGCTCAAAAGCTCCTTGAGATACTTTCTCTGCTCGTCGGTAAATTTGTATTTATCAGCCATTTCGGTTGTGGTCTTGTGGGTGATTGTGATGTAGAGATACTTTTTCTTGACCTTCTTTTTCTTAACGACAATATTGCCGTGTCCGTCGTCTTTTTCCTCTGTAACAGTTACTTTCTTTGTTTCCGTTTTATGAGAAATGGAGTTCATATCCCAAAAGATATCTTTGAGTATCTTTTTCTTGTCATCGTCCATTGTAGCAACTTCCATAGATTCATCGCCGTTAATATTAACCTTGACAGTGTAAACGGCGAGTACCTCTTTCCAAACGGCGCGCCCGCCTTTCATTTCAAGCTCATCGTGCTTGTTATCGTCCTTAATCTTCTGGATTTTCGCTTCATAGTCGGAATTGATTTCAGAAACGGCGGTTTGCATAGTCATTCCTGTTCCTGAATCTTCGCCCGAAAAGAAAATACCGAAAACCGACGCTAATATAGCGGCTATTAAAACAATAACGATAATAATTACAACAGCTACCCAGCCGCCCGCGGCGATTGCCGCTATCAGAGCTTTTATGCCTGCAATTAAAGCCTTTACAGCGGCGGCGGTTGCTTTCGCGGCAGATTTGGCTGCCTGTGCCGAGGCTTTAGCGGCTGCCTTTGCAGCTTGAGCTGATTTCTTCGCAATCTTAGCGGAAGCCTTCGCGGATTCCTTTGCGGCTTTTGCAGCCTGTTTAGATGTCTTGATTGTGATTTTAGTTCCGCGCTCGGCTGTCTTTATACCGCTTTTGGCTGTCTTGACCGTACTTCGCTGTGCGGTCTTAATTGTCTGCTTTCCTGCTGATTTAGCCGACTGCTTTATTGTCTGAGAGGATTTTTGAGCCGTTCTGATACTGTTCTTAGTGTTCTGAGCTTTTGTACGGATATTCTGAACAGCGCGCTCACGCTTGAGCTTCTGAACGCCGTCTTTAGCTTTACCGAGGTTTTCTTTTGACTTCTGAAAACTATCTTTTGCCTTACTGAAATTATCCTTTGTTTTCTGGATATTATCTTTAGCCTTTTGAACATTCTGCCGCGTGCGGTCAATACTCTTTCTGCCTTGCTTATCAAACTGACGAATAGCCGTATCCTTGCCGTGTTCAACACCGCTTGATACCTTTGATGAAGCGTATTCTTCAGGGGAGCTTTCGGGAGTATCAACAGATTTTTCAGCGGCTTCCTTAGAATGAACGGAAGCGTTCTTAATACGCCTTGTTCCTGCTTTTGCTCGGTCAAGCGTTTTTATAGTTCCTGCTGCTTTATCTCTTGTTTTAATGTCGGGCATAAGCTACCTCCTTGTGAGTTGCTTGGCCACGACAACCATTCTGCCGTTGCTGTGAGTGTATTCACAGGTAGATAGCGTTATCAACTTGTCGCCAAACTCAGCGGACTTTCCCGTATCATAATAGGATATCTTTTTAACGCTTTTGATATAGCTGCCATAGTCCTCTGAGCCGTAAGCGTTGACAAAATCAAAATACCTAAAGCCTTTGCCTTCATTTACTGAGGTAGAGAAAGCGGCGATAACCTCATAATCGCGCTTTTCTGTTACGGTGTTAAAATGAATAATCTTGTGGCTGTTGTAAAAATCCTTGCTCGTGTACTTTACAAGGTCGGAGAACATAGAGCCGTCGTTCATATGATGACCGTAGATTATGAAGTTATCGGAAGGGCGGTTTAAATCGCAGTTATCCTGCAAGTACGGACAGCCGTATATGGAATAACTTTTATCAAACGCACGGTAAAGGTAAAAGTCGGGCTTGCTCGGCGTGTGCATTACGGGATAGTTAATGCGTGTACCGTCAATCTTTACCCAACCGACCATATCGCTGTTCTTGACTTTCAGCTTTGTATATCCTGAAACACTTAGTATTTTAGGATTTATCAGTCTTAACTTTCTGTTGCTGTTATTATTGTCAGAAGATTTTTTATCCGACGGTTCTGTATCTTTTTCAGCTATATCAGCAATCTTCTTATACAAATCAGTCGCTCTCTTAGCTTCAAGGTGATGTGATAATATAAAATAGGCACTTGTCGCAATAAGCGCGACAAGTACCATAGCAATTATGATAAATATTATTCGTTTCATATTTTCCTTTCAAATACAATGGGACAGCTACCAATTGATAGTTGTCCCAAATTCTTATAAATCATTGTTTAATAAAAAGTCTGCGATGTGCATAGTTTTTATACCCTCGTAATTTCCTCCCGCAAAATCATTTGCCGTAAGTACATACTTTGGATAATTGTCGCGTATCTCAAGCAAGCGCTCATATTCGCGTTTTTCGGTTTTGTCGGAGTTTATCTCCTGTGTAACCTGAACATAGATTTTCTCGTTTTGTCGTGTAGCTATAAAGTCGATTTCGCCCGTTCCGAGCTTCCCGACGTTTACAGTATAGCCTCTACGGCACAATTCAAGATACACAACATTTTCAAGGCTTGAAGCGACAGTATCGGAGTTATATCCTAATACGCTGTATCTGAAAGCAGTATCGGCGAGATAAAACTTTTCCTGTGTTTTTAAAAGCTCTTTGCCCTGAATATCAAAACGCGAGCAGCGATGTAGAATATACGCTTTTTCGAGCTTTTCAAGATAACTGTAAACCGTTTCGTTGTCAATCTTTCTTTTTTCGGCTTTCAGATAATCTGAAATAGACTTTGCGGAAAAGCTGTTGCCTACGTTGTTGAAAGTAAACTTAACAATACGCTCAAGCTGATCAACCTTTCTTACCTGATTGCGTTTGACAATATCTGAAAAGATTGTTGAGTTATAAATATCCCTAACAATTGTATATATTTCATCATCGGGTATATTTTGAGTATGCGTAGCCGGAAAGCCGCCGAGCCTGATATATCTTTGAAGCTCTATTTTTGGATTCTCCAATTTACGATAGCTTGAGGTGAAATCCAAGTATTCCTCAAAAGACAGAGTATAAATCCTGAAGCTGACATATCTTCCCGTCAGATAGGTAGAGATTTCCGAGGACATCATTCTTGAGTTTGAACCCGTAACAAAAATATCAACATCATAATCAGAAGCAAGAGAATTAACTACACGTTCCCAACCGTCAATCTCCTGAACTTCATCGAGAAAAATATACGTCTTTGAATCAGAGGAAAGCTTACCTGATATATCCTTGTACATATCTTTAGCTGTCATATCCTCATAAAGCATTGAATCAAAGCGATAGCTTAATATTCTCTCTTCCGGAATATTTCTCTCGGTTTTCAGCTTCTCAATTATCATTTTCAGTATTGTGGATTTACCGCAGCGACGAACTCCCGTGAGAATTTTTACAAAGGGCAAGTCAACATATGCCATTATCTTGTCTACATATTTCGGTCTGTTAATCACATCAAACACCTCCATATGTATATAGTATATCGCAAAATTATATAAATATCAATAGTTTTGCGATTATAACCATAAAAACTTTATACGACTTGGTTTTCACCCGGTTTCGTGGACATCAGCTTGTACATCTTTGTGTTGGTCGGGAATTTGTTTACGAAAGGTACAACTGAGCTGCCGATTTTCATTAAGCCCTGTCCCGCGGGGACATCAGTAACGTATTGTATCTGCTCATTTGAAATGTTAAGAAGGTCTGCAAGACTGTCGCGATCCTCCTTAAACTGATTGAGCATAATAACAAATTCGGAGTTCGCGATCATAGTACGGGCGGTATGGCTCTGTAACAAATCGCCTACGTTCTGCGTAATACCAATCGCAAACGCTCCGTATTTACGGACGCGCTTCCACAGCTTGTAAAGAAATTCAGCGGAGTAATCGTGCATAAACATAAGATAGATTTCATCAATAAAGATGTAGGTGGTACGTCCTTTTGCACGGTTCTGAGTAATTCGGTTGAGAATAGAATCAAGCACAACGAGCATACCGATAGGCAGAAGCTGAGTGCCGAGTTCAAGAATATCGTAGCATACAAGACGGTTACTTGTATCAACATTTGTTTGCTTTGCGAATGTGTCGAATGAGCCGTTGGAGAACAGCTCAATTGCAAGGGCAATATCTCTCGCTTCGGGCTCAGGCTGACGAAGCAGCTCCGCGCGTAAATCGCTGAGAGTAGGTACTGTGCCTGTGTATCCTCTCTGCTGATAATCCCTGTAGACAATCTTTACACAGCGGTCAAGGAGCGAGCGTGTGTTGGCGTTAAGCTCGGTAAACTGTTCACAAAGTGACATAATAAAGTCGGCTTTCTCAATAACAGGATCAGCGCCCTCGCCGTATTCCTTGTTAATATCCATAGCGTTAATGTGATTTTGAGAGTTTGCGGAAATGTTGATAACCTCTCCGCCGAGCGCTCGCGTCAGCGGGCCGTACTCTCGTTCAGGATCAATGATAAGAATATCAGCGTCCGAGGACAGAAACTGAAAGAAAATATCGAACTTAGCCGTAAAGGATTTACCGCCGCCGGATACTCCGAGTACAACCTCGTTACCGTTGAGAAGTTCACGCCTGTTAGCGAGAATAAGGTTTTTGGATATAACATTAACTCCGAAATATTGTCCGTTGTCATGGAATACGTCCTGTACTCTGAACGGAATAAAGACAGATAAGGATTCGGAAATAAGAGTACGCAGGCTGTCAATCTTTCTAACGCCGAAAGGCATAGCGGTTTTTAAGCCGTCCATCTGCTGATAACGCAGAGTAGCAAACTGACACATACTCGCGCGTGCTGTTGTAAGGATAGCTTCCGTATCGCTGTCGAGCTGTTCCTTTGTATCAGCCGTATGTACAAGAGTAATAACCGCAAACATCATTCTCTGGTCGCGTTCTGTCAGGTCATCAAGCATTTCACGCATTTCCTTACGCTGCTGTTCCATTTCGTAGGGCACTTCCGCAGAGTAGTTGTTGTTTGTATTCTGCCGTCTTTGCCAATTCGTGATATTTGTTTCAACGCCGAGTAATCTGTTCTCAGCTTCTCTGACAGCTTCATCGGTAGGTACGGGGATAACGTCAATAGACATCATAAGATTGCTGTTAAGCTCTGTGAGCTTTGCGACCATATCGTCCTTGACGTAGTTTGCGTATTCACGCAGGAATAAAACTCTGCCGTAGCGTTCTCCGATTTTGAAATGATCGCCCTCAAACTCAAAGGAATCGGGACAAATGCTGTCCTTAAAGCTGTGTCCTTTCTTGCGTGAGGATTTAATATCAAAGTGGAAGTCGCTTTCGTGCCCCACGTTAAAGAAGTCGTGAGCGATACGAAGTCGATCAGACGCGTCAAGCTCTACGAATTTACTGCCGAGCTTCGCAAATTTAGCGGAAAGTTCCGCTCCGACGCGGGCAAAATATTTACGGGCTTCTTTGATATTGTTTTTACAGATAGTAATAGTAACGTACTTATCCTGAATCATAGAATTACTGCCCGTTATTTTGTCTGTAATCATATCGTTATACTCCACGCGATAAATATCGTGAAAGTCGTTGCGCAGAGGTATAAGTATTCGTTTTTCAACGTCATCGCGGTTGATACGTCTGTTGTTGACGGTTATCTTTGTTGTAGCCGCACTGTCAAAGGAGTTGAGAATACTTGAATATGAGAGGAACATAGTCCTTCTTTCTTCATCGTCCGCTACTGCGTAGTTAATATCGGTAAAGCTGAATGATTTTGAGTACATATCCTTACCGACCTTGAATATGCCGTCATCATAGACAGTATGAACAGGAATAACGTCCTGCGCGCATTTCGGGATTTTGAATTTCTCTTTATCTCTTTTGAAAAGCTCCCGCAGAGTTTTCATCTTTTGTATTCCTCCTTTATCTTTTTATCAATTTCGGGCTTCATCAGGTTATAGTAGGTATTGTCAGCCTTGTAGACTAACTTTTTAGGAGTAAGTATTTCGGATTTGACAAAGGCTACGATAAACTTTTCCAAAGTCATACCGTTATATTTGATAAAGCCAAGAGCCGCAAAAGGAACGGCGCAGATAATGCAAAGCCAAGAAACGACCTCCGTACCCAAAACAGGCTTTAGCAAAAAGAACACTCCGACGGCAACTCCAACGGCAAGTGCTGAAAATATACATTGCCGCAGGGTAAGTCCGAAAAATACCGCTTCGGAGTATTCCCGTATTTCTTTATTTATTTTTACTTCCATATAATCATCCTTTTTCTTGCGTTTTCTCGTAATATACGCCGATACGCCGAGCCCCGCGAGTACAACGGCGCAGGTAACGCCGAGACCTATCCACTTATCAACGGAGTATTCTTCACCGGTTTTTGGGGTGGTGCGTTTCTTATTGTGCATTTTTACGATTGTTACAGCTTTATGCTTTATAACCGCCGTTTTATTTTTGGGGAGTATATATGATTTTGAAGCCTTGTTTTTAACCTCGGATACGATGTATTCGCCGATACGCAGGTTTTTAATAACAATTACGCCGTTTTTATCGGTTTTAAAGGTACGGTCATAATCATTACCTGTGATTCTGAATGAAAAGCCCTTTACATTCTTATCCGAGGAAGTTTTTACGATTTTCAGCGTGCCTTTCATAGCCTTGTTTATAAATCCAACGCCCGCCTTGTTTTCAACATTGTAGGTCTTGCCGTCAGTATCAACGAATACGGAATAAACACCTTTATCAAGCTCAAAGCCTTTGGGAGCCTTCTGCTCCTGCACAAAGTATTTGCCATATTCAAGGTCGTCTGTGGAATAAATACCCTTGCTCTGTTCTTTGATTTTGCCGAGCTGTTTATCATCCTTGTCAAGTTTGCCGTTGTCGTTACTGTCCTCGGTCAGAATAAAGGTAGCTCCTGTCAGCTTGTTTTCGGGATAGTTCTCGTCAACCTTTGTAAGCTCAATCTTACCGCGAATAATCTTGTTTTCGATTGTAATATCAATAACCTGTTCGTTCTCGCTGATTGTGACGGGGTATGTATCTGAGTTAAGCACATATCCCGTCGGCTGTGCGATTTCTCGAATATACCAAGTGCCGTAAGGAATTTTCTCAAATTTGAAGCTGCCGTCCTCAGCTGAAATATCAGTCATAAGAGGTTCTGCCGCATCCTCGGTTTTGAACAGCCCGATAGTCGCTCCGCCGAGAGCGATGTCCTTATCGTCCGTTTTCTTACCCGATAATGAGCCGTAAATCATCTCATTATTAATCGGCTCGCCGTCGTTTACCGCGATTTCAACTGTGGGGATTTCCTCGCCCTGATAAGAAAACTCGAACTCATACTTTTCGTCAGAGAGTATGTAATGCTCGTCTGTGGAAATTTCCTTGATGTAATACTTACCGAAGGGAAGGTCGGTCTGAATAGCAGCGTTACCGTTCTCATCAACAGAAATAATCTCAATCAACCCGTCGGCGGGTATCTTCGCTGAATTAACGGTCTGAATATCCTCGGCGGCGTAAAGTCCGAAAGTGATGTTTTCAATCTCCTTGTTGTTGCCGATTCCGAAAAGCTCGTTTTGTTCAAGAACCTTTTTAAGCGAAACGCTCGCTTTCTGACGTTCGTTGTAGAATGAGGTTTTGGTTTCGGTAACTTTGACCTCCTGTCCCGCGTATGTAAGCTCAACGGTATGTGGTTTTGTATCAAGTACCAAGCCGTAAGGCGCTTTAATTTCCGTTACCTCATATTTGCCGAGATATAGCTCGCGGCTTGTCGCTGTACCTTTGGAGTTGGTCTTAATCGTATCTACGATTTCGCCCTTCTTGTAGCGTACAGTACCGTCAGGGGTAATTACATCCTCAATTGCCTTAATCGCATAGGACGCATCCTCCGCGCCGAAGGTCTTGTAAACAGGCTGATAAACAATGGGATTATCGCCGCTTGTCACTACGTCGTAGAAACGCTCGCCTTCTTTAATGACAACGATTTTTCCTTTCTGAGCTACATTTGATTTATTTACCTTAATTACCGTAACCGCGTTTTCCGTTGTTGAGTTCTCCTTTGTAACATTGAATTTTACGGGTGTACTGTCGAGAACATAGCCATAAGGAGCCTGAACCTCGACGGCGGAATATCCTTTACCGTAAGGCAGTTTTTCGGGGGTAATAAGATAACCCTCTGAGTTAGTGTAAAATGTATCAATAGTTACTCTCTTTGGATATGTAACAGACATCTTTATCAGCTTACCGTCAGGATCATAAAGCTTAAATCCCGCGTTTTCATAAGGGATGACCTTATTAGTTTCGCTGTCGAGCTTTACGATTTTAATGTAGGATTCAAAATTGCGGTTATTGATTATGTAATTGTAGGTCTTTTCGTTTTCAGCGATATATACGTCAAAATCGGCGACTAAATCTCTGCCGTCCCAGCTCTTTGTCTGATGTACGGTATAGGTTCCGTAAGGCAAGAGCTTAGTCTGAGCGTAACCGTTTTCATCGCAAACGAGCTTGTCTTTAGCTTTGGAATAACTGCCCGCGCTTTTTAGATAAACCTCAAATTCCGCGCCATTTTCAGGGGTTTCAATCTGAGTTTCGCCATTATCCGTGTGCTTAATTATTGATATTCTGCCCTTGATGACCTGTTCTGTTACGTCAAGGGAAGCAGTATTGTGTTCAACGGTATATGTCTTTGGATCAGCGCCGACCTTGTAAACCGTGCTGTTAAGCAAGTAGCCCTCGGATGCTTCGATTTCCTTTACAGTCCAATCTATATCGCAAACATATTCTTTTGTTGTAAACTGTCCTTTGTTATCGGTGACGTATTTATCAATCAGCTTGTCCGCCTTATATATTCCGTATGTAGCTCCCGCGAGAGAAGCGTCGCCCTGCGGAGATGTTTTTTCAACATCCTTTTTGGTGACTGTCAGCTTAAATTTTTTCAGAATATTCTCGAAGCTCTTGTTAGTCACCTTGTTCCATTCGATAGCCGCCGTTTGTGATTTCGGGACAACGTACCTGACAGCCGTATCGACTTCCTCAAGGTTATAGTTCGTACTTCCGCTGACTAATATATTTTTGAATTCGGCTACACCTTTGCTGTCGGTAGTTGCGTACTCGTCAACCTTCGCTCCCGAAAGAGATTTGCCGTAAAGATGGAATTTTACTCCTGATACGAGATTATCCTCGGAAGTCTTAACTACCTTTAAGCTGCCGCGTTTGAGAACATTGCTGAATTTAACGGTGGCGGTCTTGCCGCTTTCGACTTTTACGGTCTGCGATTTCTGCATTTCATATCTGTCGGCAGTTGTTTCTGTGACCGTGTATGTGCCAGGCGTTAAATCTTCAAGCAGAAACTCGCCTTTAGCATCCGTCTTGACCGTCTTTTTATAATTTCCGTCGCCTGTTACCTTGAAAGATATTCCGCTGACTTTGCCGTCCTCGGAAGTTTTTATGAGCTTTAGATTGCCCGCGCTGCTCTCGACGGCAAAATACGCCGTAGGAGGATTTGAAGCGGGCTTAACTCCTGTTACAACATCCTGCAAGCTTGTATCTCCGCAGGCGACAAGAGTATCGCTGACATTCGGCATATTTCTGTCCGCGCTGAAAACGACGGGAGATTTAATAGCTTTGCTCGATGTAATCTTTATTTTGTTGCCTGATACCGAAACGGAAACACCGTCTGTCTTTTTGAAATCAAACTCCGAAAGCACTTTATTGGTATCGGTAATGGTTAAAGTGTAGTTTCCGCTTTTGTACTTCAAATTGTATACATTGTTCTTTGCTTTAGCGTTTGTATCATAAGCAAAGCTCGGTATTTTTTCGTAGTTTTTGAAGGCTTTGGCTATCTTGTTGTAGTCGTTCTTCACACCCGGATTTTTATTGCCCGAACAAATGCCGTTAAAATACTTCGCGTTCGAGCGTTTATACTCTCCGCTTGTAGCTCGGCAGCCTGTCGCAAATTCCCATACAAACATCTGCGTTGCTATCCATTGCTGACCGTCCGTTCCTGTCAGACCTGCTTTGTTTTTTGACTTTCCGAAAAGAAGAGCGAGGTTAATCGCCTTGCGTTGCGCATCGGACATACCTTTCCACGCGGCTGAAGCGTCCTCTGTCAATGTGTTTCCCGACTTCAGCGTGTGTCCGGGCTGAATACAGTACGCGTCCTTTCCGTCAGCCTTTATTCGACACAATTCCTCGCCGACTTCTCCGACAACATATCCATCGTTTGTGGTTTTCTTGACGAATTTGATGATGTTATTCGATGTGTCGTAGCAGTAATCGAACGTGATGGTGTAGCTTTTCGCCGCCGCTGTTATCGGCAGTACAAAAAGCGTTGTAAACGCCATAAGCAAGAGCAGCACTACCGAAACGGCTCTCTTTGCTGTTTTCTTGTTAAAAACTTTTGTCATTTTTGTTTTACCTCCGTAAAAATGAGGACAGTTGTTGAAAACTGCCCTTGTGTTAAATTTATTGTTGAATTGTCCCGTCCTATCTTTTAAGAGATAGTTATTTATTAAAGAGATAGATTTCTTTTTCGGATAGTAGAGATAGTAACGGGGGTTAGAGTGTGAGAAAGGGGGGATTTTAGCGGCTGTCACGCTCCGCTATGCGTTTTTGATATTTTGCATAGTGTTCCAACGCCCTGCAAACGTAGTCCTCGGTTTTGTCGAGTGTTACACTTTTGGGAATGAGCTTGCGTACTCTGTCGCTGCTTAGCACAATCCGTTCTTTCTGATTTGGCTTTTCCTCGCACATAATCTCGCTGATAGTCTGTGTAGACAATGTGCCTTCGTCCTGCATTTTTCTCAGCCTGATAGCCTGAGCGTGTGACGGCGTTGAGAGATTGAGTTCGATTTCTTCAAGCACAGCCTTCTGAAAATCCTCATTCAGATATGACAGCTCAACGGCGGGACGCATTTTTATACTGCCCTCGTCAACTAAATCAAGCAGTTTAGGTATGAGGTAGGTAAGGCGTATATATCGTCGGATTTGTTCGCGACTTTCGCCGACTTCATCGCCAAGTGCTTCATTAGACCTCGACTTTGACACCAGTGGTGTCGAAGTTAAATCAGAGCGTTTACCTTGTCTGTTCATAGCCTCTAACCGCATTTTATACGCAAACGCTTTTTCACTCGGTAAGATTTCCGGACGGTGATAATTGCTTTCAACCATCAGGATTGTAGCTTCATCGTCCGTTAAATCTCTGACCTCACAACGTATAGTGTCCATCTGAGCAAGCTCACAGGCTCTTTTGCGCCTGTGTCCCGATACCATTTCATATCTTCCGTTCTCTTTGGGACGGAGTATAGCGGGAGTGAGTACGCCGTTTGTCTTTACGCTTTCAACGAGCTTGAACATTTCTTCGTCGTCCTTAACCTTAAACGGATGATTCGGAAAACCGTCTATCAATTCAAGCGGAATTTCTCTGATTACTCCGTTTTTCTTCGCGTCGCGTTCCTCCTGTGAGGAAAAGAGGTCATCGAGCGTCGAGAGTGAAAAGTCGCTCTTTCTGTTTGCCACTTGATAACACCTCCTTCGTAAAATGTTCATAGGCTCGCGCTACTGCGCTGTTCGGTTCGTACTTGTAAATGCTTTCGCCTTTTGAAGCAACCTCGGCTGCCTTTACAGCCGCGGGAATTTTTGTGCCGAAAATTTTAATGACGCTACCAAAATTCTTTCTGATAGCGTCCATTGTACTCTTTGCGAGGTTTGTTCTGTTGTCTACGATTGTAAGCAGAATACCCTCAATTTTTAAATCGGGGTTAATATGCTTTTTTACTTTAGAAACCGTCTGTAATAACTGCGTCATTCCCTTCGCGGGCAGGTATTGAGCCTGAACGGGAATAATTACGCTGTCGGCGGCTGTCAGCGCGTTGAGCGTTATCATACCAAGCGAGGGCATACAGTCAATTATAATGTAGTCATAGTTATGCTTTACGGTATCTAAATACTTTCTCATAGCTGTTTCACGGCTCATTGCCGTTACAAGCGACATTTCAAAAGCCGATAATTCAAGATTAGCGGGAAGCAGGTCTACATTCTCCTTGTGATGAAGAATACCGCTTGTCGCTTCTGAATTCCTATCTCGTATTACGTCCGACAGCTTGTCAGAAATAGTAATATCCAAGCTGTCGGTATCCTGCCAACCGAGTGAAGCCGTTAAGTCAGCCTGCGGATCAGCGTCCACAAGCAGCACACGCTTTCCCTGCATAGTCAAGCCTACGCCTAAATTGACAGTAGTAGTTATCTTACCGACGCCGCCTTTCTGATTACAGACGGCTATCGTTTTGCACATACAATTTCCTCCTTCCGTTTTGTGTTTACAATACGATTATCCGCTTATTTGTCGTTTATGCCCATACGGATTTAGAGTGGGATTTCGTTAAGCTACGGCTTGCTGTGCCGTATCACAGGGATTTCACCTCTCGCTGTGAGCCGTTTTTAACGGGAGTACCATTGTCCTCTCAACTGTCATCGCCATATTGGGAGCAACCCGATACCCGCAACAGGGCTTCTCGCTCGCTCTATACTATATTATATATAGAGGTCGTCGCGTACCTGAATACTGTGGCTCGCGCTTCTGCGCTTCGTTGAGATTGAAGTCTTAACGAAATGGCTATTAATTTGTCAAGGTTCATAGAGAGAATACAGAATGGTTGAACGTATCTCTCTATACATTTGCACAATGGGTATTATACTGCACACCCATTTTTATAGGGTTCAGAAATTTTTTTCAAAAAAATATCCGCCTACCTCCAAAAAGGGTAGACGGAAAAGATTTATTATATTATTTTAAGCTTCTTTCTGCGGGCTTTTGTAACCTTAATGATTAACTCGTCCACAGGCTCGTGATATTTGCCTTGAGCTATAAGCTCGTTTTTTAGATTTATCAACGCCTTTAATAATTGGCTTTGCTCCTGATAGCTGAAATACAAATGATATTTTACGTCCTTCATAATCAATTCCTCGTTGTACCTATATTATATATAAGAAAAGAAAGATTGTTAAATTTAAGATTCATATGATAGATTTTTGTTTAAGACCTTTTTAAAAAGTATTAAACACTTAACAAAATAAAGCAACAAGTTCTATCCTTCTAGTAGTATCGGTACACAGAAGTTTACCTAGACATGTTAATTCCATTTCCCATAAGTCATTTAGTTCACATTGGTACAAATAGTCTTTTGATAATGTAACATCAGCTAAAACATTATTATTTATATCATTTTCTTTCTCATTAATTTTTACCAATTCCAATACTGCTGGAGCTCGATCTGGAATGCCATTGAAAGAACGATACACTTTTTTTAATTTTTTTAGCCAAATACGCTGGCCACGCGATATATTTTCTTTCGATTGCGCCTTGATCTGAGGACCTTTTGGCTTGTGTAATATTACTCTTGCGCAAATTAGATTTCCTTCGCTGATATGCTTATCTTCAATGCTCTTATTGTATTCTTCTATTTTTTCATATTCTCTATAATCTAAAACATCTTGAAGCAAAGAGGCAGCAGTATGGGTATACGTAGCTTTTTCGACAACTGTAGTTTGAGTGCAATCCTCTTTTGTACGTTGAATTTCTGTTGAAGCATCTACATAATTGAAAAATTTTAAACCTGCATTTATTTTGCTTTTCTTATTATTTGTTGATCCTTCTTTTGTAGTTTGTGTCCACTCGACTGAATCACTATAGCCTTCGTTAAACATTGCATGAATATCAGTTAAACGGTTAGTATTTATATAAAATGGTATGATATAATCACTAACCTCAAATTTTTTCAATTTCACCTCATCTAATTCTGATGTGTTAATTGCTGATATGTTTTCATTTTTAGTTTTTTTACGTTTTTTTAATTTACTGAATATCGACATATTATAACTCCTTAAATAATTCTTTGTTTGTTACAACAAATTATAAACATTTATTTACTTGAAACTGTATTGCTAAAAGTTATTTATAAGTTTATCACATTTATTAGCATTTTTGAATATGCATTTTTACAGATAAATTATGTCGAAGTTTGTATAATAAGCAATAAAAACCACGTACTTTTTTGTAAACATTTTAATCTTGTGTAAATTTATATTTATTAAACCATAAATATATTCTCACTTATTATGTAGTTTCCAAAAAATAAGGGCTACGAGAATTAACTCGCAGCCCTATAAACATCAATATAAAATATAAACTCTAATGTTCATATCATACCAATTAAATATCCTTTTCGCCCGGTCGTACTCATAAATGTAATCTCTCGCGAGCTTTTCACTAATTGTAAAGTCGAGCAAAAGTATTGATTTTTGGCTTAAATACTGACTTTTTATTATTTCCCACTTTCGCTGATCGCAGCCTGCTCCGCAATTAACAAAAAATAAAAAGAAGTTTCGGATGTATTAGTTTTCTTTGCTATGATTGTTTAATCAAATTCTACTTATCTCGGGTTTTATTGTGAAAGTTTTTTCTGATTATCCCAATCTCCAAGCATAGAATTTCACCTTTATAGTGTCAGCATCTTTTTTGGTATCGGAGTTAATAAAAATATGTACACGGCGGAATACTTGCTTTACTTTTTCTAAAAATTCAACTTCATTTCCTGAATTGTAAGGGATATTATTAAACTTAATATTTCGTTTTTCACAAAGATAATTTTTCAGTCGTTCAACTGCCTCTGTCTTTTTATATGTTTCAATAACAAGTTTTTCTTCGGCAATATATGTTTCTAAAGGTAAACCGATAATAGAATCGCAGTCAATCTGAACGGATAGGTTATTCATTCCCGCATAATACATAACCGCTAATTTCGGAAAAATGGAAAAATAGTCGCTTTCACAAACTCTGCACCCATAACCGCAAATGGCTCTTTCGTATATCTTTGCTTTCCAAGAATGATTTAAAGAACATTTCCACCAAACACTATACATTGAGCTTCTCGAAATACTCTCTGGCGAAATATCCTTATTTTTCTCATAGTCCCATTCAGAAAGCAAATGTGCGTCGGTTGTCGCCAAATCATTATAACCGCTTAATACAGCTTTGTCAGCGCAAACGGGACACATTGCACCCTTCACTCTCGAATTTATAACCGATCTCCATTCATAACCGCAAGTCCGGCATTTCCACCACACGTTTTTTCTGGATTTCTCATTTACCATATCAGGCTTTAGAGGATAATTACGTTCTGACCACTCGTTTGCGAGCTGTGGATGAACAGTAGCAAAGTCATTGAATCCTTTTAAAAGTATCAATCCACTACAATACGGACATCTGCTGCCGCCTGAACGTGTTGAAATCAGCGTTTCCCATTCATTTCCGCAATCCTTGCATTTCCACCAAACCTTACGGTTAGCAAAAACTGTTACCTGAGTGGGAAGTAACGGCTCATTCTTTTTTGACCATTCAGCCGCTATTTCAGGTTTTTGAGACGAAAGGTCATTAAAACCTTTCAATATCTCGTTGTGAGAGCAGTAAGGACAACCGCTACCGCTTATTACTCTGTTTTTAACAGAAGCCTTCCATTCGTGACCGCATTTACCTTTCCACCATACTTTTTTGTTCGAGCCGTATGTAATGCTCTCAGGCTTTAGAGGTGAGTTTTTCTGCGACCATTCTGAAATCAATTCAGGACATACTTCTGCCAAAGCCTTTTTCATATTCATCTCCCCTTCTATCTGATATTATACAAATAAAAAGAGAAAGTAATAGTTTGCGATTCGATAAAAAGACACAATAAGGCAAAAAAACAGGCAAATCTTCAAAAGATTTACCTGTTTGACTAATAAACAATTATGCGATTTTGTTGCCTTACACAAAACTCTGCACACTTTGGCGTAAGTTTGGCGTAAATGGCGTAAATTCGGGTTTAAGCTCAAGCTCGAAACCCGCATATACACTGAACTTTTCTACCATCTACTTATCGAGGGACTTCATTGTCGGGAAGAGGAGGACGTCGCGGATTGCGGGGGAATCCGTAAGAAGCATTACCATACGGTCGATTCCGTAGCCGATACCGCCTGTCGGAGCCATACCGATATCGAGGGCGTTTAAGAAGTCCTCGTCGGTTGTATTAGCTTCCTCGTCGCCCGCGGCTAAGAGCTCTTCCTGAGCCTTAAAGCGCTCGCGCTGGTCAATCGGATCGTTGAGCTCGGAGTAGGCGTTCGCCATTTCCCAGCCGTTCATAAAGAACTCGAAACGCTCAACATAGTTCGGATCCTCTGGCTTTTTCTTAGTAAGCGGAGAAATCTCGATCGGGTGGTCCATTACGAATGTGGGCTGGATCATATGCTCCTCGGCAAATTCCTCGAAGAAGAGATTAAGGATATCGCCCTTCTTATGGTGATCCTCGAACTCTATTCCCTTTTCCTTAGCGACAGCCTTAGCCTCGTCGTCGGAATTAATCTCGTTAAAGTCTACGCCCGAATATTTTTTAACAGCGTCGAGCATTGTAATACGCTCGAACGGCTTGCCTAAATCCATTTCAACGCCGTTGTAGGTGATTTTAGTTGTGCCTAAAACCTCCTGCGCTACATGGCGGTAGAGCTTTTCGGTTAAGTCCATCATACCGTGGTAATCGGTATACGCCTGGTAGAGCTCCATAAGCGTGAACTCGGGGTTATGGCGGGTATCTACGCCCTCGTTACGGAAAACCCGTCCGATTTCGTAAACCTTCTCGAGTCCGCCTACGATCAATCTCTTTAGATAAAGCTCGAGAGAAATTCTAAGCTTTAAGTCCTCGTCAAGCGCGTTAAAATGCGTAAAGAACGGTCTCGCCGCGGCTCCGCCCGCGTTAGACACGAGCATCGGAGTTTCTACCTCCATAAAGCCCTGCTCGTCGAGGAAACGGCGGATTGAGCTTATAATCTGTGAACGCTTAACGAAAGTATCCTTAACCTCGGGGTTCATAATTAAATCTACGTAACGCTGACGGTAACGCAGGTCTGTATTGGTAAGTCCGTGGTATTTCTCGGGTAAGGGCTGGAGCGATTTTGAGAGAAGCTTAACGGCTTCGGCGTGTACGCTTACCTCGCCCATCTGGGTTTTAAATACAAAGCCCTTTACCTCTACGATATCGCCGATATCCCATCTTTTAAGAATAGCGTACTCGTCCTCGCCGAGGTCGTCACGCTTAGCGAAAACCTGCATTTTTCCGCTCTTATCGTGGACATCAAGGAAAGTTACCTTACCCTTTCCGCGTTTAGACATAACACGTCCCGCGATACAAACCGTTTTATTCTCGAGAGCGTCGAAGTTCTCGGAAATCTCGGCGCACATTGTGTCGCGGTCGGAGGTAGTAACCTCGAACGGGTTTCTACCCATTTCCTTTAAAATATTCAACTTGTCATAACGAGCCTTTACGGGATCGCTGGAAATCTGTATCTGCTTGGGATTATCAGCCATTTTTAACACTCCTCTTTAAAAACCTGTTCCTTTTTATCTACCTATTTCAAGAATCTTTAAGCCGATTGCTCCGCTCGGAGTTTCAGCCTCTACAACGTCGCCGACGCTGTGGCCTACTAAAGCGCGTCCGATAGGACTTTCGTCGGAAATTTTACCCTCGGCGGGATTAACCTCGTTAGCGCCCACGATTTTAAATTCACGGGTCGAGCCTGTAGCGATCATCTCTACCTTTACCTTGGAGGAAAGGCGAACGTGCTGTACGTTCTCGTCGCTCTCATCAATAAGCTCGTAATTCTTCAGCGTAGCCTCGATATCGCGGATACGAGCCTCCATAATAGCCTGCTCGTTTTTAGCGTCGTCGTACTCGCTGTTCTCGGAAAGGTCGCCGTAGGAACGCGCAAGCTTAATTTTCTCCGCCATTTCCTTACGTTTTTCGCCTTTAAGATACTTTAATTCTTCTTCTAAATTTCTCAGACCTTCTTCGGTCAGCATTATTTTCTTAGCCATATTTAAATTCCTTTCAAATGGATTTTCACGCGTAATTTCGCATACCATATTATTATAAAATTTTTACACGCTTATGTCAAGTTTTTTATTATCCACGTCAAGTTTTTTAATTGTCCACGTCAGGCGTGAGCGTTCCTATTTAAAATGTGTTATCCCCCGTACGTTAAAATTCCTATGAAGTTTTGGATAGGGAGGATAGGTTCATCTAAATATTTTTTACCTTTTAACTCTTAACTCTTAACTAAACCATATCCCCCGTACTTAGTCAT
>DEFK01000006.1:28509-43643 GCA_002350765.1 Ruminococcaceae bacterium UBA2854
TGACATCTTTGATGTCAGTTTTGAATAAGGAGGATAGGTTCATCTGTTAGTTCTCAGTTCTCGGTTCTCAGTTCTCGGTAATTATTGTTTTACGTTAAAAAGACTAATCAATATTAATACGGTCGGGACAATATGTATTATACTAGATTCCATTCTGTCTGCTCGACCGCAACTGAGAACTGACTACTGAGAACTGACCACTGTTTTTATGACAGAAAGCGGTCGGTTTTATAAGGATGTAAAAGGCAAAATTGTCTAACCCCCTGGAAAAAATGTCTAACCCCCCTGGAAAAAATGTCTAACCCCCTGGAAAAAATGTCTACATATAATAATATATATAATAATAATTATAATAATAATTATAATATTATAAAAAACAAAAAAATCAATTTTTTAATCTTACAAGATATTCACAGATTGATTTAGGAGTTTGGGAGGAGCTGTAGTTAGAGCAGGTTGTCGGCACAATTGAGCCGAGCTCGTACTGGCGGCCTTTTGTATAGAGCGCTCCCGCGAAATACTCGTTCCTCAGGCTTTCGGGCTTTATCCTATCGAACATATTCGGCATACGGAAATAGTAATCGAAATACACAAGCCCAGTAACGCATACCGTCGGCGCGAACGCCGTAAGCACTATCGAGCTTCCCAAAACGGGCAGGCTCTCGTCAATACGCGCGGGAGCGATTATAAGCGGACAATCCGAAAGCGCCTCGCGGTTTTCGGAGACGTTAACAACAATTCCCATATCGGAAAGAACCGTTTCCGCCGTATCGTCATACTGCTCGGCGTTATCGGTAACGAGCTGTATATTCCCGCAATAATTCGCAAGCTCCGAAATAAGCGGGGAGCAATCCGTTCCGCCGTCATACACCCCGACTTTAAGGTCGGGGATTTCGCTTTTTATCTTACTTAGCACGAACAAGCCGAGATTACACGCGAGCCGTCTTTTAAACTCGGTATTCTCAAATCTTTTAAACCCCATATTTTCGGGGAAAATCACGCTGTCGTTACAGAGAATATGATTTCTCTGCGCTCCGATTACGCTGTCGAGCGCGTACCAATCCACAACGCCGTTTCGGTTTATATACCTTATATCGCGCAGGGCTACTCCCCGAGCGCTTTTTATTTCCGTAATAATTGAATTTCCGCGGAGTTTATTAAACATCTTTTTATACCATTTACCCGTCTTTACACTTTCTATCGTCAACGCCGTAAGCATATATATCCCTCTTTTATATTTTTTAGCAATTAAAATATATGAACGTAAAAAATAAAAAATGAAAAATTTTCTAAAAAATTGCATAAAAATATGCAATTTCTTTTAAATTTGCGTTTATAAGTGAGAGCGAAATTTTTTACACTTTATAAAGGAGAAAAATATGACTTATAACACACAAACCGTAAATTTACGTGAGCTTACCGCGGACGAGGGGATGGTTATTACCGACAGGGAAACTCAGACCTTACGCTCTAAAAAGGTTTTTCTCGGCAAGGAGGAGAACAAGTCGAGCTTTATCGAGATTGACGAAAACACTCCTCTTCCAGAAACGGAGAACAGCGATGAACATTAAAGACCTGATATGTACGGGTTTAGGCGCCGCGGGAGCTGTAGTAACGGCGCTGTTCGGCGGTTGGACAAGCGGAATCGTTACCCTGCTTATCTTTATGAGCTTAGATTACATAAGCGGAATTATGGTAGCGGGAGTTTTTAACAAATCCCTTAAAACCAGGAACGGCGCTCTCGAAAGCCGAGCGGGCTGGAAAGGCTTATGCCGTAAGGGAATGACGCTTATCATTATCCTCTTAGCCTACAGGCTCGATCTACATATCGGAACGAACTATATCCGTGACGCGGTGACAATCGGCTTTTGCGTAAACGAAGCTATTTCAATTATCGAAAACGCGGGACTTATGGGACTTCCCCTCCCCGACGCGCTAACAAAGGCGATTGACATTCTGAACAAAAAAGCTAAATAAGGGGTGGTAATATCACAGCTAACGAGATTATAAAGAAAGCGAAAGCGTACATAGGAACTAAGGACGACGGCAACAACAAGGTAAAATTCAACACCGAATTTTACGGCAGCGAGGTAAGCGGAGAGGCTTATCCGTGGTGCGTAGTGTTTATATGGTATGTGTTTAAAAAGCTCGGCGCTTCCGCGTTATTCTGCGAAGGTCGGAAAATCGCGAGCTGCGGTTCGGTTATGTCGATTATGTCGGCTCAGAAGCACAGCTATAAGGAAACGCCTAAGAAGGGCGACCTCGTGATTTTCGATTTCTCGGGAAATCACAAGGCGCATACGCATATCGGACTTGTAACGGAGGTTATAAACTCAACTACGTTTAAAACCGTCGAGGGTAATACGGGCAACAGCGACTATACAAACGGCGGTTACGTTCTCGAACAGACAAGATACAACCGCCAGGTTAACTGCTTTATACGCCCGAAATATAAGGCGGAAAAGAAAAAGACCGCCGCTCTTATCGAGGACGGTACAGTTTACAAATACGCGTATAAAGACCCCGCGGGTAAAAGCTCGAAAGCCTTAAAGAAGTTAAAAAAGGGAGATAAAGTCGAGCTTATCGCCGACGACGGTTACGGCTGGTCGGAGGTTAAAAGCGGAAACACAACGGGCTTTATTATGAACAAGCACCTTAACACAGAGGGATTATCGAAATTCAAAACCTGTACCGTAAGGACAGCAGTCTATGTTCAGCCTTACAAAAACAAAAAGCTTTATCCCGAACGCAAGCTCGCCAAGGGTACTAAATACACCCTTATCTGCGAAATTGAAAACGGAGATTTTAAGGGTAAAAAATATATCGGAATAGACAAAAACCGTTATTATATCTAAGCGGCGAGATACCGCTTATATGCAAAAGGTCAGCTCCGAAAAAGAGCTGACCTGATTAAACGGAAATATATCAGAGAGGTTTCCGTTAAAAGGATAATTCAATTATTTAACTTATTCGCTGAGCGTAGGATCTTTAACCTGTCCCTCAAACATAACAACATCATTCGGGTCGGTTATAATAAATCCGAAATTACGGTCCATAGTTAAGGTGTGATAAACATAGGAGCTCATATCAGGAGCGGTTGCGTCGTTGCCGACAATTATAGTAACAGCCGCGCCTTCAACGCCCTTTGTATTAACGTCAATTACCGTCTTATGTTTAATCTTGGAAATCATTAACGGTCTGTTTTCAAAAAGCGGAGAGTAAAATGCGTTAAACGCGTTAGTCAGCTCGTTATTATTCGCAAGGACTTTTTCGAGCTCGGTATCGCTCGCGATTTTAAAGCTCGGGAATACGCAACGGGTAAGATGGTATTTACCGCTTTCGTTACACTTAAAATCAGTTTGGCTGTTAACCTTATCGAGGTTATCGGCGGACATCGCCTGAGCTAAGGTATAGCCGTCCTTCGGGAGAACAAACTTAACCTTATAACCCGCTTCGGTTTCGGTATAGAAATAATAACAGCTGTCGGTTTCCTGGATCTGGCCCGCGAGATAATCGCCGTTTAAAAACTCACATTCTTTTACGCCGTTATCGGTTGTAAAAGACATTTTCGAGGTCGGGAGTTCTTCGCTTTCCAAATCCCATACATCTTTAAAATACAGGGTATTTATAAGAGCGAAAACGGTTGCCGTGTCGAGCTTAAAGTTTTGGTCGATAAGCCCGTTTGTCTGTTCCTTAATAAACTTTCTTACGGCGCTGTTCGCGGCGTCGTTATCGTCCTTAAACGGAGTGCTGAAAGCGTTGCAGTAAAGTTTTTCCGCAAGCGTATTTAAGGTATCGGCGTCAGCTCCCTCGGAGTCGTTATCGTCAATCCATATTGAATTGGTGAGGTCAACCTTGCCGAGTTCTATTTCCTCGTTACCATTAAAATAGTCAATAAACTTAAATCTTTTTTCAATGCTTTTAAAGAGAGCGCCTGTCTTTTCGATATCGGCTTCATTCATTCCGACCAGGCTCTCGATATCGCTCTTTACGCCCTCGTCGCCTACGTTATAAAGCATAGCGAGCGCCATATAAGCCGATAAAGGCGACATCGCGTAGTTGCCTTTTTCGTTCTCGCAAGCCATAGCGTAGAGCTTGTTGGAGAATGAGGAAAGCTTGCCATAGAACTCGGCGCTAAAGGTTTCCGAGGAAGCTGTGTCCTCGGGAACCGTATTTAAAGCTCTGCTCTTAGGCTCAACGTAAGGCTCCTCGGTAGTTTCTTCGGTAAAGTTAAACGTCGCGATACTCTCGGTAGCGCGTGTAGCGGGCTGAACCGATGTCGGCTCGATTACCGCTTCCTGAGTCGAAGCGGTGGATTCTGTCGCTTCGGTATAATTCGCGGCAGTCGTTTCTTCTACCTCGGTAGAGGTTTCGGGCTCAGTCTTGTACTGACTTTCCGTTGTCGGCTCGACGGCTGTTGTATCCTCTACAGCCTCGGTGGAATCAATTGGAGCGGTCGGCTCCGTTGTACTTGACTCGGTTGTCGCGGGAACAACTGTCGCGGTTGCCGCGGGTACGGACGATTTTTTAACAGTATTCTTAACCTTTACCTTAAAGGTAAGGGTTTTCTTATAGGAACGCTTTTTAAACTTATATTTAACCTTAACCTTTATCTTGGTATCGCCCTTCTTTTTAGCGGTAACCTTACCCTTTTTAGATACCGAGGCGATTTTTTTATTCGAGCTTTTATAGGTTATCTTATTTACCTTAACGCCCTTGGCTTTTTTTACTTTTATATTAGCCGTGCCGTAAACCTTTTTACCGTTCTTTTCGGAAATTTTTAAGGTTGCGGACGATTTTTTCAGGCTTACCTTTTCAGCCTTTTTCTTAGCGGCGGACGAGCTCAGCGGTAAAGCTGTAAAAATACTCGTCAGCATAACCGCCGAAAGTATAATTGAAATAACTTTTTTCATAATCTATTCCTCCGATCAGCTTTATTTCGTAACCTGTCCCTCGAACAGAACAACGTCATTACAATTGGTTACTATAAATCCGAAATTTTTATCGAGCAATAAGCTATGATAAACATTCGGATCTTCTTCCTCAGCGCAACCCGGGGCTATTTCGACAATTGTCACCGCCGCTCCCTCGACGCCTTTTTTATTAACATCGAGAACCGCCTTATGTACAATCTTGTCGGCTGAAAGCAATTGCTCCTTATCCTCGGTAATAGGAGAAGTGAATACTCCGAAAGCGTTGTTTAATACATCATTTTCTTTAAAAACGTTTTCGAGGTCTGTAAAGCTTTCAACTTTAAAGCTCGGGAAGATACAACAGGTAAAATGGTTTTTACCGTTTTCTTTACTCTTAAAATCAGTTTGGCTGTTAACCTTATTCAGATTGTCCGCGCTCATAGCTTCTTTAAGCGTATGGCCGTCCTTCGGGAGTACAAATTTAATCTTATTACCGTATTTTGTTTCTGTATAGAAATAGTAGGAGCAGTCGGTTTCCTGAATCTGGCCAGGAAGATAGTCGCCGTATAAAAACTCACGGTATATAGTTCCGTTATCGGTTTTAAACGCCAATTCCTTCGTATAAAGCTCGTCAGAACCTTCTAAAAACCAAACATCCTTAAAATAGATTGTATTTATAAGCGCGAAAAGCGTAGCAGAATCTAAATCGAAACTCTGGTTAATAAGCCCTCTGGTCTTTTCGCAGATGAAATCCTGAATCTCTTTATTGGCGGCGGCGTTATCATCTCTAAACGTCGTTTCAAAAGCGTCCGCATAAAGAGCCTGGGCTATTTTCTTTAGCTCCTCGCTGTCCAGCTTAACATTCTTATCAGACCAGATTGAATTGGAAAGCTCAACGCACGATTCTTCAACAAATTCTTCGGTTTACCAGTTGTAATCGCCATAATGGGAAACAATATCAATATAGAGCTCTCCTGTCCGCGCTAAATCGCTGTCGTTCATTTCGACAAAGCTTTCTATATCGTTTTTAACGCCTTCGTCGCCGATATTATAAAGCATAGCGAGCGCCATATATACGGAAATCGGCGACATTACGTAGTTGTCGTCTATATCCTCGGAGCACATAGCGTAGAGCTTGTTCGAGAAGGAGGAAAGCTTATCTTTAAATGTCGGCTCCTTGGTTTCCGCTTCTGTAGCGGGAGCGGTTGTATACATCTCGTAATAAGGCGAGCCGTCGGGTTTTGTAACTCCTGTCCAGTTGGGATCGGTTTCACCTGGTTTATCAAGGTCAGTACAATGGCCTGTATCGCCCTCGGTATTGCCCTGCGCATCCCAGTCGGTACAATGACCCGTATCGCCCTGGATATCATTGTTTGTATTCGGCTGTGTTTCGTAGAACTCATAATAAGGGGAGCCGTCGGGCTTTGTAACGCCTGTCCAGTCGGGATCTGTCACGCCGGGATTATCGAGGTCTGTACAATGGCTGGTATCTCCCTGGATATCGTTGTCTGTACAATGACCTGTATCTCCCTGAATATCGTTTGTAGGCATAGGAATATAATCATCTCCGCCTGTGGGAGCTATAATATCTTCTGTCACTTCGGGATTCGTCGGCGCGGGCTCGTTTGTGGAGACAGGATCTGTCGGAGCCTGCGTTTCAGTTTCACTAACCCAGGGAGCAGTCGGTTCTACCGTTGTAGTTTCCTGCGCCTCGGTTGTTACGGGTGCGGAAGTCGCTTCATTAACAGGCTTGGACTTCTTGATACTGTTCTTAACAGTCGCGAAGAATAACAGCTTTTTGTTATAAGTACGCTTTTTGAACTTATACTTAACCTTAACCGTTATAATGGCTATGCCCGCTGACTTAGCCTTTACCTTACCGTTTTTGCTTACGGACGCAATCTTTTTATTAGAGCTTTTATATGTAGTGCTCTTAATTTTTACGCCTTTTAATTTTTTTACCTTTATGTTCGTTGTGCCGTAAACCTTTTTACCGTTTTTCTTGGTAATCTTTAAGGTTGCGGACGATTTTTTCAGGCTTACTTTTTCAGTCTTTTTCTTAGCGGCGAACGAGGTTGTCGGGAGCGAGGTAAAAAAACTCATCACCATCACCGCTGAAATAATAATTGAAATAAACTTTTTCATTTTGATCCTCCATAAATCTATAAAATTAAAATTTTACTTAGTAATCTGTCCCGTAAAGAGAACGACGTCGTTCGGGTCGGTAAGGATATAACCGAAGTTTTTATTAAGAGTAAAGTCGTGGTAGACTTTCTTCTCCATAAGAGCGCTTGCCTTTTCTATCATAATTATTGTAACGGCGGCTCCTTCTATTCCCTTTTTATTAACGTCGAGCACCGAACTGTGGGCTATATCGGAAACCTGTAATTTCTCATCGGTAAAAGGTGAATCGAACGCGTAAAAAGCGTTATTAAGATAACCGTTCGCCTCGAAAATATCCTTTAGCGGAGTATCGCTTTCCACCTTAAAGCTCGGGAAAATACAGCGTGTGTAATGCCTGCTTTTATCCTTAGAAGTAATCTTATAATCCTTCCTGCTGTTTATCTTATTAAGTTCGGAAGCGCTCATCGCCTGCTTTAAGGTACAGCCCTTTTTCGGCAGGACGAGCTTCATCTTATAACCGTGCATTGTGGTAGAGTAGAAATACCTCGCGTGCTTCGTTTCCTGAACTCTGCCCTCCTGATACCTTCCTATAAGGTACTCTCGTTTTTTCGTACCGTTCGGAGACGTAAAGTTCATTTTCTTCGTCGATAAATCGGAAGCGTCCCAGTTATCCTTAAAATAAAGCGTGTTGATAAGCGCGAAAAGCGTTTCATCGCTGAGGTCAAAATCCTTGTCAATAAGTCCGTTGGTTTTATCCTTTATGTAATCACGGACTTTTTTATTAGCCTCGGCGTTATTGCTTTTAAACGGAGCGTCAATCACTTCGCCGAAAAGCTCCTTCGCGATTTTATCGAGAGCGTCGGTCTTAACCTCTTCCCCCGAATCGTACCAGATAGAGTTGGTAAGATTCAGCTTACATAAAACCTTATCGTTATCCTTGTATTCCTTGTTAAGGCTTTTCATCAGCTTCGCCGTGTATTTAAAGTCGGAAGCCTTCATACCCGTCAGCTTTTTAATCTCGGCTTTTACGTTATCGTCGGCTGAGCTGTAGAGCATCGAAAGCGCCATAAATACCGATACGGGCGACATTGTATAATTGTCGTTTATATCCTTAGCGGACATATTATAGAGCTTATTCGAGAACTTAGAAAGCCTTCGTAAAAAGTCCTTATAATCGGAAATCACGCTTACTTTAAAGCTGAGAGATTTTTTATAGCTTTTCTTTTTAAAGGTATATTTTACCTTAACGGTAATTTTCGCGCTTCCCGTTTTAGAAGCGGTTACTTTACCTTTTTTATTAACCTTAGCCACGGCTTTTTTAGAGCTTTTGAACGTGGTTTTTATAAGCTTTACGCCTTTAGCTTTTTTCAGCGTTATTTTTGTTGAGCCGTAAGAGGTTTTTCCGTCCTTTTTGGAAATAACCAGTACAGCGGTTTTATTTTTTAGACTTACCTTAGCGGTCTTTTTCGAGGCTGCCGAGGTATTTACAGCCGCGCAGGTAAACGCGCCGAGAATTATACTTAACGTCAATAAAACCGAAATAAATTTTTTCATCACAAATCTCCTCCTTTTTCGTAAAATTTTTCCCTCTGTATTCTATAACCTCGAAAAAACGGATTTGTGACATTTTTTCGTAAAAATTTTTCTGTCAATAGAAAACGGAACTTAAAAAGCTCCGTTTAATTCTACCTTATATAATAGTCCGACATCGCGAAATACGCTCCCTTTTCGCAGAGTGTTTTGAAATCTTTTTTCTTATTTACGGTATATATAGCGAGTTCTACGTTATTCTCTCTCGCGTAAGAGATAGCTCTCTCGAGAGAGCAATACGTTATTTTTTAATGCTTGTGATAACAAGAAATTTTACTCCGTTATCCTTGCACCATTTAATATCTCTCTTATATTCCCCCGCGGTTTCGGGAGGAAGATTTACCCCGAGCTTCATTCCCTTGTTTTTAAAATTATAAAGCTTACTTGCTCCGCTCGTAAAAATCATAGCCTTGGAAATAAGCTCATTTTCTTGCAGAATCGCCTTTACTTTTTTTACCGCCCGATTGCTGAAATAACGTCCCAAAGCAGGTATTGCCTTAATATGGATATTAATATATCCGCTGTACTCGAACGCAATTTCGGCGACCTCCTGGAGAGTAGGAATATAGGTCTTTTTCTTCTTACCGTCTTTGTCCCTGTAATAAATCGGATAGCTTTTTCTTGTTTTTCTCGTAATATCCCAGATATACTTTTTCTTACCCGTGGTTCTGTAGATAGTCGTATCGTGACATACGAGTAAATCTCCGCTTTTCGTTTCCCATACGTCACATTCAATTCCGTCGAAGCCTTTATCGTAGGCTTTCCTGAAAGCAACGTTAGTATTCTCGGGATACTCGCTGGAGAATCCGCGGTGCGCGTAAAGCAGGGTTTTAACCGTTACCTTACATTTAAACTGCTTTTTGCCGTATTTAGCCGTAACAACCGCTTCGCCGAGGGCTTTAGCCTTTACGACTCCCTTTTTTGAAACGGAAGCGATTTTTTTATCGCTTGTTGACCATTTTACCTTACGGCTGTCGGCTCCTTGCAGAGTAAGCCTGTAAGACGCGTTTACGGGCAGCAATAAGCTTTTCTTCAGCTTATAATCCACAGCCGCCTCTACGCCCGCGAAACAACCTAAGAATACTCCCAAAACTATTAATAATACTAAAGCGAATACGTTGATCCTGAATAATATTTTCATACCTATCACAAATCTATATAATCTTTTTATATTATATTCTGATTTTTTTAAGAAAATATTCTTGTAATAAACCAGATCGGCTCAAAAAAAGCGAACCGATCTGGTTAATAAATTGTTTAACGAACTTCTTTTGCCTTTATCAAATCGTCAACATTGTCAACTTCCGCCCAGGAATAATCCTTAATATCCTTATAGTACAAATCGAAATCATTCTCGAAAATCATCTGTACAAGCGCGTCCTCGAACAGCTGAGCGTACATTTCGCTGTTAACCATATTGTTCAGCTCCTCGAGTAAGAAGCGCGCCGAAACGGCGTCGAGCTTAGTTATACAAACATACTGGGCGTAGAAGGTGGACAGAGCTTTACTCATAACGCAAATTCTGTCGCCGCTTACCTGTACGTTATATTTACCCTCGGATTTACTTGAATCTATCAGAACATAGGGAACGTCCGTATTCTGACATAAAATGTCATTATAGAGCTTTTCCTCGGCAACGATATCGGAATTGATAATTGTTATATTATCGCGCTCGAGATAGCTTTTCGCGAACCATAAGGAGCCTAAAGAGCCTGTTACGGCATAGAAAGG
Source organism: Ruminococcaceae bacterium UBA2854 (assembly GCA_002350765.1). GTDB lineage: Bacteria > Bacillota > Clostridia > Oscillospirales > Acutalibacteraceae > Ruminococcoides. The sequence goes on from DEFK01000006.1 coordinate 38,868, forward strand.
ATTGCGGACAATCTTAACGTTCTCTCTTTCGAGCTCACGTACGATCTGCTCGTACATAAAGCCCGCTACAACTACGATTTCCGCTTTATTATCATTCTTTCTTATAAGTCTTACCATTCTCTGGAGCACGGTAGTATCGCGGTCGAGCTTATAAAGCGACTTCGGTGTTTTTAAGGTTAAGGGCTGAAGATTAGTGCCTTTTCCCGCTGCTAAAATAATATATGTCATCTCATTCCCCTCCTTACTTATACATATCCAAAGCGAGAACGCTGTAGTCCTTGGCGAATCGGTACCATAACGGTTTAAGGTATCCTACCTTCTGTCCCGAGGCTTCCTTAAACATACACCAGTGCATAAAGAAGAAGCCTGTTATGGCAATCCACGCGTAGAAATGGCGTTTCTCGATTTCGCTCGGCTTATGTCCGAAGTAGATAAACAGTATTCTGTCAACTTCCTCGCGGGAATGGTCTCCGCCGCAGATATATGTACCTATATCGAATCCCGGGTCGTTATAGCCGCCGTATTCCCAGTCGGTTAAATAAATCTCGGAATCGTTTATAAGGAAGTTCTCGTCACGAGCGTCGCCCTGGGTAACGCACTTGGGAATACCGTCCTGCTCCGCAAGCTCAAACAGCTTGTAAATCCTGTCTTTTATCGCGTTAAACTCGGGATAATCGGCGTAATTCTCGCCGTATTTATCCGCGGGAGTCATATCCCTTATCGACTCCCATTTCTCCACAACATTAAACTCCCATCTAACCTTAATGGAGGACTCGTGGAGCTTTCTAAGAAGTCTTACGCCGCGATATATATCACTTACGTTTTTATAGTCAAAATCACGATGCGGAACATACTTCGCGATTTTCCAACCCTTGGAAACGCTCATAGCCACAAGCGTTGTATCAACTCTCGCCTCGTAAGCCTGGCTCTGGATCATAGACTCGCGTCCGCGGTCGATAAGAATTTCCGAGCCGAGACCTGGGAATCTGAATACATATTTACCGCCGTTTAATTCAAAGGACAGAACGGAATTACTTAAACCCTTCTGTAAAGGCTTTAAGTCGATTATCTCATCCTCATTACAGTTAAAAACCTCACAAATGGTTTTGTTAATAAAAATAAGATCCTTCTCGTGCAGAACTCCGCCCGTGGTCTGGATTGTTTTTTCTGACATTGGAAAACCTCCCATGTTATATTAATCTATGTATATACGGTACGAATACATCTTTCCACATAAATTACCTATATTATACATATAACCCCCCGTTAAATCAAGTTTTTCGGGAAAATAATTCTTTTATATTTTCGGAGAAACACTAATACTCGGTTTTAAGTACATCTACATTATATTTTTCTTTAAATTCACGCTCGTCTTTTTTAGAGCGGATCAGCATTACCTCGGTAAAATGTCCGTCCTTCTTATTCCTGAAGCCAGCTACCTTTTCGCCCGTACAGACAGAGCTCCGTATAACGGGATACTGCGTTTCGGGATCATAAGGCGCGGTATCGAATCTCCCGCTATCAGAGCGCGGGGATTTACCGAAGCTGAATAAACCGTGTTTCTTCATTTTAACCACCGCTTTCGTTTACGATAAATGCTGTCAGATTTTAGCTTTATAAACCCTGTTTTTGTTCGCGCCTTTAGCGATTATCTTACCTTCTTGTATCAGCTCGTTTAAATAATCTCTCGTTCTGGACGCTTTAAGCCCGATCGCCTCGGAAATCTGCGACGATTTCACATAGTCTTTATCCTTCATATACGAAAGAATTGCTTGTTTGTTTTTATTATTTATCGCCGATTTTTTTATCGCCGATTTTTTGCATCGTTGATAAATCCATTCCTATTAATAGATAGCGGTTTTTTAACTCGTTATTTTCACCGCCTTATATATAGTAATTATACCATAATAAACGACAAATAACAATAACTAAGGGGAATTTACTAACACATAAATAATACACAAATATACAAAATTCATACTGCTAACCAACAGAAAAATATTGCATATTACACTAAAATATGGTACGATAAAAACGCCTTTCGGGTTTAATAGCCCGTAAGGTCAAGCGGGTGAAAGAAGCTTACAAGAGAAGAAATTATCAGCGAGCTCGAGGTTAACAAGGGCAAGCAGTTCGATCCGAAAATCGCCGATATTATGCTCCGACTTATAAAGGAAGGAAAAGTTAAAATCGACTGATTTTCAATCTAAAGGAGTAATAAATATGAAACTTAAATCAATTATCGCCGCTTTTACGGCATTAGTATTACTGCTTTCTTCAACAGCCTGTCTTTCAGGCTGTTCGAAAGAAAAGCGCGAGGCAAGCGCTGTAATCGAGGATATTATCACATACCACGGCTGCTACGATAAACAGGCTGACGCGAAGGTTAATGAGCTTTTAAACGAGCTGAGCGGCATCGACAGCAAGCAGGGTAAGCTGTGGAATGACATAATGGATTACTGGGAGTACGCCAATTCTGATTTAAAGGTCAATATCGACAAGCTCCCCGATAATCTGTCCGATAAGAAAAACCTCGCGCTGGTCGTACTCGGGTTCGAGCTCAACGACGACGGAACGATGAAGGACGAGCTTATCGGCAGACTAAAGGTAGCGCTTTCCTGTTCAAAGCAGTACAAAAACGCCTATGTTATCTGCACGGGCGGCGGTACGGCTAAGGACAACAAAAAAGTTACCGAAGCGGGACTTATGGGCGATTGGCTTATTAAACACGGGCTTGATAAAAAAAGACTTATTATCGAGAACAAATCGCTTACCACCGCGCAGAACGCTGAATTTTCCTACGGAATAGTTCTTAAAAAATATCCAGGGATTGATTCGGTGGCGATAATAAGCAGCAGTTACCACATTCCTTGGGGATCGCTTCTTTTTGAGGCGGAGTTTATGAAGTACGCCATGGAGAACGAGGTTCCCGAAATCCACGTTGTTTCAAATGCCGCTTATAAAACCTCGAATGAAACATATAAGGAGAGCGAGATTCTCCGCTGGGAAACAGGCGGTATGTTACAGCTTGTAGGTAATAACGACCTCGCGATGGAATATTATTTCAACAAATATAAAAAGCCGAAGCTGTAAAGCTCGGCTTTTTACTGTACTTACAACAATATTTCATACAAATCTTTCGGCATAGAATTGTACATCACCCCAACAGAACATAGGAGTCAGATTAAATGGAACAATATAAAATAATATTAGATGAGCTGAAGTAATCAGTATACTATGTGTTTTGGTTCCGATTCTGGACGCTTGCTTTATTCTTGTCTACTTCGTATGTCCGCGTAAAAATCGAAAGACAGAATTAAGAAAACAACAGAATTAATATATATGGATTCCGTTTGACGGCATCTGGAAAAAGTATATTTTTAAAAATCAAAAGACCATCTTTAACGCGGTTTACCTTAAAAGGCTGCGTAAAGATGGTCTTAATTTTGGTCGAGGTGACATAAACATCTATAGAGAACTTTCTCCTCGCCTGTGGGGTTCACGTAAATGGGAAAAGTTTCATCTGCGCTCCTCGCTAAAATTGACCCACTGGGTCAATTTTTAAACGCTCGGCTTCAAGTTTCTACCCCCTGATAGGGGGATTGAGGGGGTTTGGGCGAACGCCGTACCCTGTCACCTTGTATTTGCTGATTTGGTCGAGGTGACATAGGTTCATCTTCAGAAAACTTCCTCCTCGCCTATTGTGTTCACGTAAATGGGAGAAGTTTCATCTGCGCTCCTCGCTAAAATTGACCCACTGGGTCAATTTTTAAACGCTCGGCTTCAAGGCCTGTCACCTTTTTCGACCAACAAAAAAAGCCCCAATGGGGCTATTTTTGTTGGTGCGAGTGTTCATAACGGACTTATGAAAAATTCAGGTTTTATCGGCAGTCACACACATTTCTCGCTCGCACATTTGTGATTTATTCAATTTCTCTGTACAATAATAGTGTAATCGGAGGAATTACAAATGAAAAACTTTATCAAGGAATTATACTACGGCAACATTGATCCGCAGGCACGAGGTTTCAAGAATGGCAGTTATTTGAAAAAACAGATTACCATTCTTTCGGAAAGCGAAGCTATGTTAACTGACAAACTGACAGGTGATGAAAAGAAAGCATTTCTTTCATTCGTCAACACTTCTAATAGTATTTTAGCTCCGTCGGAACTTGATAGCTTCATTGTTGGTTTTAGATTAGGCGCAAGGCTTATCCTTGATACCTTTCTGAACAATGAAACGCCGTATGAAGATTTCCTAAAGGAGGATAGTGAATGAGAAATCCGAAGTATCACCTGTATCTAACGCCCGATGAACGGCGCACGATTATTAACAGCTTGATTGATTTGAGAAATGCACTCATTTCTCAGGGCAGGTACACTGATATCATTGACGAGCTGTTAATCAAGCTCACGAAAGCCAAAACCAAGAGAATTAAGGTTAAGGAGGTATAAGTTATGGCTACAAAGATTACATACACACAGCAGGGAGATTACTTGCTACCCGATTTGAAAATGCCCGAACAGCCAAAGGTTGAAATCGGTATTTGGGGCAAGCGACATTTGAGATACCTCAAAAATCACCATCCGATTATTTACACTAATCTTCTAACAAGCTGTAAGCTCACCACCTACCTCGCCGACATTGATAAGCAGGCAGAAGATATGTTCTTTCGGTTAGTTAATCAACTTGCAAAGCAAGAAGGTGTCAACGAACAACTCAAAGCAGATAATCAAATGCTGTGGGTAAGAAAAATGAGTGTGACGTGAAAGTCG
>DEFK01000014.1 GCA_002350765.1 Ruminococcaceae bacterium UBA2854
TCATTTTGCGACAGCCCCTTTTTATGTTAAAATGAAATTGTGAATTAATATTCGTCCATAAAGCTGTGCTTTATATCGTCCTTCTTATATTCGATAACGGCGTCTATGTATACGTTTTTCATACTGTTAAATATATTAGCCTCGATATTCGGGTTGGACTTTTTAAGTTCCTTTATTATCTTTTTGGTCTCGAGACGTTTTGACTCTGAGCTCTCGCCGTTTTCGGCTTCGAGCTTTTCCGTGAACCTGCACGCGCATCTTAAAAACTCGAGTTCGTTGTAATCGCGCCACGCTATAATATCTTCCTCACGGACATAATACATCGGGCGTATAAGCTCCATACCCTCGTAATTCTTACTCTTTAGTTTCGGCATCATCGTCTGCACCTGACCGCCCCAGAGCATACTCATAAGCGTGGTTTCGATAACGTCGTCGAAGTGGTGTCCGAGCGCTATTTTATTACAGCCGAGCTCCTTAGCTTTTTTATATAGATACCCGCGTCTCATTCTCGCGCAGAGATAGCAGGGATTTTTCTCAACATTATATACGGAGTCGAAGATTTCCGTTTCAAAAACCGTAATAGGCACGCCTGTTATCTTAGCGTTTTCCTCGATTTTATTTCGGTTAGCTTCATTGTACCCTGGATCCATTACGAGAAAAATAAGCTCGAACGGGAATTTATCGTGGCGTTTAAGCTCCTGGAACAGCTTCGCCATAAGCATACTGTCCTTACCGCCCGATATACATACCGCGATTTTATCATTCGGCTGTATCATATCGAACTCTACGATTCCCTTAGTAAATCGGCTGAAAATCTTTTCCTTAAACCTGCGTTTTTTGGTTATAGAAATTTCTATTTCCCGAGCGCGGTTTTCATTAAAATAATTATTGTTGTTCATATAGCTGTCACCTTTTTGTATTATAACATAAAATGAGAAGTTTCTCAAAAAATATATAGATTATTTTTTGAATTTGTATTATAATTGTTTTGTATTAAACTAAGGAGAAAAGAAATGGCTAAAAACAGGAATGAGATTTTAAATCCAAAAGCTACTACTAACGAGGAAATATATTCGAACGCTACCGCGCTTTCCGCGGATTTAAGCTCAATTTCGGAAGAAATGGCAACCGCCGTTTTTAACCAGACAAAGGAGCTTATGGGTACGGTTGTAGGCTATAAGGAGCTTATGATGATGTACACCTGCGCTATTAAAGAAGTACGAACTAAATTCGACGTGCTCAATACCGAGTTTAACGTCCGCTACCAGCGTAACCCTATAAGCTATATGACCTCAAGACTAAAGAGAACCTCGAGTATTGTTGAGAAGCTCGCTCGAAAAGGGAAGAGCTTTACTATAGAGAATATTGAGGAGAACTTAAACGATATCGCGGGTATAAGAGTTGTGTGCTCGTATATTGACGATATTTATACAATCGGCGACGCGCTTATTCAGCAGGACGATATTACGCTTATTAAACGCAAGGACTATATAGCTAATCCTAAGCCCAACGGCTACAGAAGCCTGCACCTTATTGTAGAGGTTCCCGTATTCTTCGCCGAAATGACGAAGCCGATGAAGGTAGAGGTTCAGATTCGTACAATGGCTATGGACTTCTGGGCGAGTCTGGAGCATCAGCTAAAATATAAGCACGATATCCCCGAGCAGGATTATATTGTTAGCCAGCTTTCCGAGTGCGCCGAGGATATCGCGAAAATCGACACGAAGATGCTCGATATACGAGGCCAGATTGAAAACCTCAGCGACGCTCCGAGCGAGGACGATATTCTTATTCAGAAAATCAGCCGTCTTGATTTTAATATGGAATAACGATGAATTATCTAAGCTATTGTCAACTTATTTTAAAAAGAAAGTTGACAATAGCTTGTTTTTGTTTTATAATTAATTGTAGTTAATTATTAAGGTGAGAGTATGAAAGAAAAGACCAATCTGTTAAATCTTGTTTATGTCGCTATGTTTGCCGCGATAATTACAATCTGCGCTCAGATTCAGATTCCGACAGCCGTTCCTTTTACACTGCAAACGCTCGGAGTTTTTGTAGCTTCAGCTCTGCTCGGTTGGAAACGCGGTACGTTAAGCGTAGCTGTATATATACTGCTCGGGCTTATCGGAGTGCCTGTTTTCGCCGGATTCACGGGCGGAGCGGGAGTTCTGTTCGGTTTAACGGGAGGATATATTATAGGCTTTCTGTTTACCGCGTTTATCGTAGGCATTATGTGCGATAAACTTGGAAGAAAGCTCTGGGTTCTCGCGCTTTCAATGACGCTCGGATTGCTTGCGTGTTACGTTTTCGGCACAGTATGGTTTATGTTGATTTACAATTACACTATGGGAAGCATAAGCCTTGTTTCCGCGTTGGGAATGTGCGTTGCGCCTTTTCTACTGTTTGACGCTATAAAAATCGCGGCGGCGGTTGTGCTTGTAAACCGCCTTGATAAAGTTGTCCGCCTTTAAGCTGCGTCCTCATCACAGCCTTTGTATCAATTTCTTTAGGGGAAAGGGCTATAGCGATGAGTTCGTAAAAAGTATGAGCAATATTATTAATATGCTCGAAAGTAAAAACCCCGATATTATCCTTAACAGCGGTTGCGATATTATTTGCGAAGCGTGTCCTAATAATATCGGCGGCGAATGTAGGGACTGTATCAAAGTAGAAAGGATAGATTATAACTGCCTGTCCGAGCTGAAGCTTTTTAACGGAAGTATTATAAATTGGAGTGATCTAAAGCGTCTCGCGAATAAAAGTATTATCGAAAAAAATAAACTCGATAAGGTCTGCGGGAGCTGTATGTGGAAGCAATATTGTAAATAGTATTAAAAATCACCGATCGAGAGGTTTGTAACCTTTTGGTCGGGTTTATTGTTATAATAGATAAAATAGTAGATTAATTATAAGTTTTTTTATTTAATTAATAGACTATTATAAATTTAAAGAAAAAACGGTTGCAATTTATTACAGAATTTGTTATAATTATTACAGTTTTGTTACAAACTGTAATTAACACACCTGTTTATCGGGTATGGAGGTATATTTAGGTATGAAATTTATAACAAAGCATTATAAAAAGATATTGCCCGTTATAATGGCGATTATCCTTATAATCTCAATTTGTGTAGTCGGCTCGCTTGCTCCGAGCGCCAACGGTACGGGCGCGGGACTTGCCGAATGGGCGGTTAAAGCCTATAAAGAGGAATGGAAATATGTATACGGCGGATCCGCTCCCGGAGCGGTAGACTGCTCGGGACTTATTTATTCCTATTGCGGCGGCGCGAGAGGCGGTAACGAGCAGCTCAATACCGCGACAGAAAGCGGAAATGTCAGCGACGGTATTCCTAAGATTCACGGTCTCGGTCTTTATCAGCCCGGACACGTAGGCGTATATGTAGGAAACGGTATGGCTATTGACGCCCGTGATGAAAACAGCAATGTATGCTACCAGTCCACAGCTACAAAATCCTGGACAAAGTGGTTTAAGCTTGCCGCTATTACTTATCCTACCGAGGGTTGGGTTAAGTTCCACGGAAACTACTATTATTATGAAAGCGGTCAATATATTGTAAATACAAGCCGTGTAATAGAGGGTAAAACCTATAACTTCTCGTCCTCGGGTAAATCTGATGTTCCTCCCGAGAATATCGACGCTAAATCTAAGAAATCCGATAAGGATAAATCAGACGTTAAGTTCGTTCTCTTAAAGCTCGGCTCAAAGGGCGAGGACGTTACAAAGCTGCAGAACAGACTTATCGAGCTCGGCTTCTTTACAGGCGAGGCTACAGGCTACTACGGCGAGCTTACTGAGTCAGCTTATAAGGACTTCCAGAAAGCCGCGGGCTTTGCCGCGACAGGTGTAACGAGCGAAGAGGATTTTGAAGTATTCTATTCCGACGACGCTCCTATGACCGACTCTAACGATAAGGATAAGGTTCAGCTAGGCGCTTCAGGCGAAGAGGTTTCTAAAATCCAGAAAAAGCTTGTAAAGCTGAATTATCTTAAAACCGACAGCACAGGTTATTACGGCGAGCTTACCGAGAAAGCCGTTAAGGAGTTCCAGAAGGATAACTCTATCGAGGTTACAGGCGTTGTAGGCGACGCTACAATGGACAAGCTCTCCGATAAGGACAAAGCTAAATCAGAGGAAAAGAAAAAAGATAAGAAAGCTAAATCCGAGAAAAAGACAACTAAGAAAGCCGCTAAGGTTAAGACCGTTAAGGTTTCGAAAGCGCTTAAAAAGGATGTAGAATCAGGCGTTAAGACGGCTAAAAAGGTTGTTGAGAAAACAAGCGTTATTTCCAAAAACGCTCTATCCTCAGCGACTAAGCAGCCTAAGGTTGCAACCGCTTCGGTTGTCGAGGAAAAGAACTCCAACTTCCTTATGTATATGTTAGCTGTACTTGGTATCGCGGTACTGGTAAGCGGATTTATGTTCGCGCTTAACCTCCGCAGGAAGAAAGCCTACAGCGGCGCTCATACAAGAACGAGAAGAAAGAATAATACAACAGTAAGATACTGGTAATTAAACTTTAAAGCCGACTCCTTGCGAGTCGGCATTTTTGTTAAATTATATCTTAGTGACAAAAACGTGACAAAAACAGAATAAGTTATATATGGGTTGATTTTTAATAGTTTATATACTAAAATAAGGTTGTAAATCAGGATTTTGTAAAAAATTACTATATTCTGATTAAAGCTACACCTTATTTCCCCACGGTAAGGCTGTATCGGAAATGTAGTGGGGAAGAAGGGATGAGGAAAGATGAAAAAAGGTTCATTAAAAAGAATCGGTACCCTGGCTTTGGTTTTTGTGCTCTCGGCGTTAATTGTAACTTCTTCGTTCGTAGTTTACGCGGGCGACAGCTACTACAACGCTACGCAGACTATTATCAGCAAGGCTACAGGTACTCTTATCAATCACGACAGCGCTACGTATAAATTCAAGATTACGGGCGATTCAGAGGTTTGGGTAGACTTCGACAGTAATACAATTGGTGATTACAGAATTGAGGTTCAGGATTCCGACGGCTATATCGAATACGAGGATTCAAGTTACGGAAGCAGCTTTTTCGACTTCGAGCTTTCTTCGGGCAACTACACCTTAACTATTACCGAGGACAGCAGCTACGACGATAATTATGACGATATCGACGGCGGCGAGCTCAATTACTCCTTCAGTATGAAGAGAAGCTACCACAAAACTATCAAGACAACTAAGGCTAAGCTCAACCGCAAAAAGGTTAAAATCTGTCGTTTTAACAGCTTTTATCTTTACGGAAGCTATTCTCCCTCCAACTCGACTCAGAGCGGCAGCTGGAAGAGCTCCAATAAAAAGGTAGCCACAGTATCCTCCTCGGGTTATGTTTACGCCAAGAACTTGGGTACAACCACAATTACCTATAAGCACGGCAGTAAAAAGGCTACGTGTAAGGTAATAGTAAACCACGATACCCTCGAGATGGGTAAGGGCAAGTCTAATAACCTTAAAAAGCTTGTTAAATACGCTAAGGGCTACAAGAAAGCTAAATGGTCGTCGAGCTCCTCTAAGGTTTCCGTAAGTAAGAAGGGTAAGATTAAGGCTAAAAAGCACGGCCAGGCTACTATCACAGCTAAAATCAAGGGAACTAAATATAAGGTAAAGGTTTATTCCTACGATAAAAAGAAGCTCAAGAAAGAAGCTAAAAAGCTCTTGAAATCGCTTCTCGTAGTTCCGAGCTCTTTAAAGGTCGGTACGATAATGTATACCGATTTCAGGCATTGTAAGATTTACTATTCCGGTAAGAACGTATACGGAACGAGAGTTTATATGTGCCGTATGTTCTATTATTCCTACGGAACGCTGTATACATACAGAGTATTCTAAAGACTGAATAATTCTAATAACGAAAAAACCGACTCCTTGCGAGTCGGTTTTCTTTCTTTAAAGGCGAAAGTAATATTGCACAAATAAACGCTATAATCTTTGTGCACATAGTCTTGACAATCAATGTTATAATATAATGTAATCTTTTTATAACCGTCATTAATCGAGGTGGATAATATGAAGCTAAAACTTAAATGTATAATCTCGTTACTTTTGATTGTACTGCTTATTACGGCTTGCGCGCCCTTAACCGCGCTCGCGGAGGATTCAGATACGCCGAAGATAAGTATAAATAAGCTTTACCTTAAAGCGGGCGAAGCTATTAAGGTAAATAACCCCGAAAACTACGACTTGAAATACTACGTGGGCGATACCGAAATAGAGGACGGTATCCTGAAAACCGATTACTACGAAAAGTGGATAACGGTTAAGGCTTATAACGGCGAGGACTTAGCCGCCGAGGATAAAGCGTATTTCAGCAAGCTGCCCGTAATTTATATAAACACCGAGGACGGTAAAAAAATAACCTCAAAAACTGAATACAAGACCGCTGATATGTCTATTCAGAATAATGAAATTTCTAATAAAGAAATATACAACGGAACGATAGATATAAGAGGCAGGGGTAATACTTCGTGGAAGATATATCCTAAAAAGCCCTATAAAATAAAGCTGAATAAAAAGACCGATTTATTCGGAATGGGTAAAAACAAGCATTGGGTACTGCTCGCGAATTATCTCGATAATTGCTGTTTGCGTAATGTAACCGCTTCGGGTATAGCTCACGAGCTCGGCGTTGACGCTATGGACTTCGTATGGACTGATTTAGTGTTGAACGGAGAGTATGTCGGAAACTATCTTTTAGGCGAACAGGTAAGAATAGATAAAACCAGGGTGGATATTTTCGATTGGGAGGATGAAGCCGAGGAATTAGCCTCCGCGGTAAGTAAAGCGGAGAATAAAAACGGCGTCGAACTCGATACAGCCGCCCTGGAGGACGCCTTAAAGCAAGACCTTAGCTGGGTTACTTCGGGAAAATTTAAATTCAACAATAAGTGGTATCTTACATCAGATTATTATAACTGTGAAAAAGATGTTTCGGGAGGATATTTATTCGAGATGTCGGAAGAATATGACGAGGTTTCTAAATTCACCACCGACGGCGGTTTAAAGGTAATGCTGAAATCTCCCGAGTTTCTTAACACCAATCCCGATATGACCGCTTACGCTCAGGACTACTGGAACAATTTTGAAAAAGCGTATAAATCCGAAACTGGATACGTTAATATAAACGGAGAAAATATTCATTATACCGAGCTTGCTGATTTAGACTCAATGGTCGGTTTCTGGCTTGTGAATGAGATAATGGGTAATAACGACGCGGTAAGTAAAAGCCGTTACGCGTATAAAGACATTGGCGAAAAGCTGAAATTCGGCCCTGTATGGGATTTCGATGTCGGATGCGGAGCGTCGCCGATAGGCAATTATCCGACAGGCTGGAAGATTTCTAAGATTACGTCGGAAGACAAGGTTGACGCCAATTTCTATAAAGAATTACTCGACGACCCGCTCTTTATAGCTAAGGCTGTTGAAAAATACTGGCAGGTAAGACCGTATCTCCAAACGCTTATCGAGGACGGCGGTACTATTGATACCGAGATAGAATACCTTACGGAGTCGGGTATAGTTGATAATAACCTCTGGGACAGACACGAGGTCTACCCGAAAACAGGAAGAAACTTTGAGGAAGACTCCGCAATATTTAAGGACTATATGACAAAACGTATAGCCTGGCTCGATAATCAGTTTACATCAGAGAATAAATTAATTACAAGCACACGTACGAGCGCGAGTTCCTATCCTTATACGAATTCATCGAATAAGATAAAAGCAACCCTGTCGGATGTCGAAGATGACAGCTCCGAAACAGCCCGCGCCGACGGTAAAATCGGCTCCGATAAGGATTTATCGTTAAAAGCAAATGTTACCGATGAGCTTACGACTGAATTAAAGGTTTACGTTAACGGAATATATACATCCTCGGTTGAGGTAAAAGAGGGAGCGGCTGATGTAACAATCCACAAACGCGCGTTTACTATGCCGTACGATACGAAAAACGTAATCTCCTTTATCGGTAAGAATAAAGACGGCGAAACTACTTATAAGACTTTTAAAACCGTTAAGACCTATTATGTCGAGGACGAAAGCGGACTTAATAATACGAGTGGTTTTACAACCGATAAGGAAGACGGAAATATCGGAAAGTTCGGACTGAATGTAAACAGCTTTAAAAACTATGAATTGCTCGGTTTGCAATTAAAGCCCGCGGGCAACTCATCGGTACGTTTTGTAACGACGGCTAAATCCAAAATATTAAAGGACGCGGACGACTACGGATTTGTATTCTCCTCCGAAGATACGGATAAGGATATTGACGATATAAGGATAAACGCCGAAAAATATTTTAACAATGGCGAATTTGTAAGCTGTAAGGGCACTTCCAATACCGTTTCTATGGGTGATTACGGCAACGGCGTGTTGGAAGAAAGCACAGAGGGCTATACTAAGTATAAGTACATTACGGCAAGCCTTGAGAACATCCCCGACGATAAGTTCGTTATCGCGGCGTTCTGGATTAAAAAGTCGGATAAAACCTATTACGCGCTTTATAAAGCGACTAAGCAAGCCTGCGTGTTTAAATTATTCGACCTTAGAAAATAATAAAGCACCGTTATTTTGCATAAGCCAAGACGCTTATATTTGTGCAAATAGCCGAATTATAAAAATCAAGGTATAAAAACCCGTATTTTATTCGTCTATATATATGTAAGAATATTTTATCTTTTAGATAATTATAAAATATATTGAATTTATCACATTATAATGCTAGAATAAGATATCAATACAGGTTAAGGAGAAAACTATGAAACGAATTATTGCTATTATTCTCTCAGCGATGTTATTAAGCTCGGCTGTATGCATTCCGACATCAGCGCTTAATACTAAGCAGAAGAACAAACCTAAGAAAGCGGAATATGTAGAGGGAGAGGCGATTGTTGTCCTTAAAGACAGCGCGGGCGCCGACTATACCAAGAGCAAGAAAGCCGCTTCGGTATACGGCGTAGGTATTAAGCTAAAGAACTCTTATTCCTTTGCTAAAAAAAGCGGTAAGCTTCGCTGCGCCGTTTTAAAGTCCTCAAAGCTTTCTACCGATGAGATTATCTCAGGCGTTAAAAAGAATCCTGATATTAAGTACGCTTTCCCGAACTACAAGAAAAAAACTACCGCTATTACTAACGATCCCTACAGTAAATTCCAATGGGGACTTTACAATATCGGCCAGAACTCGGGCAAAAAGGATATTGATATTAAAGCCGACTCGCTGTGGGATAAGGCGTCTAAATCGACTGACGAGAATGTAGTAGCCGTAATAGATACGGGCGTTGACTTTACCCACGAGGAGTTAAAGGACCATATCTGGAAGAATCCTTACGGTAATAAGCTGCTCGGCTCTTGCGGAATTGATATTACGGGAACTTATTCCGATTTAAAACCGAGAGATGATTACGGGCACGGTACTCACGTAGCAGGTATTATCGCGGCACAGGGCGATAACCAGAAGGGTATAAGCGGCGTAAATAAATCGAATGTTACTATTATGCCGATAAAGGCGTTTGACGTTGACGGCGAGGGCTCGGATGATAATATAATCGCTGCTTTTGATTATATTCAGTGCGCGATTGACCTCGGAACAAAGGTCAGCACGATTAACTGTTCCTTCGGCGGATTAAGCAGCCCAAGCGACCTGAAATTATATGACGATATTATAAACGCGCTCGGTGAAAAGGGAGTTGTAACCTGTGTTGCCGCGGGTAATGAGAGCTGGAATCTGAACGAGATGGATGATCCCGATTCCGACTATTATACAGGCGGTTTAGTTTATACTCCTACGTGCTCAAGCAGTCCCTACTGCGTAACCGTTACGAGCATTAACGAAAACGGCAATGTTCCGAGCTACGCTAATTCAGGAGATAAGTACGTTGATGTAGCCGCCCCCGGTACAAATATACTTTCGTTACATTCCGAAAACAGCTTTAACCCCGCTATATACTCGGCGGATGATATTAATAAGCTTTGCGCTGATTACCAGGACTACAACGGTTCTATTAAAAGCGGAGATTTCGGATATCCCGATATTGTTCCCGAAATACGCGGTTACAATAAGGTTTGTAAGAATGTAAGTATAGCTAAGTCCGATTCCGCTTTCGGATTATCGGGCAAGTGCCTTACCGTAACTCCTAACCAAAAGGGAAAGTATTCCGTACCCGCGTACGCTTTTGAGATTCCTTTTACCCTCGAGGATGAGGATAAAGATTATTATATCAGCTTTTCCGTAAAGTCCGATACTCTCGCTTCGGGATATGTTTTAGATGCTCCCGCGGATATGGATACCTACGAGGATTTTGACGAGTACGCGTTCTACGGTGAATTCGGAGCGTACGGCGAGAATGACTGGACGCACTATAGTGCTAAGGTCGATACTACAAACTCCAATTATGAAAAGTCGAAGTCAAGAAAGCTTGTTTTTTATGTAGAAAGCGAAAGCGCCCTGTTCCTTGACGATGTAGCTATAAGCAGCCAGTCGGCTAACGAGGACGATTTCGGAAAATATGAATTCCTTTCGGGAACTTCTATGGCTGTACCGTTTGTAGCTGGCGCGGCGGCTCTGATAAAAAACGCTTATCCCGACGCTTCAGCTATAGAAATAGCTAATATGGCGGCTAATACAGGCGTTAAGCTTGATTCGCTCGAGAGTAAGGTTAAAAATCAGACTATGGTTACTCTCGATAATGTAGAAAAAACTCCGCCGATGATAAATAAGGCGGGCTACGGTGATGACGGCAGAATAAAGGTAGAGGGCTCGTTTAAGGATGTAACTAAGGCTTATATAAACGGCGAGGAGGTTAATATCCTCAGCAAAAACGAAAAAGAGGTTATCCTTCCCGATAATAACTACAGCACTTATACCGTAAAAATCAAGCTCGAAAACTCGTACGGATATGACGAGATTGAGCAGTACCTGTCTAAGAAAAAGCCGTTACCCGATACTAAACTCGTAAACGGCTTCCCCGAGGATACAAGCACATCTGTTTTCGTACCCGCGGGCTATAACGCTTACCTTATGGATCTTGAGTACGGTACGGTAGGAAAGCTTACAACCGTAACTCCTAAGAAGAGCTATACCTACGAGGACGAGGTCTATAATCTCAACCTTAAAAAGCTTTTCGATAATTACCAGTATTCGGTAGGTTCAGCGGCGTATTGCGATAACAAGATTTATTTCACGGCGAGAAACGGTATACTCGGCGCTAATAAAACAGCTATACTCGGATATGATAATATTCTCGCGTGCTTCGATTTGAATACCGAGAAAACAACTAAGCTGTGCGATATACCTGATGAATGTCTTATTGGCTCTACGCTCGCTATACTGAACAAGGATATATATCTTCTCGGCGGTTATGATTATAACGACCTTAAATGTCTCGACTGTGTTTATAAATACAACGCTTCTAAAAAGCAGTTAATTAAATCCGACGCTGACCTCCCCGAAGCAAGAGCGTACGCAAGTTATATTGAGTATAAGGGAAAGCTTGTCGGAGTTTACGGAGCGGTAGAAAGCGGAGAAATGCCCGCGATAACCGTATTCGACGGAAAAAGCTGGAAAACATCCTCCGTTAAACTCGAAAGCGATGACTGCGTATCCCGTAAGTATTCCGATGAAAAAACCTTAATGGTTTATAAAGGAAATATCGGCGTTGATAAAAACGGCGTGTTCTGTAACGGCGCTTTTGTAGAGGGTTGCGGAGATACATATATCTACGATGTCGCTAACGATAAGATTCTCCAAAACGACTATTGCTACAGAAACGACGATAGTAAGCCAATGTTAATCGGCACTTGCGTAGCGGGAGCGTTTGTAGGATTTAGCGGCGATGATCCCGAGGCTGAATACGACGATGAGGATGACGAGGATTACCAATATGATTCATCATCATTCAAATTTACGGATATAGGAGCTCCCGATCAAACGAGCGAATCCAAAACGTTTTTAGTAGAGCTTGATAACACCTCAATGTTCCCCGTGCCTCCGAAGGAGCCTAAGCTTTCCGAAGAATATCTTACAGTAAAAGCGGGTGTTGAAAAAACCTTAAAGGTTAAGAATGGTACTGTTAAAAGCTGGAAGTCGTCCGATAAGTCCGTCGCATCCGTAAAGAACGGTAAGGTTTGTGCGCTTAAAACGGGCGTGTCCGAAATAACCGCGACGTTAACCAGCGGCAAAAAGCTCACGTGTTACGTAATGGTAACTACAAGCCCGAGTATAAAGATAAACGGCAAGAGCTTTAAATCCTCCGCGACCTATTCGGTTAAAAAGGGAGGCTCGCTTACCGTTAAGATTACGGGAAAAGCTCCTTCCGTTAACAACGTTTATAAGTCGAGCAATAAGAAGATAGCGAAAGTTGTTTCGGCTAAATCCGCTAAGACGGTTAAAATAAAAGGTCTTAAAAAGGGTAAAGCTACCGTCGCGATTAAAGTAAACGGCGTAAGCTTTAAGATAAAAGTTAAGGTTAAATAGCATATTTTTATTAAGGCGGGAGCTGAAAGGCTCCTGTCTTTTATTCTTATAAAGAACTACAAAAATTATCACCAATTAATACTTTACACAATTAACTTTTAGTGTTATTATTTATATAAATTCGGTGCAAAGAGTATTGTTCTTTATTAGAATTAAAATTCTTTGCCGAAGGTTTATACACTTGGTTCAGGAGGTTATATATGAAAAAAACTGTAATCGAGTTTTTAATCGGTTTACCGATTGTTGTGTTAGGTTTTTTCCTGCTTGAATTCTTATATTGCACATTAATCACGCGCACACCTTTTGTATTTGATATCAAAAGCTGCGGTATAGCTGTCGCGGTATGGGTAGTTGTTGTGATTGTTTCGCATATCTTAAGAAAACGCAGGGGAGATTAAATTTAAAGAAGGAGAGAAATTATGAAAAAAGCTAAACAACTTATAAGCGTAATTCTTTGCGCTATGCTTGTATGCTCGGTATTCGTTATCAGCGCGCAGGCTAAGGATAAAAGAAATTACGTAAAATCCATCAGCATTAAAAAGAAAGCTACCGTTACTATCCCCGCTAACAAGAAAAAGGTAACAAAATCCTTTAAGGTAAGCGTAAAGGTTAACGGTAAAGCTTCTAAGAAATTTACCGCTAAATCAAACAATAAATCGGTTGCTTCGGTTAAGGTAAGCGGAAGCACTGTTAAAGTTACCGCTAAAAAAGCGGGTACAGCTAAGATTAAGGTTACTACAAAAGCTAAAAACCTTAAAAAGAAAAAGCTCAGCAAAACTCTGACAATTAAAGTTAAAAAGGGTACGGAGGCTAAACCCTCGGAAACTCCCTCGGTTACTCCCACAGAAGCTACGACACAGGTTCCCACGGAAGGCGTTACCGAGGATCCGACTGACGAGCCTGAGTACTACGGTCCCGCGGAGATAGATCCCGAAAATGTTAATGTCGAATTAAAGTATACCGAATACGCCAATAATGACGATATGGGCTTTGCGACTGACAGCGCAACAGGAGCTGTAAGCTATAGAGATCTGGACGCTGAATATACCTTTGAAATCGCGGATAAAAATATCGTTAAATTAATTAAGGACGAGGACGGAGATGATGCTTTCTGTTCCGTAAGCGTCGGTAAAACCACGGTAGAGGTTTACGAACAATTCCCGGGTCAGGAGAAAAAACACCTCGGAACATTAAATGTTAACGTTACCAAAGCCACTATGGCGAATGTTTGCGAAGACGCGTTCTCGAAAGAAACTGAAAATACTATTAAGCTGAAGGCTAATTTCGGACAGGAATCGTATGATTTCGGAAGCCATATTAAATCTGTTCTTGACGGAAGTAAAGGTAACGGATTGGATTTCGGCGATAACGAGTACAAGGTTACATATGAACCCTCCGACAATAGAATTTCCGTAGACGAAAAGGGTGTTGCTACAGCCGTTAAGAACGGTGAAACACAGTTAAACTACGTTATTAAGTTTGTTGATAACTCTGTTTGTGAAGAAATGTTTTTTGTAGAGGTTTCCGGTAAGGCGCTTGAGCGTGTTGACGGTTATACGATCGACAACGTAAGAGATTATATCGTCGGCGTAGATACTCCCGTTAAGCTTGCTGACGGTACTGAGGTTCCTCTTGTAAACTTCGATAACGCCGCTACAACTCCCGCGTTTAAGGCTGTTCAGGACGCTATAAACCAGGAGCTCGAGATGTACGGTTCTATCGGCAGAGGCTTCTCCCAGAAATCCAACCATTCTACTGATATTTATAACAGCGTAAGAGATAAGGTTCTCGAATTCTTTACAGCTGATCCCGATTTATATACCTGCTTCTATGTTAACAGCACTACAGACGGTCTTAATAAGCTCGCTTCCGCGTTAGTAGAGAGCGAGGACGATATAGTTCTTACAACCCGTATCGAGCACCACGCTAACGATTTAAGCTGGCGTGAACGCTGTAAGGTAATTTATGCCGAGGTTGACGAGCAGGGAAGAGTTATCTACGACGATATCGAAAAGCTCTTAAAAGAGAACAAGGTTAAGATAGTTTCTATTTCAGCCGCTTCCAACGTAACAGGTTATGTAAACGATGTACATAGAGTAGCTAAGCTCGCTCATAAATACGGCGCTAAGATCGTAGTAGACGGAGCACAGATCGTAGCTCACAGAAAGTTCTATATGATGGGCGATTTAGAAGATCCCGACGACGATATCGACTTTATCGCGTTCTCGGCTCATAAGATGTATTCACCCTACGGCGGCGGAGCTGTTGTAGGTCTTACCGAGGAATTAAACCAGCATATGCCCGAATTCTACGGCGGCGGTACAATAATGGTTGTAGGCGACTACTGGCAGGTTTACAAGACAGCTCCCGCGGCTTACGAGGCGGGTTCTCCGAACTACCCGGGCGTTGTAGGTTTAGGAAAAGCGATTGATGTTCTTACTACAATCGGTATGGATAAAGTTGAAGCCCACGAGAAGGTTCTTAACAGAAAGATTATCGACGGACTTAAAAAGCTCCCGAATGTTATTCTCTACGGCGACTGCGAAAATATCGACGATAGGGTAGGAGTAGTATCCTTTAACTTCAGCGATATTAATACGTATTACCTTGCCGCTGAGCTGAGCGGACTCGGCGGAGTCGCTACAAGACGCGGAGCGTTCTGCGCTCATCCTTACGTATGGAGACTTATGGGTATTGACGACGAGACAGCGCGCGGCTTCGAGAATTGTACGGACGCTAATACAGCGGGTATGATACGCGTAAGCTTCGGTATCTACAATAACGAGGAAGAAATAGATAAGCTGTTAGATGTTATGCCCGCGGCTATGCAGGCGGCTAAGGACGCTAATCCTAACGGTGAGGTTAAACCCGAGTATTAATCCTGTCTTAGACAACGTAATCTTATAAATAAGATACGCGTAGATTAACGACTGAAAATTAAAGTTAAAGGCTCAAAACTAAGAAATGGTTTTGAGCCTTTTTTCTATTTGTTGATGACATTTTTAAATCTGTGTGATATAATAAACTAAAATATTTCGGGAGGGATTGTCTTGAAAAAACATACTAAAAGAATTATTTCAACTTTATTATGCGCGCTGATGCTGTGCTCGGTCATTCCGAGCTTTTCGGCGGCCGATTCGGATGAACAGAGCGCTCCGATTATGGAGGTTCCCGACGGCTATAATCTTTTTGAGTTTAATAAGCTCTACAGCGGCGACGCGCTCACGGTTGAAATCGGCGACAGTAAGGCGACTGTAAAAGGCGATGACGTAAACGGCGGCCTGATTATTTCGGGTAAACCGTCTGAAATCGAAAAAATTACAGTATCGCTTAAAGACGAGGTTGACCTCGGTTCAATTACCGCGGGAAGGCTTGTCGTAAACGCTTTAAGCGAGGTAAGGTACTCTTCGGAGGTTAACGTTACTGTTGACGATAAAGACGCGTTCGTTGTAGAAACTTCCCGCCAGAAAAAAGCGGGCGTATGGACTGGCGAAAAGAATAAGTGCGTTGATTTAAGCGCCCTTAAACTCAGCGGAAAGCATAAAATAAAGCTCGGTTTAAAGTTTAAAGACGGCGTTGCCGATAAAAAGACTAACGTAATGCTTAAAAATATGCTTTTCGTAGCGTACAGTATACCTGTAGTCGATGTTAATATTGACGAAAGCCTCGGCTCGATTGACGCTATGAACGGCGATAAGAAACACAATACCGAGTGCTACGGAGATATGACCGTTAATATCCCTGAGAATTATAAAAGCGAGTATACGGATAAAGAGCTTTCTACCCAGACCTACGAGCTTGAATATATCCGCGGCCGCGGCAACTCGACTTGGGACGCCGATAAAAAGCCCTATAAGGTAAAGCTGAAGAAAAAAGCTGAGCTGCTCGGTATGGGAGCGAATAAGCATTGGGGATTAATCGCCAATTATTTCGACTATTCATTAATCCGCAATAAATATACCTATTGGCTCGGCACTAAACTCGGTATGGAATATACTCCGAAGTGTGTTCCTGTTGATGTCGTTATGAACGGCTCATATCTCGGAAGCTACTGCCTTTCCGAGCTGGTTCGTCTTGATACGAACCGCGTTGACCTTGATGAGCTTGACGAAAGCGTAACAAGCGGCGACGAGCTTACGGGCGGATATCTTTTAAACTGTGATATCGAACCTAAGAAAAGCAGTTTTGAGGTCAATTTCGACGGTGGAGAAACCGCCTTTTATTCCGTGGAATCACCCGACTTCGATGAAACTATGGTTCCCGAGCAGCTCGAATACATAAAGAATTATTTCCAAAATGTCTACGACGCTGTATACAGCGACGACTTTTGCGATAAAAACGGCGTTCCTTATTCGGATTACCTGGACGTTGACTCTATGGTGGATTACTATATTATTCAGGGAACCTCCGATAACGGCGACGCGTTCGGAAACGGAAGTACATATCTCTATAAAAAGCGCGGCGGTAAGCTTTACTGGGGTCCTTTATGGGACTTTGACTTTGTCGCGTGGGCGGCTACCGATTTCAAAAGCGATGAAGCTGACGTAGTAATGCAGTATAGCAGTTATCCTTTCTTTAAACAGCTCTATACCAATAACAGCGAGTTTAAAGAAAAATTCGATAAAAGAATTAAAGAAATCGACGATGTTATTGCCGATTCCGCGAAAGACGGCGGTCAGGTTGATAAATACGCTAAGGACGTATATCTTTCGCAGTTTGCCGACCACCAGTTAATTCCAAGCGCTTTGTCCGAGGAGAAACAAAACGCTCCTGAGGAGGATAAAGAGAAGTACGATGTAACGTATGATGAGGAAATTACGCGTTTTAAGAACTGGCTTATATCGAGAGCTGATTTCCAGAGCGGGAATATAGATAAAATAATTCCTGGGATAAAACACGCTAAATTCTATGTTGACGATAACGTGTTCTACGAATGTGAGTATGAAGACTTTAATCCCGCGGAAATAGATGTTCCAACACCTTCCAAGGATGGAAAAAAGTTTTTGTATTGGTATATCGAAACCGAAGACGGTATCTTTGAATTCCAGGATTATTACCCGATTGACACTCCCGACGAGATTTCTTTCTACGCTAAGTGGGAAGATAATAACGAGGATGATACAATCTCGCTGAATAAAAAGAGCGTAAGCCTTAATTCGGGCAAGACCTGTACTCTTACGGTTAAAAACTTCAAGGCTTCAAAATGGCTTAGCTCCAACCCGAGCGTAGCCTCGGTTAAGAACGGTAAGGTAACGGCGCTTAAAAAGGGCAGCGCTGAAATCTACGCTGTTTTAAGCAATAATTACTACCTTGTATGCAAGGTTAATGTAAAGAACAATCCGACAATTAAAATAAACGGTAAGAAGTTCAGCGCTAAGAAAACCTATTCTGTTAAAAAAGGCGGTAAGCTTTCAGTAAAGATTACAGGTAAGGCATCAACCGTTAAGAACAGCTATAAGTCAACAAAAAAGAAAATCGCTAAAATCACCTCTAAAACCACCTCTAAAAAGTTAACCCTTAAAGCGTATAAAAAGGGTAAGGCAACCGTTAGCGTAAAGATCAACGGAGTGACTTATAAGATTAAGGTAAAAGTAAAATAAGCAATATTAAAACGCCGCGGGTTTCCGCGGCGTTTTCGTTATAAGATATTAATAATCGTAGTCGTCATAACCGTCGTACATAAAGTCAGCCCAATAGTACTGGCTCATATACTCGTTCTGGTAGGAGTTGACCGCGCCCGCGTCAAGCTCCTTGAAGCGGTAGTAGTCGCAGTCGAGAACGTCAACGTTAACCGCTAACGCGTTGTAGCTTTTTACAATAGCCGCTTCGGCGCCGATTTTTTTAAGGCTTTTTATCATCGCCGAGATAAGGGTTTGTAAGTAGCTCTGCTGTTTTTTATCGTAGGGAGCGTCCTCGAAAAGCGCCGCCGCAATTTCTCTCGTGGAACAGGAGCTTCCGTGACGGTGGACGAGATAGGCGAAAATCTCCTTTGAACGGCTTCTCTCGAAGCGTACATTAACGCCGTCGGGAGTAAATACGTCGAAATTGCCGAAGCATTGTACCCTTAAAAGCGCGTTGTCCTTCGGTACAATCGGGAAACGTAAATCCTCTAGCTCCTCTTTAACGGCCTCGACAGTTACGGGCTTCATAATGTAACCGCTCGCGTGAAGCTTCATAGCGTCGCCCGTATACTCGGAAAAGCCCGTTACAAAGATTATATTCATTTTCGGATTAACCGCTTTAAGCTCTTTAGCGAGCTCAACGCCCGTCATTCCGCTCATATGTATATCCAGAAAGGCTATATCACATCCGTTTTCCTTAGCGTCCGCAAGCAGCTCGTCGGGATATTCAAACGAAAAAATGTCCGCGTCGGGCTTTGCTTCGGTTACGGCTGTTTCGAGCATCTGAAGCATTAAAGGTTCGTCGTCAACACAAAGTATTCTCATATTATCCTCCTTATTATTCGTTTATAGAATTATCGTTATTCTTTTTAGGAATTATAATCTTAGCGACAGTGCCCTCGCCGATTACGCTGGTTATAACCACATCGGCGTCGCACATTTCTTTTAAACGTCGTTTTATATTCTCCATACCGATATGGGAACGGCCGTCGTTTTTCTTTTCGTTTACGTCAAAGCCCGTTCCGTCGTCGGACACAATAACCTCGAAAGTTTTTTCTGTTTCTTTGGTGGCTATGGTAAGAGTACCGCCGCCTTTCTTTTTGCTGAGCCCGTGTTTTACGGCGTTCTCGGCGAGCGGCTGAATGGTAAGCTGAGGAATCTCAAAGTCCGTAGCCTGAATATCATATTCAATATTGAGCTTTTTACCGAATCGCAGTTTTTCAATATATAAATACTTTTTTAAATGCTCGAGCTCTTTCTCAAAGGGGATAGGGGTTGTCTGCTTTAAGGAGTCCATATTACCTCTTAAATACTGCGCGAAGGTTATCGTCGCCTGGCTCGCCGTGTCGGGGTCAAGCTTGCACAGCATAGCGATTGAGCTTAAAGCGTTGTACATAAAGTGCGGTTGAATCTGGCTTACCATAACCCGTACCTTTGACTCGTAAAGCTCCTTTTCGGTGGCGATAAGCTTTTGCTCGCGCTTGGCTACAACTACGCCGAATATAAGCACTATAGAGATAAGCATAGCGGGGAACTCGGTCGTAAGTCCGAACGAGTAGCCTGTTATAAACTGGTTAGCTACGGGAATAAGCACAAACGAAGCGGTGATTAGCTTTTCCTTGGTAGACTTTTTCGATATGATAAAGCCGATACATAATATAATAAGTCCTACCGCGAGATAGGTCTGGCTCCACATAAACAACGGCTGGCGATGGTATGTACCGTCGCTTTCAACTCTGAAATAAAGCGGATAAAAAAGGTTTATCAGGTCGCATATCAGCGTAGACACGAGAAGAACGTTCATTATAATGCTCGTGATATCGCCGAATTTTCCATGTAATTCCAAAGCCGTAAACACATACCGCCATAAGAAGAATATAAGCATCGTTGAACCCGTGAAGTTGAGTACGTTAACAATCAGGTTCCATACGGCGAGTTGCTCTACCCCCTGAACTATCCAGCACATCGCGTCCGTAAACAGAACAAACGCCGTTGACGATATCAGCAGGGCAAAGGTGCGGGTATGTTCGCTGTAACCCTCTTTATCCTGGGCAATACTGTAAAGCAGTACGGTACAAACCGCCATGCTGACAATATCGGCTCCGAGGTTGAATACGGAAGTCGGAGGCATTCCCGAAAAGGTTCTTACCCGCATTATAGCAATTGACGAAATGGTATAAACCAGCGAAAAAACAAAGCATAACGGCATTATCCATTTATGTCTGTCCCAAAAGCTGTTTATTTTTGATGTAAGCTTCAAAGCCGTACACTCCTTAATTATAATCTGATTTAATATTATATTAAAATGAGTAAAATTGCAATTGTTTTAAGAAATTCTTTGAAAAAGTTTAAAATACAACAAAATTTGTTGTACTTTTGTTGTACTCCGTTTGATATACTTGTGTCAACAAAGACAAACAAACAAGAAAATCAACAATTAAAATTTGAAATAAAGGAAGTAATCATTATGAAAAAGACAATGGGAATCACAAGAACATTAATCGCTGTAACAATCGCGTTCGTAATCGCGGTATCTTCCGCGGTAGTTATAAGTATGGTAAGAGTTGACGCTAAGACATATAACGGAACCGCTCAGTCACACCGTGCGCAGAAGCTCGACAACGGTAAGCTTCCCAAAACTACAACAAAGACAAATCAGTTCGCTAAAGCTTATTGTGTTAAGGTTCAGAGCAAAATCTCTAAGGGCAGCAACTGGTCATATAAGTCAGACGCTAAGAATATTAAAGTAAACTGCAAATTCGACCCCTCTACACGCAAATATACATTTAAGCTTGTCGGCACATCATACGGACTTAACCATATGACATTAAAGTACAAGACAACAGCTTCGAAGTGGGAGAGCAAGAAGATGAATGTTTTTGTTGATATGGATAAAAACATTATGAGAATTTCTTAATAATCAATCTAAGTCGGGATATTTATCCCGGCTTTTTTGTGTGATCGGAAGCGGCGGCTCGACATATTTTACTTTATAAGAAAATGCCTATTCAGACCACGCCGTTTTAGAAAGTTTTCGGAAAAATATACCGTTTCCAAAGGCGTGATTGGGAGCGGCACCTCGTTTATTATAAACTTTATACGAAAAGCCTATTCAGACCACGCCGTTTATGAAGCCTTTCGGTAATATTGAACGTTTCCAAAGGCGTGAATGGGTACGGCCCCTCGTTTATTATAAACTTTATANNATTCAGACCACGCCGTTTATGAAGCCTTTCGGTAATATTGAACGTTTCCAAAGGCGTGAATGGGTACGGCCCCTCGCCGTGTTGTACTTTTGTTGTAGTCGTTGTTATATAATTAACACAGTTAATAAACATAATTGAATATCAACAGCTTATATGATATACTATATGCTGTATAAATTAAGGAGGCAGTTATGGGATACATACTTACTACCGAAAACCTTACCAAGACCTACGGAAAAAAGGACGCGGCTAAGGATATCAACATTCATATAAAAGAGGGAGAGATTTACGGACTTATCGGACGTAACGGCGCGGGTAAAACCACCGTAATGCGTATGATAAGCGGATTGTCATCTCCGACAAGCGGAAGCTATACGCTCCACGGCGATAATAAAATCGGCGTCGGCGTGCTTATCGAAAGCCCGGGTATCTACCAGAATATGTCGGCTAGAGAAAACATTAAGCTGAAATGTATAGCTATGGGCTGTGACAATAAGGAATATATCGACAAACTGTTAAAAACAGTCGGACTTGAAAATACAGGCAAGAAGAACGCGGGCTCGTTTTCGCTCGGTATGCGCCAGAGACTCGGTATAGCGCTCGCGCTTGTTGGCGACCCGAAGATAATCGTACTCGACGAGCCGATTAACGGTCTTGATCCCCAGGGTATAGCTGAGGTTAGAAATACTCTCGAAAAGCTAAAAGAGGAAAAGGGAATTACTATTATGATTTCCAGCCATATCCTTGACGAGCTCGGTAAGATCGCCGATACCTACGGCATTATCCACGAGGGAAGACTTATTGATGAATTCAGCAACGACGACTTGTCCGAGCGTTGCGGTCAGTACGTGAAGATTAAGGCGGACGATAATAATAAAGCCGCGGCGGTTATTGAAAAGCTCGGATATGAGAATGTTTATGTGGACAACAACGGTTATCTTCATATTGATACCGCTACCGAGAATACTGTTGAAATCAATAAGCAGCTTGTTGAAAGCGGTGTAGGCGTAAAAGAAATCTTTATTAAACAAATCAGTCTTGAGGATTATTATTTCAGCGTGACAGGAGGCGACCATAATGGTTAATCTTATTAAAATGGATTTAAGACGTTTATCAAAATCGTTATTATTCAAGGTATCTTTGATACTTGTAGCGGCGCTCAATATTCTGGTCGGATTCTTCGGACCGATTGTTGTTAACTTAATCGCGCAGAGTATGTCCAACGGTCAAAAAACCCCCGATATAGTTAATAAGCTTTCCTCGTCGATTTCCGATCCTTTTTCAATCCCGATTATGTTTATACTCCTGTTTATGTCGGTTGTAGTATTTACGTACGCGGATTTCTCACACGGATATGTTAAAAACCTCGCGGGCCAGGTGAATAAACGAAGCAGTCTTATTTTTTCGAAATTCATCGTTGTCGGAATCCATAACCTTATTTTCTTAGCTGTAGGTTCCGCGTCACAGGTTATCGGAGCTTACGCGGGTTGCGCCGGGGGAGCAAAAGTTGAGGTTGACGGACTTATCGGCGCCGCTTTAGCTACACTTCTTATAAAGTGGATGCTTTGTATGGCTATAAGCGCTATCCTTATCTTTATTACCTCGGGCGTAAGAAATAAAACTCTCGCCAGTATTGTAGGCTTTATTATCGGTACAGGCGCTCTCGGACTTGCGTATCTCGGAATTAATACCGCGATCGGACAGCTGTTTAAACAGAGCAGCTTTTCGATTTCGGATTATATGCCCGACCAGCTTTTATCTATGGTTGACGTAGGCTCGAATATCGCTGTAGCTAACGCGATAATCGTTGCTGTCGTATGTACCGCGATATTCCTGGCGCTTGCTGTTAAAACCTTTAACAGCCGAGATATTAAGTAATATAATTCTAAGCGGTTCATTTTTGAGCCGCTTTATTACTCTATAGGAAATAACTCAAAACTTGTATAAAACTTCAAGCGTGACGTTGTTAAGGAAAAGAACCTCTTACCTAGCTCCTATAGAGCAATATTATTTATATTGTCCGCTCAGTAGCACGCTGCGCGCGCACGAGCGATGACTATACGAAAGCGGACGCGCTTATTGCGCGCTTTCTTGTTATTAATATCCATAAAAGCTCTTGAAATTGTGCTATATGTTGATGTACAATAATAAACAGATGATTTACAGGAGGAATAACTATGACTGTAAAAACCGATTTTAACGATAAAATCTGCACTATGACCGTAGAGGGCAATATAGATACTATGACCTCGTCCGAGCTCGAGCAGGCGGTTGCCGAGGCGGCTGTCGATTGCGAGAAGCTTATTCTCGATTTTGCGGGGGTTGAGTATATATCCTCGGCGGGTATACGCGCGGTTTTGGAAGCGAGAAGAATTGTCGGCGGCGATAACCTTACGCTTAAAAATCTTAACGCTAATGTTAATGAATTATTCAGAATAACAGGCTTTACTAAAGTCCTTAATATAGTGTAAATTATGAAACATTCTATTTTCTGGAAGCTTGTGCTTATCGTACTTCCGCTTGTTATAATCGCGGATTCGTTAGTGCTCGCTATGGCGTATCAGACGACCTACAGGAGAAATATAGACCACTGCAAGGAGGATGTGCAAAACGCGTCCGAGCTTGCCGCTAAATATTTCGAACAGCGCGATCCTTATGATTTGGAGGATGCGGCTATATCCGATAACTATTTCAACAACCTGTGCAGAATCCTGGATATGGAATACGTTTACGCGCAGAAGCTGGACGTAGAAAACGAGAGTATTCAGTTTCTTTCCATAGGCTTCGGCGATGACGCTACTGACAAGGCTAAAGCTGAGCGCTACGCGGGCGTTGTAGTAAAAGGAATAATAGAGGAGAAGCTGAAAGCGTTTACCGAGAATAAATCTGTTTTTCTTCATCAGAATAACCAGTTCGGCAACGTGCTCGTATGCTATACTCCCGTAAAAAAATATCAGAATTCTAATGGCGAAACCGTTAATAAAACGGTGAGTATCGTCGGCGCTGAAATGTCGATTGACAGTATTATAGATAAAGTGCGAAACGACTTTTTTCGTACCGTGATCCTCGTCGCTATAATCACAGGCATAATAATCCTTATGGTCTCGTTTTTCTTTAAACGCAAGGTGTCTAATCCCGCACGTTTGATAAGCCGAAGAATGGTCGGTTTCGTAGCCGATAGGGAAAAGGGCTTCGAGCCTGTTGAGGTAAAGGGTAACGACGAGTTCGCGGAAATGGCGTCGTCCTTTAACAGTATGGCTGAGGAAATTGACAACTATATCGAGAACATTTCCGAGCTTAACCGTGAAAAAACAACCCGTGAAGCCGAGATGAATATAGCCCGATCAATCCAGATAGGTATTCTCGAAAAGCCTGTTTTCCGTAATGAAAATGCTTATATCAACGCGTATATGCTTCCCGCAAAGGATGTTGGCGGAGATTTGTACGATTATAAGGTTCTTAAAGACGGAAAAATCTTTGTCGGAATCGCTGATGTATCTGGTAAGGGAATGTCCGCGGCGCTGTTAATGGCGCGAGCCGTAACTTTGCTCCACCAATACGCGGCGGAGGGCTTATCTCCCGGACAGATTCTTTATGAATACAATAACCGCCTCGCCGAAAATAACCCGAACGCTATGTTTATTACGACGTTTATCGGGATTTACGATCCGTCTACGCGCGAGCTTGTATACGCTAACGCTGGTCATAATCCGCCTTATGTTCTATCAAGCGGCTTAATCGAGCTTGAAAGCGGCGTGTCTATGGCGGCGGGAGTTTTTGAGAATGAAGAATATACCGAGAATAAAATACGGCTTAAAGGCGGAGATACTCTCTTTATGTATACCGACGGCGTTACCGAGGCTAAGAATAAAAACGATAAGCTTTTCGGCGACGACGCTTTAAAACAGACGCTTTCCGAGAATCTTAATAAATCGGGAGAAGATTTGCTGACTATAGTTAAAGATAAGGTAAAGGAGTTCGCCGACGGCGCTCCGAGATACGACGATATTACCATTATCACCCTGACGGCGGCTAAGTCCGAAAAATTTGAAATGACTCTTGACGCGAAGAAAGAGAATTTAACGAAAATTATTGATTTTATTAACTCGCTCGATATTTCTTCTTTCGACAAAAACCAGATTCGTCTTATTGCGGAGGAGATTTTTATTAATATCTGTTACTACGCTTACGAGCACGGTGAGGGAGAGGCAACGGTTGTTATCGAGGTGAATGATAATACGGCGTATCTTACCTTTACCGACAGCGGAAAGCCCTTTGACCCGACCAAAGATGTGCTGGATATTGACAATTATGATGTCGATAACCAAATAGGCGGGCTTGGACGTTTCCTGAGCTTTGAAGTTGCCGATTCGTATTCCTACGAATATAAGGATAATCATAATATCCTTCGTCTTACTAAAAATATCGGGAACAATAATTAAATAATAATAGAATTAACAGTACGGTATCTTTTAAGATATCGTGCTGTTTTTTACTTTTTATGAAACTACATTTTTCAGACGCTTCCAAAGGCGTGATTTGGATCGGGTATTCTATAATAATTACAGAAACTCTGATAATATAACCTACTTCAGCGGATGTATGTGCAGCTTTAACCAGGTTGCGGAAATGGCGATACCTAAAACGGATTAAATTAAAATAATAAAGCCATCGGTTGATTGTGACCGATGGCTTTATTGTATATGAAGATTTTCAAAATGAGAGTTTTTATAATTATATTGTAATTATTAAGAACGATAAAAATTTGTATATCTGCACAAAAGAAATTTTGAAGTATCGAATAG
>DEFK01000011.1:0-592 GCA_002350765.1 Ruminococcaceae bacterium UBA2854
GTTTCGCCGTAGTCGTTAATCTGCGGATCGTTACCGGGATCTCCTGGCCAAGCCGAGGTAATCGGAGAGCCATCGCCATCCCAGGCGTAAACATAAATAGATCCCCAACTCTGGTTATCTGTAAAATAGAATGACGAACCGCCTGCGGCGGATTTATCTGTCTCCGCGGCAGAAACGCCCATTACGGAAAGAACCGAAACAAGCATTAAAGCGGCAAGACAAACGCTTAAAACTTTTTTGAAAGATGTTTTCATTAAACAGTCCTCCTTATAGATATTTGTACATTATATATTCTAACACATTTATATATAAAATTTCTATTGATAAAATAGTCAAAATCACAGCCCTGTTTATGTACAATATTTCTAAACGGAGCCTTAAAAACAACAAAGACTGCCGAAGCAGTCCTTGTTAGTTAACCAATTTCGGATTATTATTCAAGATGAGCGACAATTCGCTGGATTTTTGTAGCGTCCTTAACGCTGATATTCTTATCACCGTTAATATCAGCGAGCGCCTGCTGTTCAGCGTCGAGGGTTACGAGCTTAGCGATAGACTTCTGGATTAATGTAGCGTCCTTAACATTCACGGA
>DEFK01000011.1:737-25281 GCA_002350765.1 Ruminococcaceae bacterium UBA2854
GGCTGTACAACAGGGTTGTCGAAGCTCTGCTTATCAACAGCGACTACCATAGAGTACGCGCCTACATTTACAGTGCCGTTGGAAACCTCGGAAAGCTTTTGTGTACCCGCGGAATTCTCGTTAGCGATAATTACCCAGTTAGAGCCCTCGGCGGAGTTGATAGTATAGCTCTTCTGTGAGTTTGTATTGTTCGCGATTACGGCGAGTTTTTTCCATTCGCCCTGTGTATTATTAGTCCATACAGCGGCGTATGTATCGGAAGCGTTCTCGCCCGAATAGCATTTATAGCCTGAAATAGAGTTGTTTGTATTATCCCTCAGCGGAGAGAATTTCTCTCTTATCTCTCTCATTCCTTTATAGTAGTTAACTATATCGGCGTTTGTATTCGCGAGGTTCCAGTCAATCATATTCAGAGTAACGGAGCTCTTGTAGCTGTTCTCGTCATTATCCTTAGAGCGTCCCATTTCCTCGCCCGCAAGGGTGAAGGTTATACCCTGAGCCATCTGGAGAATAGCGCCCGCGAGCTTATTCTGCTTAACGAGAGTATCGTTTCTCTGGCGGTAATTTGTAATACTCTGTGAAGCGGCGAGTCTGTCCCATAAGGTCTGGTTATCGTGGCAGGAAACGTAGGTTACGGTCTGGGACGGCTGGCGCGAAGTCCACTGGTAATTAGTCGGGTTATGGACACCCTTTGTATTACCCGTTACGCCCTCGTTGATCTCGGGAGCGAAGCTCTTATCGCCCTGAACCCAGCCTTTGCTCTTAACGTCGTTAAATACTCTACCCTTAATAGCGTCGCGGATACCGTCGTTAAAGATACCGATACGCTCGTGTAAGTCGTTGGAATAGAAACGGTCGGCGGGTTTAAAGGTCGTACCCGAGCAGGTTGTATCGGGATAGGTACAGCTTCCGCCTGTCCAGCCCTCGCCCCAGATTGTAAGACGCGGGTCAACCTTATCCATCTCGGCTCTTAAAAGGTTCATAGTTTCTACATCATGAACGCCCATAAGGTCGAAGCGGAATCCGTCGATATGGTACTCGTTAACCCAGTACATACAGGACTGGATCATAAAGTTTCTGAACATTCTTCTTTCGGAAGCGGTTTCGTTACCGCAGCCCGAGCCGTCGGAGAATTTACCGCTGTCGGTCATTCTGTAGTAATAGTTCGGTACACACGCCTGGAAGGATGAGTTAGTATCGGCTGTGTGGTTATATACAACGTCCATAACAACGGAGATGCCCGCTTTATGGAGAGCCTGGATCATCTGCTTACATTCTTTGATTCTAACGTTACCGTCGTATGGGTTAGATGAATAAGCACCCTCGGGAACGTTATAGTTTACGGGATCATAACCCCAGTTAAACTGGTCGTTAGAGCCTGTTTCGTCGATTGAGTTCTTGCTGAAATCATAGAACGGAGTAATCTGTACGGTAGTAACTCCCAGTTTTTTAAGGTAGTCAATACCTGTAGAAACCTTGCCCGCGCCGTTTAGGGTTGTACCTGTTTCGGTAAAGGCGAGATATTTTCCGCGGTTCTTGGAGGAAATGCCCGATTTGCTGTCGTAGGAGAAGTCCTTTACGTGAACTTCCCATACATAGGAATCAGTGTTCTTGTCGAGAAGCACGTGAGCGTCGGATGCCCAGCCGTCGGGGTCTGTCGAATCAAGGTCGCAGACCATTGAGCGCTGGCCGTTAACGCCTGTCGCTACGGAATAGATATCCTGGGTTTCCTTAGTCGTAGGGCCGTTGCCTCTTACGTCGTTAGCGGTTACGGTATAAGTATAATATTTATTCTTATAATCGCCGTTCAGGGTTTTAGACCATAAGCCGTTGTTTTTCGATAAATCTGTTGTGCTTATTTTGTTACCGCCGTTGCCTTCGCTGTAAATGTTGACCTTTACGCTTGTCGCGGTAGGCGCCCACACCTTAAAGGTAGTAGCGGATTTTGTATAAGTCGCGCCTAGGTCTTTGCCGTCGTAACCGTAGTTGTTATCGAGGTTCTGGGAAGCTCTTGTATAGTTATTGGAAGCTCCCGAGCTCTGCTTCGTGCTATCGACAGCACATACGCTTATAACAGCCGAAACAACAAGCGCGGCTATTAAAAGCGCCGAAACTGTTTTTCTTAAATAGTTTTTCATACACATATTTCCTTTCACGTTAAAACTTCCTTTTTATTGTAACATACAACGCCTCTAAATACTATTGACAATATAATCAAAAATACAAAAATAAATCGCGCTTTGTAGTGCAAGGAGTGGACTATTGGTATTAGAGTAGTTTTACGTCAAAAAAACAGCGTTATCGGAAAACCGATAACGCTGATTAATATTTTAGATGTCCAAATCGAGCTCCGCGGGCATTTCGGACTGGTTAACGTCAAGTTCAACGTCATTATAACGGCGCATACCTGTTCCCGCGGGAATAAGCTTACCGATAATAACATTTTCTTTAAGTCCCATAAGGTGGTCAACCTTACCCTTGATAGCCGCGTCGGTGAGAACTCGGGTTGTCTCCTGGAACGATGCCGCTGACATAAAGCTGTCTGTTGCGAGCGCCGCCTTGGTGATACCAAGGAGCATCTGTGTCCAGGTTGCCTCTCTGAGTCCCTCTTCGCCGTTCGCGATACGCTCTTTAATCTTCTCGTTGGCGGTAAGTACGGTAGTCTTATCGTAGGACTGACCCGCGATAAGGTCTGTATCGCCCGCGTCATCGAGACGAACCTTTTTAAGCATCTGGCGTACGATAACCTCGATATGCTTATCGTTGATATCAACACCCTGCAAACGGTATGTGGACTGAACTTCCGAAATAAGGTAGTTCTGAACGGCGTTTGTGCCGAGGATGGCGAGAACGTCGTGCGGATTAACCGCGCCGTCGGTAATCTTATCACCCTTCTGGACATGCTGGCCTTCTTCTACCTTTACTCTGAAGCCGAAAGGAATTAAGTAAGCGCGCTCGTCACCTGTTTCTTTATTGTAGATAACAGCGTGGTTAGCGTTCTTACGCTCCTCAAATCTTACGTCACCCTCGATTTCGCTTATGATAGCGAGGCTCTTAGGTTTACGCGCCTCGAAGAGTTCCTCAACACGGGGAAGACCCTGTGTGATATCCTCCGCCGAAGCAACACCGCCCGTATGGAAGGTACGCATTGTAAGCTGTGTACCTGGCTCACCGATTGACTGAGCCGCGATAATACCTACAGACTCGCCGACTGTAACGGGGTGGCGGTTCGCGAGGTTGGAGCCGTAGCACTTACGGCATACGCCGTGCTTAGCGCAGCAGCCGAGTACCGAACGGATTTTAACGCTCTTGGCGCCGCTCTTAATGATTATATTAGCTTCCTCGTCGTTCATCATCGTGTCTTTGCTTACGAGAGTATTTCCGTTCTCGTCGCAGAAGTCATCAACTAAGTAACGACCGATCAAACGCTCGTGTAAGTCCTCGATAACGTTGCCTTCGCTTACGATATCGAATACCTCTAAGCCTTCCTTGGAACCGCAGTCCTCCTCGTGGATAATAACTTCCTGGGATACGTCAACAAGACGACGGGTCAAGTAACCCGAGTCAGCGGTACGAAGCGCTGTATCGGCAAGTCCCTTACGCGCGCCTCGGGAAGAGATAAAGTACTCTAAGATGTTAAGACCTTCACGATAGTTAGCTCGGATAGGAATTTCGATTGTTTTACCCGATGTATTCGCGATAAGTCCGCGCATACCCGCGAGCTGACGAATCTGGCTCATACTTCCTCGAGCTCCCGAGTCAGCCATCATATAAATCGGGTTGTAACGGTCAAGACCTTCCTGGAGCTTGGAGGTTACGTCGTCGGTAGCCTTTTCCCAAACTTTAAGAACGTCTGTATAACGTTCCTCGTCGGAACGTAAACCCATCATATATTCTTCGGTGATAGCGTCTACCTTAGCCTCGGCGTCAGCGATAATCTCACCCTTAGCGGGCGGGATAGTAGCGTCGCAAACGGCTACGGTAATAGCACCGATCGTTGAATACTTATAGCCCTGCGCCTTGATATTATCAAGAACTACAGAGGTAATCTGTGTACCGTGCTTCTCGATACAAGCGTCGATAATCTTTTTAAGTCCGCCCTTTCCAACTAAGAAGTCAACCTCGAACTTGAACTTGTTCTCTTCGATTGAACGGTCTACAAGACCTAAGTCCTGCGGAATCGGGTTATTGAAGATAATCTTTCCGACTGTTGTATCAATAAGCGCGGATTTCATCTCGCCGTCAATTTCCATAGTACGGCGAACCTTAATCTTGGAATGAAGCTTAACAACACCTGTCTGGTAAGCCATCATAGCTTCGTCAACATCACGGAATACCTTGCCCTCTCCGGGTTCTCCGTCCTTATCAAGTGTAAGGTAATAGGAACCTAGGATCATATCCTGGGTAGGTACTGTTACAGGCTGGCCGTCGGAGGGTTTAAGCAGGTTGCCGGCGGCGAGCATAAGGAATCTCGCCTCAGCCTGAGCCTCCGCGGAAAGCGGTACGTGAACAGCCATCTGGTCGCCGTCGAAGTCGGCGTTATACGCGGTACAGGAGAGCGGATGAAGCTTAATAGCTCTACCCTCTACGAGTACGGGCTCGAACGCCTGGATACCGAGACGGTGGAGTGTAGGCGCACGGTTGAGGAGTACGGGATGGCCCTTGATTACTACCTCGAGAGCGTCCCAAACCTCGGGCTTAGCGCGTTCTACAGCCTTACGCGCGGCTTTAATATTTATAACCTCTTTGGTTTCAACGAGGCGTTTCATAACGAAAGGTTTAAACAGCTCTAACGCCATTTCCTTAGGAAGACCGCACTGGTACATCTTAAGCTCAGGACCTACTACGATAACGGAACGGCCTGAATAGTCAACACGTTTACCGAGAAGATTCTGACGGAAACGTCCCTGCTTACCCTTTAGCATATCGGAAAGCGATTTAAGCGCGCGTCCGTTAGGTCCTGTTACGGGACGACCGCGTCTGCCGTTATCTATAAGCGCGTCTACAGCCTCCTGGAGCATACGCTTCTCGTTACGGATAATAATATCGGGAGCGTTAAGCTCGATAAGCTTAGCGAGACGGTTGTTACGGTTAATTACACGACGGTAAAGGTCGTTCAAGTCGGAAGTCGCGAAACGTCCGCCGTCGAGCTGTACCATAGGTCTGATATCGGGCGGAATTACGGGAACCTCGGTAAGAATCATCCACTCGGGACGGTTGCCCGAATTTCTAAAGCTCTCGATTACGTCGAGCTTTTTAATAAGTCTGCCCTGTTTCTGGCCTGTAGCGGATTCGAGCTCGGCTCTTACAGTTTCAGCCTGCTCGTCGAGGTCGATTTCTTTAAGGAGCTCGAGGATGGTTTCAGCGCCCATTCCCGCCTTAAAGTCGTCCTCATACTTCTCGCGCATATCCATATACTCGGACTCGTTGAGGCACTGGAGCTTTTCAAGCTCGCGGCAGTCGCCCGGGTCGGTTACGATATAGCTCTGGAAATAGAGCACGCGCTCGAGATTTCTCGGGGAAATATCGAGTATAAGCGCGATTCTAGAGGGAGTACCCTTGAAGTACCAAATATGCGATACGGGAGCCGCGAGGTGGATATGTCCCATACGCTCGCGTCTTACCTTGGCGCGGGTTACTTCAACGCCGCAGCGGTCGCAGACCTTGCCTTTATATCTGATTCTTTTGTACTTTCCGCAGTGACATTCCCAGTCCTTTGTAGGTCCGAAAATACGCTCGCAGAATAAGCCGTCGCGCTCGGGCTTTAATGTACGGTAGTTAATAGTCTCGGGCTTTTTAACCTCGCCGTAAGACCACGATAAAATCTGCTCCGGAGAAGCAAGATTAATTTTTATTGAATCAAAAACATTGTTTTCCATAATAATTGCTCCTCCTTATTAATATTCTTCATTCTCGCCGTCGAAATCATTATAATCGTCGGCTTCTTCAACCATTGACTGGTCGTCAAACATATTGTCTTCGGTATCGCTGTCCTCATCAAGAGTGAAGCTCTCCATTGAGTTCGAGGTCATAACATTCTTTTCCTCGAAGTTTGCGTCCTCTACGGGAAGGTCGTCGTCCTCCTCGAAGTGCTGTTTAAGGTCGATTTCCTCGCCGTCGCGGTTCATAACGCGGACGTCGAGCGAGAGCGACTGGAGTTCCTTAATAAGAACCTTAAACGACTCGGGGATACCCGGAGCGGGTATATTCTGTCCCTTAACGATAGCCTCGTAAGTCTTAACACGTCCTACAACGTCATCCGACTTAACCGTAAGGATTTCCATAAGAGTATAAGCCGCGCCGTAAGCCTCAAGCGCCCATACTTCCATCTCACCGAAACGCTGTCCGCCGAACTGAGCCTTACCGCCGAGCGGCTGCTGAGTAACGAGGGAGTACGGTCCCGTTGAACGGGCGTGGATTTTATCGTCAACGAGGTGATGTAGTTTAAGATAATACATATAACCAACGGTTACGGGGTTATCGAAGTATTCGCCCGTACGGCCGTCTTTAAGTAAAGTCTTACCCTCGAGAGAGATACCGTTCTGGCGAACACATTCGCCGAAGTCGATACCCGTTACCTCTGATCTCGGTTTATAATCGTCTTTCTCGCGCATCATCTTGAACGCCTCGAAGATATCGGACTCGTGAGCGCCGTCGAATACAGGCGTCTTAATCTTCCAGCCGAGAGCCTTAGCGGCATATCCGAGGTGAACCTCGAGAACCTGACCGATGTTCATACGGGAAGGTACGCCGAGGGGGTTAAGCACGATATCAAGCGGAGTACCGTCGGGTAAGAACGGCATATCCTCAACAGGTAAAATTCGGGATACAACACCCTTGTTACCGTGACGGCCCGCCATTTTATCGCCGACAGAAATCTTACGCTTCTGAGCGAGGTAAACTCTTACAACCTTGTTTACACCTGGCTGGAGCTCGTTTCTCGAATCCTCGCGTGTAAATACTTTAATATCAACTACAATTCCGTTTTCGCCGTGGGGAACTCTAAGTGAGGTATCTCTTACCTCTCTAGCCTTCTCGCCGAAGATAGCGCGAAGAAGTCTTTCCTCGGCCGTAAGCTCGGTTTCACCCTTGGGAGTAACCTTACCTACAAGAATATCGCCCGCGTTAACCTCCGCGCCGATATGGATAATACCGTTCTCGTCGAGGTCTTTAAGCATATCGTCGCCGACATTCGGAATATCACGTGTGATTTCCTCGGGTCCGAGCTTAGTATCTCTGGCTTCGGTATTGTACTCGTTAATATGGATAGATGTATATACATCTTCTCTAACTATCTTTTCGCTGATAAGTACCGCGTCCTCGTAGTTATAACCTTCCCAGGTCATAAATCCGATAAGCGCGTTCTTACCGAGAGCGATTTCACCGTTCTTGGTAGCGGGACCGTCTACGAGCACATCGCCCTTCTTAACACGGTCGCCCTTGTCAACAACGGGAATCTGGTTAATACATGTTCCCTGGTTACTTCTCAGGAACTTAATTACCTGGTAATCCTTAATCTCGCCGTCATCATAAAGCACTCTTACGTTGTTGGCGTCAACGCTCGAAACAACGCCGTCGCCCTCGGCGAGCACACATACGCCTGAGTCGGTACCCGCTCTGTATTCCATACCTGTTCCGACAATCGGAGACTGGGTAATCATAAGCGGTACAGCCTGACGCTGCATGTTCGAACCCATCAGCGCTCGGTTCGCGTCATCGTTCTCGAGGAACGGGATCATCGAAGTCGCCGCGGATACAACCATTCTCGGGCTTACGTCCATATAGTCGAAGCGGTCGGGAGTATACTCAACGAAGTTATCTCTTTCTCTTCCGACAACTCTCTTATTCATAAAGCGGCCGTTCTCGTCGAGCGGTTCGTTAGCCTGCGCTACGGCGAAATCGTCCTCCTGGTCGGCTGTCATATATACAACCTCGTCAGTAACAACGCCGTTTTCCTTATCAATCTTTCTGAACGGCGCCTCAACAAATCCGTACTCGTTAATCTTAGCAAAGGTAGCGAGATAGGAGATAAGTCCGATATTAGGACCTTCAGGAGTCTCGATAGGACACATACGTCCGTAGTGGGTATAGTGTACGTCTCGAACCTCGAAGCCCGCGCGGTCACGTGAAAGTCCGCCGGGGCCTAACGCCGAAAGTCTTCTCTTATGAGTAAGCTCGGCGAGAGGGTTGTTCTGATCCATAAACTGCGACAACGGAGATGAGCCGAAGAACTCTCTAATAGCCGCGGTTACAGGTCTTATATTAATAAGTGTATTCGGAGTCATAGTTTCGGCGTCCTGATTCTGGAGAGTCATTCTCTCGTGGATAACTCTGTCAAGACGGCTGAAACCGATTCTGAACTGGTTCTGTAAAAGCTCGCCTACACAACGGATACGACGGTTACCGAGGTGGTCGATATCGTCCGTATTACCTACGCCCTCGGCGAGGCAGTTCATATAGTTAATAGAAGCGAATATATCGTCAACCGTAATATTATTGGGGATAAGCTCCGATTTTCTCTCGCGGAGCATTTCTTGAAGCTGGTCTTCATTCTCAGCGCTGTCGAGGATTTCACAGAGTACGTCGAATACAACGTGCTCGTTAATACCGCATTCCTCTCTCGCGTCAAAGTCAACGTAAGAGTTGATATCAACCATACCGTTGGAGATAACCTTAACGATCTTATTATCTCTCTCGGGTACGCGTACATATACAACCTTAACGCCCGCGTTCTCCATTTTAGTAGCGAGCGCGCGGTCTACGGTATCATCTCTCTGAGCGATAACCTCGCCTGTTCTCGGGTCGGCTACGGGCTCGGCTAAAATTCTGCCTGAAAGACGGTTAATCAGTCCGAGCTTCTTGTTATACTTATAACGTCCGACTCTCGACATATCGTAGCGGCGGGGATCGAAGAAAAGATTATGGATATGGAGCTGGGCGCTTTCGAGGATAGAGGGCTCCGAAGGTCTTAACTTTCTGTAGACCTCGAGCATACCTTCCTCAACGCTCTTTGTGGTATCCTTTTCGATAGTAGCCTTAATACGCGCGTCGTCGCCGAAGTATTCGAGAATCTCAGCGTCGCTGCCTAAGCCTAAAGCGCGGATAAAGGTAGTAATCGGAACCTTTCGGTTTTTATCAATATGAACGTAGAAAATGTCGTTAACGTCATTTTCGTACTCAAGCCACGCGCCTCGGTTAGGGATAACCGTTGACGAGAACAGCTCTTTACCCGTTTTATCGTGTTCCATTTTATAGTAAACACCGGGGGAACGTACAAGCTGAGATACAATAACACGCTCGGCGCCGTTAATTACAAACGTACCGCTGTCTGTCATAAGCGGTAAATCGCCCATAAACACGTTGTTTTCTTTAATCTCGCCTGTTTCCTTGTTGAGCAGTCTGGCTCTTACGCGAAGCGGAGCGGAATATGTAGCGTCACGCTCCTTACATTCGATTACGCTGTAGTTGGGGTTATCAATATCAACCTCATAATCGAGAAAATCAAGCACAAAATTACCTGTATAATCGGTTATTCCCGAAACGTCGCGGAATACTTCCGTAAGACCTTCCTTTAAAAACCAATTATAGGATTTAGTCTGAACCTCGATAAGGTTAGGCATATCGATAACTTCATCGATTTTTGCGAAACTCATACGCTCGGTTTTACCTATCTGTACGGGTTTTACATTAATCATAGGCGTATCAACTCCTTTTAAAATTACGGTTTTTTACATTTCTTTTTCCGATAATAAAAACCTCGCGGTTTTTTAGAAATTTGCTCTTGACAAATAAAAAATACTGTGGTAATATTTCATATTTATTTTTAAGCTCATTTTCTAAAAAGTCGGAAAAATTCCCATTATCGATTAGTTTACCATTTTATTACACTTCTGTCAAAAAGTCAAGCTTTTCAGGCAAAATAATTACAAAAAATTGTATTTTTCCTAGGAACGCTCGGGTGCGTTGATACTTCTGCAAAGTTTATGAGGTTTTAACAAATGTTATTTATAGTTTTTGTGCAATTTTAAAATAAGGGTTTTGGAGCTAGAGAAGCCGACCTGAAAAGAATACAATTACCCCGTAGATCACTGACGCCGTAACACCGTAGGCAATTACGGGCCCGCATATCGCGAACAGCTTAGCCCCGAGCCCCGTTATAAGTCCCTCGCTCTTGAACTCTATCGCGGGAGAGCTCATAGAATTGGCAAAGCCTGTTATCGGCACGAGAGTACCCGCTCCAGCGCGCTTGGCGATTTTCTCATATAAATGAAAAGCGGTAAGAATCACGCCTATCAGTATCAGCGTACACGAACACAGCAGCTTCGCGTCCGACTCGGGGATTTTAAGGAAGGTATATAAATTGAATATCCCCTGTCCCAAGGCGCAGATAGCTCCTCCGAAAACAAAGGCTCTAAGACAGTTAAAGCGGGTTTTACTATTCGGGGAACACTTTTTTACGATTTTTTTATACTCTTTTTTATCTGTCATACATATCACCATTCTTATTTTTTCCTATATTTTTATTTTTAAACTATTTATTTTTTTTATTATATATAGTATAATGGTTTGGAATAAGCAAAAATGGGTGAGTAGGATTTGGAACACTATCTTGACAACAGCGCCACGACTGTCGTGAGCGAAACTGTCGCCGAAAAAGTATATAAAATGATGACGGAAAACTACGGAAACCCGAGTTCTCTGCATACCAAGGGAATCCGCGCCGAGGAAGAGCTCGAGCGTTCCCGCTCGACTGTAGCTAAGGCGATGGGCGTTAAGCCCGAGGAGGTTTACTTCACAAGCGGAGGTACCGAGGCTAACAACCTTGCCGTATTCGGAACCGTTAACCTGCTTAAAAGACGCGGAAATAAAATCGTCACCACCGCGGTTGAGCACAGCTCGGTTTTTGAAACCGCTCAGTATCTCGAAGAAAACGGCTGCGAGGTCGTTTATATAAAGCCTGACAGCGACGGAATTTTCCATATCGAGGATTTTGAAAAAGCGATCGACAAAAACACTATCCTCGTTTCAGCTATGGCGGTCAATAACGAAATCGGAACAATTCTCCCGATAGAAAAGCTGAAAAAGATAATCGAGAAAAAGAACTCCCCCGCTTTATTGCACTGCGACTGCGTCCAGGCGTTCGGAAAAATCCCGCTTAAACTTTCGAAGGCAGGAGTGGATTTAGCCTCCGTAAGCGGTCATAAAATCCACGCTCCAAAAGGAGTAGGCGCGCTTTACGTTAAGAAAAACAGTCGGATCAAGCCGATTTTCTTCGGCGGCGAGCAGGAAAAAAAGCTACGCCCGGGTACCGAGGCGCTCCCGCTTATCACAGGCTTTTCACAGGCTGTTAAAGAAATTGACATAAACAAAAACTATACTTATGTTAAGGAGCTATGCGGTTACACTAAAGAAAAGCTCCGAAAAATCGAGGGGATAGTTATTAACTCTCCCGAAAGCGCGATACCTTATATTATAAACTTTTCCGTTTTGGGAATAAGAAGCGAAACGATGCTCCATTTCCTGGCGCAAAAGGAAATCTACGTATCGAGCGGAAGCGCGTGCGCCAAGGGTAAGCCCAGCCACGTGCTTGAGGCTATGGGCTTAGACAGAAACACCGCCGACAGCGCTGTCCGCGTAAGCTTCTGTGAGTTAAATACAAAAGAAGATATCGACGCGCTTATCGAAGCGCTCGAAGAAGGGATAAATAAATTAGCAAAGAGATAAGAATATGAAAGAAATAATTTTAGTTAAAATGGGCGAATTAGTCCTTAAAGGACTTAACCGCCGTCAGTTCGAAGATAAGTTAATAAAAAATATAAAGAAAACTCTCCGCCATTTAGGAGAGTTCGAGATTAAAAACGCTCAGTCCACAATCACCATTATCCCGCAGGATGAGCTTATCGACCTCGACGACGTTTGCGAGCAGGTAAGGAAGATTTTCGGTATCGTTACATATTCGAGAGCGGCGGTATGCCCAGAAAAAACTCTCGACTCTATTCTCGAAACCGCTCCCGAATATCTCGCCGAACAGCTGAAAGAGGTTAAGACCTTTAAGGTTGAGG
The DNA here is from genome assembly GCA_002350765.1 of Ruminococcaceae bacterium UBA2854. GTDB lineage: Bacteria > Bacillota > Clostridia > Oscillospirales > Acutalibacteraceae > Ruminococcoides. The sequence continues at coordinate 12,800 of DEFK01000011.1, forward strand.
CTAAAAGAAGCGATAAGAAATTCCCGTACAAAAGCCCCGAAATCGCCAGAGAAACAGGAGCGGCTGTACTAAGAGCTTTCCCTCACCTCAAGGTTGACGTAAGAAACCCCGAGCTCGTTGTAAACGTAGAAGTTCGTGATTACGAGGCTTACGTTCGAGGCGCGGCTCTGAAAGGCGCGGGCGGTATTCCCGTAGGCACGGGCGGAAACGCGGTTATCCTTATCAGCGGAGGTATCGACTCCCCCGTAGCCGCGTATATGATGGCTAAAAGAGGAATAAGACTTACCGCGGTTCACTTCGCGAGTCCTCCCTACACCAGCGAGCGCGCCGAGCAGAAGGTAGTTAAGCTGCTTAAAAAGGTTGCGCAGTACAGCGGCGATATGAATATGTACACCGTACCGTTTACCGAAATGCAGGAAGCTATCCGCGATAAATGTCCCGAGGAGTATTTTACCCTTATAATGCGCAGGCTGATGATGAAAATATCCGAGCGTATAGCGCTCGACAAGGGCTGTAAGGCGTTAATCACGGGCGAAAGCCTCGGTCAGGTAGCCAGCCAGACCATAGGCGCTCTCGGCTGTACCGATAACGCGACAAACTTACCCGTGTTCAGACCGCTGATTGGAATGGATAAACAGGAAATCGTAGATATTTCCTATAAAATAGACACTTACGAAACCTCAATCGAGCCCTACGAGGATTGCTGTACCGTATTTACGCCTAAGCATCCGCGTACTAATCCGTCGCTCGAAAAAGTAATCGAGGCGGAAGCTCTCGGCAACTTCGAGCCGATGATCGAAAAGGCGCTCGAAAACTTAAAGGTAACTTATATAAACACAAAGGAGGACTAAATTTTGAATATACTGGTTTTATCTCCCGATAAAAAGTTCAAAAAAGATAAAACTGAATATTCAAGCGAAGTCGTAAACGCTTTAAAGGCAGGCTCTAACGATGTAAAGCTCGTCGAAACCTACTCTCCCCTGACGGAACTTGAGCTTAAAAAGGCGGTTAAAGCCTCACAAAAGCCCGAGCTTATCGTTATCCCCGCGGATATTAAAACTGAAAACGACTTCAGGAGCAAATTCGCGTTCATCATCAGCCGTGGTGAGCGTAAGGTTCAGAACGTCCCGAACTCGAAAGAAAAAATTGATATAAAGAAATCGCTCAACGATTTAAAAAACAATATAAAGTATATAATAGGAAAGCTTAAAAAGCAGGAGGTTCATCGAGAACAGCGCGAGCCCGAGTACATATCCTACGAAAGAAAGAAAACTCACGTTTTTAAAATCGACACCGAAAGCAAGCCGTTTTACGCTTTCAGCTATATCGGCTCTAAGATAGCGGTTATTCCGCGCGAAATGAACGTCGAGGATATAAAAAGTATCCCCGAGCTTGTAATAAACACATTCCGCGATAACGAGCAAGAATATCCCGACGGCTATTCGTTAAGCGAAAAAACCTTAAAGGTAACTACGTTTACCGAACGTCATTTCCCGAGAAAAGGCGACTCGAAGGATGAAATTATCCGTAAGTCCGTTATGCTCGCGGCAACGCTTGTATTCATCGTCGCGGGTTATATGTTCGTATACAATATGTTCGTAATGCCCGCGCAGCAGCAGGCTCTCCAGAGTGAAATCCGAACAATATTCTATGAAGATACAACGACCTCCTCGGGTAAAAGCGGTAAGAAGTTTAAAACTCCGAACTGGAAAAAGCTAAAAAAAATCAACAAGGATATAAAAGGCTGGATAAAGCTCGACAACACTAAAATCGACTATCCAATCCTTCAGTGCAAATCCGACAGCAAGGAGTCACAGTTTTATCTTAACCACAACTATCTTAAACAGTATACTCCGCGAGGCTTCGGCTCAATCTTTATTGACTATCGAAGCAAAAAGGGAATGAAGAGCAAGAACATTATCCTCCACGGACACCATATGGAGGACGGCACAATGTTCGGCGACCTTATGAAATACGGAAGATATTCGGGTAATCTCGGCTTCTACAAGAAATCCCCGACCATTAAGCTAAGCTCTCCATCGGGCGGTACCAATACATATAAGATAATATCCGTGTTTAAATCGAACGTTAACCCCGCTCAGGGTGAATATTTCGATTTCTACTGCGCTAAGTTCAAGAGCAAGGCGCAGTTTATGAACTATATATACAATTTAAGGATACGCTCGCTTATCGACTGTCCCGTTAATGTTAACGAAAAAGACCAGCTCGTAACGCTCGTCACCTGCTCGTATGAGTTCAACGGGTTCAGAACGGTAGTTGTCGCGAGAAAATGCCGCGCTAACGAAAGCGCCCACGTAGACGTCGGCGCCGCAAAGCTTAACAAAAACCCAGTATGGCCACAATGCTACTACAGCCGTTTCCGCGCGACAAGACCTACTGTACTGACATTTAAAAAGGCTCTTAAAAAAGGTTATATAAAATGGTATGACGGAAGCGCTGATCTCAGCGGAAGCGAACAGCTCCCGACATCCTTAAAGGAAACCACAGTTCCCACGACAGCGGCAACCGAGCCCACAACGGCTAAGCCTACAAAACCGCCGAAAAAATACTTTAAGGTAAAGATTTCCGTACGCAATAAGCGCGGAAAGAAGATTATAAAGAAAAAGAAAGTCGTAGAGGGGAAGGTTATTAAGCTTCCGAAAACTCCGAGCTTTAAAAAGGGTAATTACAAATACACCTTTAAGAAATGGAAAGTAAAGGGCTTTAAGGACAGAAAGTATTTAAGCGGTAAATACAAGAAGATAGTCGTATACTCGAATATCAAGCTTGCGGCTAAGTACAAGAAAACTAAAATCGCCGTTAAAAAGCCCGCTAAAAAAACGAGTACCAAGAGTAAAGTCCCCGCAACAAAGCCTACGGAGGCTCAGCCCGACGAGTCAGAGGAGTAAATATGAATTGTGAACTGATTTTTTATCTCGCGTCAAAAACAAATCTGTGCGAAAAAGCGCTCGAGAGGATTCTTAAAAACTTCGAGCTCAACTTCCGAGCCTCGCTTTTCGCGACAGAGTCGAACGCTCTCGGCGAAAAAATAATAGACGCTTTCGAAAGCTCCAATATTGTATTTGTTATCGGCGGACTTAATAATAATGAAAAGTACGGAATCGAAAACGTGCTCTCCAAGGCGCTCGCCAACAAAAGTCCCGACGATTTAAAAAAGCTTAGAAATCCCGCTCACGGCGCGGACGGATATCTGGTACGCCAGGGAGGACAGCTTCTTGTTGTTCTGCCCGACGAGCCGTCGCAGATAGAAAGCTTCTTTACTGGCCCGCTAAAAAAATATCTCGAAAGCTTTACGGGCGTATAAAAGAAATTTGATATTGTTAACAAAAATCAACCTTCTTTTTTATATACTATTAACAATGGAAAAAATCATTATTTTTTGGTAAAATATAAGTAACCGAAAAATATAAGAATAATGTAATTCTTATTTACTGATAAAGGAGAGATTACCTATGAGAATTTTAAAAAGAACAACAGCAGTTATCCTTTCGGCTTTATTACTTATTTCCTTATTTACAGTAGCGGGCTACACGGCTGAGGGAAAGCTTACGGTTAATTTAAAGTCGAATGTCGCCGACGCTAAAACCGTTACTTACGATTTAGCCAAGAGCAGTACCTTCACCGCTTCCTTTAATGTTAAAGCGGTTGACAAAATCATTAACACCCAGGGTTATATGACTTATGACCGCGACTGCATTACACTTACAGGCTTCGAGCTCAAGAAGGTAGGCAGCGCTATCATAAACAAAAACCAGATTAACAGAGTTGACTTCAACTCCTCCGATATTGCTGGCGCTGATTTTACAAAGGGCGGCGATCTCGTAGTAGCTACATTTAAAATAGTTAAAGCAGGCTCTACAGATATTAACCTCGATTTCGATATCATCACAGCTACTAAGAACGACAAGGACGTTGAAATTGTTTCCGACGGCAAGGTTGTAGACACAAGCGCCGCTCTTAAAGGCGCGCTCTCGACTACAGCTTCATCCAAGAAAGCTAATCCGATGACGGTTAAGGTCGCTAAGAAATCCATAAAGGCTAAAACCCTTAAAAAGAAAAACGTTACCGTTAAGGCTATAACAGTTAAAAAAGCTAAGGGTACGGTAAAATACGTTAAGGTTAAAAAGGGTACAACTAAAAAGTACTATAAGAAGATTACCGTAAACAGCAAGACAGGTAAGATTAAATTTAAGAAGGGTAAATATAAGAAGGGTACCGTTAAAGTAGTAGTAAAAATTACCGCTAAAGGCAACTCATCTTACAAATCCAAAACAGTAACAAAGACCGTAAAAGTTAAAATCAAATAATTAAACAAAACCTCCGCCAAATGGCGGAGGTTTTTATTATAAATTACCAAAGCCCCGCAAAATCCAAAACATACCGTTGACATTATATGTTCACTATAATGACATTTTCAACAAAATTCATACACTTATTTGAGTATTTTGCCAATAGATAAAAAGTTAAAACAATGTTACAATATAAAATGTAAATTTAGAAGGAGGATTGTTCTAATGAAAACATCTTTAAAGAAATTGACAAGTGTGTTTTTAGCGGTACTTATGGTTATGACTGTTTTCTCGGTTGTAGGCGTAGCGGCTGCTGACACAACAAAGAACACCGCAGGCGACGACGTAACAATTCATGTTACCGATAACCTTGGTTGGGGCACAATGTATGTCCATTACTGGGGCGGTTCGTCCGAATCAACCTGGCCGGGCGTTCAGATGTCCGACGAAGGCGATAACGGATTTGGCAGTCACAACTTCTCTGCCAGTGTTCCGAGCGATGCGACAGGTTATGTATTTACAAAAGGCGCTGACGGCCCTCAGACCGTAGACGTTCATGATGTAAACGTTGAAGGTTACTGGCTTGACGGTACTCAGACAGAAGGTAAATATAACGTTCGCCTTTGGGGCGACACAGGCGAAGGCGGCGGCCAAGGCGGCGGTGGCGGCAGCCAGGGCGGCGGCGGTGGAACCACCGATTCCTACTACCTCATCGGCTACATCGACGGCGCTGACTACGGCGACGGCAAAGACTATGCGAATATGGGCGACTACCACTTCGTAAACGGCCAGGTAACCGCGACCTTCACCCAAGACAGCTATGTATGTGTTAAGGATACCAACATGGTATGGTATATGACCCAGGGCTTTCTCGGCACAGACGTAACTTCCGCAACGCTGTATAATAGCAGCATTACCGGCACGCAGTCCGATAAGCTGTATGTACCCGCAGGCACCCACACCTTCACGCTCAGCGAGAACGGCGACGGCACTCTGACCCTGTCCTATGACGGCGGCGGAGATATAGAAAACCCCACAGGCGGCGAAGGCGGCGGCGATAACCCCGGTTCTTACACAGTATCGGTTAACCCCGGCGACTATGCCGCGGACGGTGAATGGTATGCTTATACATGGACAACAGGTGGACTCAGCGGTTCATGGCTCAGCGGCACACCGTCAGGCGATTCTTATACATTCTCCGGAGTATCCGATAACGTTATCTTCGCTTCATCTTCAGGTTATCCCGATACTGATTGGGGCAACTGTGCTGCTCAGACAAGCGACCTCACAGCACAAGACGGCGCTACATATACAATTTCAGGTAAGCGTGATCCTATCGGCGAGCAGGGCGAAATGCGTCCTATATACGAAGGCGATTGGGAAGCAGGCGGAAATATTGACCAACCGACAGATCCTGTTACTGATCCTGTTACCGATCCTGTAACTGATCCTGTTACTGATCCTGTAACAGATCCCGTTACTGATCCTGTTATCCAGACAGATCCCGTTACTGATCCTGTAACTGATCCCGCAACTGATCCTCAGACAAATCCCGGCGGCGATACAACAACAGGCTTAAAGGTAACAACAGCTCTCAACGGAGCTACAATCAATACAATTGATTGCACAGGTACTTCTGTAACAGTTACTTATAACCTACAGGCTCCCCTCCTCCTCGAGGACGGCCAGGGTACACTTAAGTATGACGCTTCTAAGCTTCAGATTCAGTCATTCACATTACCTAACATTCAGTCAGGTCTTATTTCCAATAAAAACGTACCTGGTGAGGCTTACTTCAACTTCACAGGCGTTAACGCTGAGACAAACTCAGGTATCTTCGATTTCAAGACAAACAAAGCTCTTGTAATCGCTACATTCAACGTAGTAGGCTCAGGCGCTACAACAATTAACCTCGATATGGAAGAGCTCGACGCTCTCGAGAACGGTCAGCAGATTGCTTACTATACAAACAAAGTAGCTGCTCCCGAGGCTTCTTCAATCACACAGAGCCTCGCTAACCCGACAGTAGACGTTCAGGGCGGAGATACACCTACAACTGCTCCCGCTTCTCAGACAGATCCTGTAACAACACCTCAGACACAGCCTTCTACACAGGTACAGCCCACTACAGTTGCTCCCGCAACACAGCCTACAACAGATCTTCCCACTCCTGTTTCCTTAGTTAAGCTCAGCGCTACATCTAAGAAAATCGCGGCTGGTAAGACATTCAAGCTTTCAGTTATCGGCGCTTCCGCAAAGGCAGCCTTCTCCGTAACAAGCGGTAAGAAGAAAGTCGCTCTCTCCAAGAAGAGCGCAAGCCAGGTAACAGTTACAGGTCTTAAGAAGGGCACAAGCAAGGTTACAGTTAAGGTTAACGGCAAGACATTAACCTGCAAGGTAACAGTTAAGAACAGCCCGAAGATCAAGGTAGCAGGTAAGAAGTTCAAGGCTACCAAGACTTACACAATCAATAAGGGTAAGACTCTTAAGGTTAAGATTACAGGTAAGGCTAAGGCTATCAAGAATAAGTATAAGTCCACAAATAAGAAGATTGCTAAGGTAACTTCCAAGAAGACTAAGGCAAACATTAAGATTAAGGGCTTAAAGAAGGGTAAGGCTACTATTAAGGTAACAGTTAATAAGTACAAGACCTTCAAGATTAAAGTTAAAGTTAAATAATAACTTATAAAGATAAAAGGGTTTCCTTCGGGAAACCCTTTTAGTTTCTTATAAAACGTTTTTCCTGAATAAAACCGCTTCCTATATAGCAAAGAAAAAGGACCGCTTTTGCAGTCCTTTTAAACGTAATTAAATCCTATAATCAATCCTACTCCGAGGAACAATACTCCTACAGCGACCAGCGCGGCGGCGATAAGCATAAGCTTTCTACTGCCCTTTTCAGCCTGTTCTTTCTTTTTACTGCTGTAAATCTTGTTTTTAGGCGAATAGATTTTTACATCATCTACATCCTCGGGAGTTTCAAAATCCGTATCGGGTTCAAGCTTAAACTGTCCGATATCTATTTCTATCTCCTCTACCCTCTTCATAACCTCTCGTTCAGCCTCGTTATCGTACGGCGAGCTCTCGGGAGGCGCTGCCGACGGATTACGCAGAGCGTTGAGCGGCGGCGAGGGATTCGGTTTCTTAAAACGCTGAGGCTTTCTCTTAGGGGGAGCGCTGTTTTCGCGCTTAAAATGAAAATCACGTTTAACCATTTTTCACCCCTCCAAAGTCTTCTTATAAAATGGTATCATCTTTTTATAGATATGTCAATTCCGTTCTTTTATATGCAATATAAATTTGTATCCCAGTGCGGAATATACGGATGGTGCCTGAGATAGAATTTATAATCGGGATTTATGCTTTTAAGCTGTAAAATCAGCGCGAAGATATCCTCGCTTCGGTGATAAGCTGCGACGTTAAGCTTCGGCTTAAACAGCTTTAAGGTATTCTCCATACCCTCGAAGGTCTCTTTCTCCGCTCCCTCTACGTCCAGCTTTACATAGGTTACGCGCTTACCGCAGAGGATAGTATCAACCCTGGCTGCCTGTACGGGAGTGCCGCTGTCGTCTATCGCGCAGTTTCTGCCCGATTTTGTATTAAAATTAACCAATGTATTGCTGTTGTATGAACCGAGCTGCCAAAGATTCACGTTCTCCATATCCGCGCAATACTCGAAAAGCTTTTTAAAGCTCCGCGCGCTCGGCTCAAAGGCGGTTATACTCTTATACTTCCCGTCGGTATAGTTTAAGAATTCCTCGATAGTGTCGCCGTTATACGCGCCTAAATCGAGATAACTCTCCTCCTCCGTAAGGTTGAGAATCGAGAACGCCTCATCCTTATCGGTTGTACAGCTGTCGAGATATTTTAAATCACCGCTGTACTGAAAGGAGATTATATCGCGGAAAACCTTTCGGCTTAACTCGTCCGCAAGCAGCGAATACGCCTCTGAGAAGGCGTTTTTATTTTCCGATATAAATTCCTTAGTAAATATATTATCGCCGAATACGGGTACCGAGGGCACTAAAAGCGTATGCTTTTTTGCTACGTCTTTAATATGGCTGATAACCTCGGGGAGCTGGCTCGCGAAGCACAGCGCTATAACAAATTCTCCGAGCTTATTCTCGAAATTGGAGAGTTTTTTTACCGTAAAGCCTCGAAAGCTCTGACCTCGTACAAAGTCATCACTCGCCATTACGCCGTATGGCTTTATACCCAGCCGTTCGAATTCGTCGAGCACCTTATCGGCGCCGTCACCCATTCCGTAGAGTATAATCGGTTTATTCGTATTTTTAAAATAATCCCATACTGACGTAAGGGAAGATAAAAAACTAAACATAGTTGCTCCTGTTAGTTAATCGCTGTCATCTTGAGCGGTTTGCGAAGCAAAATTTACGATAGTAAATAGTCGAAAGATCTTAAAGCCAAAAGATTCTTCGACTAAATCGTTTCACGATTTTGCCCTTCGGGCATCGCTCAGAATGACAAGAGGAAAACAAAGATTAAAAAACAAAATAAAAACGCCCACCCTATTGGGTGGACACTTTTCTAATGTTGGCATCTCCCTATTTTCACAGGCCGTCGCCAGCCAACTATCTTCGGCACCACAGGGCTTAACTTCTGTGTTCGGTATGGGAACAGGTGGACCCCCTGCGTCATCGACACCAACTTGTCGCTTTTTTCGGCGACTTGATTATTATAGCACTATCCTTGTAAAAATGCAAGTGTTTTTTTAAAAAAATTTTAAAAAAACTTTAAAAATCTTTTCGCTGTCCTAATACCCGTTTACTTGACTAAACCTGTAAAAAATAGTAAAATAATATATTAAGTTAACGACGTATCTATTATGATAGGATTGATTATATGACTAAGACATATAAAACCTTATTACTGCTGAATTCGCTTACAATTTACCGCGGAATATTAGACCGCGGCGTAATAAAAAGCTATATGGATTTACTCTCGGGTATTAATCTTCCGCCCGAGGATTTTCTCAGCGCTTACGGCAGTTTTTACAAGCTTTTAACCGAGCGTGATATCACGGATAACCTCGCGCGCTATATAACCGAAGCGACGCTTTTTGACGAGAACAGCTTCTCGATTTCAGCCGCGGGCGGTAAAGCGGACGAGCTAAGCGAGACCGTTTTAGAGTCCGTAAAGAAAGACTGCGAAACTATCTATAATATAACGCAGCTTTGTGCCGAGGATATTATAAACGACTATAAGTACAGCTCCGATATAGAAGATATAACCGCCTCTCTCCCGAGGTGGAAAACGGGCGAGCCCGTTGATGAATTTAAAAACGGCGCGGATATCAACAAGCTTATTGCGTTCTATAAAAACAACGGCTTTGGAATATACGCGAGATACAAGGCGTTTATCTGGAGAGACGGCGGTATTAAGCCCGTAGGTCATCCCGATAAAATAGCGGTAAGCTCCTTTATCGGCTACGAACGCCAGCGCAACCGTGTTATAGAAAATACCAAGGCGTTTTTAGACGGCAAGACCTGCAACAACTGTCTGCTGTACGGCGATATGGGTACGGGTAAAAGCTCGACCGTAAAGGCTATCGGCAACGAGTTCAGAAACAAAGGGCTTCGGATTGTAGAAATGCCCAAGGAAAGGCTTATGGAGTTTCCGCTCCTTATCGAAAAAATCGCCGCAAACCCGATGAAGTTTATAATATTCGTGGATGATTTATCATTCCAGCACCAGGACAAGAACTACACCTCGCTTAAAGCGGTACTCGAGGGAGGACTTGCGGCTAAGCCCGATAACGCGCTTATCTACGCCACCTCAAACCGCCGTCACCTTATAAAGGAAAGCTGGGCAGACAGGGATACCGACGATATTAACCGCAGGGATAATATGCAGGAAACTCTCTCGCTATCCGATCGTTTCGGACTATCCGTTTACTACGGAAATCCCGATAAGTACGAGTTCCTGAATATTGTATACAGCCTCGCCGAAAAAGCGGGTATTGATATGGATAAGGACGAGCTTTCCATCCTCGCGGAAAGATTCGCTCTCACAAAAGGCGGTCGTTCGCCGAGATGCGCTAAGCAGTTCGTGGAATCTCTCGGACAGTCTTAGGGTAACAGGAGATAAAAATGAAGAAAAGTTTATTAGCTTTGGCTCTCGTTATAGTCACCGCCGTAACAGGACTGGCTTTCTCATCCTGCTCGAGTGACAGCGAATTTCCCGTTACCGCGGGGAATATTACGATAAAAGCCGAACCGAAAAATATTATTATACTTAATAAAAACGACGCCGATATAATTTCCTGTATCGGGTATATAGACAAGCTCGCGGGACGTTCCGACAGCGTTAATCAGAAGGGTATGGAGCTTGTACCGAGCGTAGGCTCGGCAAACGATCCCTCGTACTCTAAAATCAAGAAGCTTAAAGCGGACGTGGTTTTCGCGGACGACACGCTTAAAGCCGACACTAAGAAAAAGCTTCAATCAAGCGGAATCACCGTTATTTCTCACGAAAAAGCGGACACTGTCGAACAGCTTAAAAAACTTTACATTCAGCTCGGCACGCTTTTAGGCGGAAAGACTAAGGGTAAAGCCGCGGGCAAAGAAGCCTTCGACGACCTGTACGACAGCTTAAACAGCGTTAAGGACGCCGTAGAGGAAAAGGACGTAAAGACAACCGTATGTTATCTCTATACCGAAAACGGCGAGATGAAAACCTTTACAAATTCCACATGGGAAAGCCTTATGCTCGACTACACAGGCGCGGCTAACGTCTTTAAAAACGAAAAGTCGGACACAGTCAACCTAAAAAAGCTCACAAGGGCTAACCCCGACTATATTTTCTGCGCCGATAAGGAAACAATTAAGCCGTTAAAGAGCGGAAAGACGAAAAAGAAACTATCCGCGCTTAACGATAAAACCAAAAGATACTTAATCCCTATGGATGAGCTCAGTATGCAGGGCGACACCTCGCTTGAAACCCTCAGAAAGATGCTAAAATATATGTACCCGGAGGACTTTAAGTAATGGCTCATCCGATAAAGCATTTTATAACGATAACGCATCACCGCCACAAGGTAATCGCGAACTGCTTCCGCGCGGGAATCCCGATACGCGGACTTCTGCACGATTTGTCGAAATACTCCCCTACCGAGTTTATCCCCGGGGCAAAATACTTCCAGGGAAACCGTTCCCCTAACGAGGGCGAGCGTGAAGCGTACGGATACTCGAAAGCGTGGATGCACCATAAAGGCCGTAACCGCCACCACTTCGAATACTGGACAGATTACGACAAGGTGACTAAACGTATGACGGGTATAAAAATGCCGAGGAAGTATCTTATAGAAATGTTCTGTGACCGTGTAGCGGCGAGCAAAATCTATAATAAGGATAAATACACCGACTCAAAACCGCTCGAGTATTTTTTGCAGGCTAAGGATAACCGAATTTCCGTTATCAACGACGAAACCTCCGTAGAAATCGGCTATTTACTCCGGATGCTCGCGGACAAAGGCGAAAAAGAGACTTTTAAATATATAAGAAAGATAAGGAGAAAAGGTAATGTTGTCAAAGGTGAATGATACAATCAACGCTATGACTGAATATTTTCGCGGAGATGTACGAAGAATACATCATTTTATGAAGGTATATACTATCGCGCGTACAATCGGATTAAACGAAAAGCTCCCCGACGACGTTCAGGCGCTGGTTGAAATCGCGGCGATTACCCACGATATAGGAATAAAAAACAGCGAGGAAAAATACGGCTCGTCGCTCGGCGAGCTTCAGGAGCAGGAAGGCCCTCCCGAGGCTGAAAAGCTTCTCGATAAGCTCGGCTTCGAAGAAGAATTTATCGACAAGGTATGTTACCTTATCGCCAACCACCATACATACAAGGGTATCGACAACGCGCCGTACCGAATTCTTGTAGAGGCGGACTTCTTAGCGAATATCTACGAGGACCATATCAGTATGGAGCTCGCGAGAAATGTAAAGAATAAAGTATTCCGTACCGAGTCGGGCATTAAAATGTTCGAGCAAATGTACGGGTCGTGAGCCACGACATCCAATTCCGCCCGCGAGCCGCGGGAGCCATATCCGCCTATTAATAACTCTTATTTTTTGGAAACAATCATCAACGGCGGTGTTAAAAATTTAATTAAACAACGAAAAAGGGGCTGTCGCAAAATGA
>DEFK01000043.1:0-8675 GCA_002350765.1 Ruminococcaceae bacterium UBA2854
CAACTTTCGGGGGTCACGTCATATTTAAATCGCTCTGCTAATTTTTTAGGTTAAATCATGTTCAAAAGCTATGTAAATCTTATTATCATACACAGTTGTAGCCGCTACATTCCAGCCGTCGTTAGCGTTTTTATTCATTGTATCACAGTTATTAAACTGTCATACTTTGCTTTAATTACAGCCAATTTATACTCTTTAATTGGTGAAGAGGATTGATTATTCGAAGAATAGTCAGCTTTCGTGCGCTCAAAGATTATTTTAATTTTATTTTCGTAGGTAGCCATATCGGATACAATCCAGTTTTCAGCTGCGTGCTTGTTCATAGTGTCAGTAATTACACCGGTATATTTCGCCTTTACGGAAACGATTTTATACTCTTTAATTACAGGAACTTCAGGAGCACTTTCTTTCGGTTGTTCAGATTTTACCGTAACTTTGCATTTTAGCTTGGTTTTACCAACTTTTGCCGTAATAGTTGCTTTGCCGGATTTAACTCCTTTTATTCTGATAGTGTGCTTTTTAGAGTTTATTTTTCCTAATTCTGCTATCTTATTATCAGAAGTCATCCAAGTAATACGTTTTTTGGCGTTTTTTACCTTTAAGGTAAATGACTTGCCGACGTTGATAGTTTTTTTCTTTTTATTTAGCTTTGGTGAGGCGGCATAATATGTTATTGTAGTTGAAAACAAAATCGACATTATTAAACTGAAAGAAGCAATGTTAATTAATAGTTTTTTCATTTAATCAACTCCTTTAATTTATTATAATACTATGAAATGATTATTTCAATAGTTATTCTGTTTGTAATAGGGCAAAAAAGCAGAGTAGAAATTTTCTACTCTGCTAAAATTTTACTTATAAATATCCCCGCGGTTGCCGATTTCAATTACGTTAATAACCAAAACCGAGTTATCCAATAAATAAATAACCCTGTACGAACCCACTCGCAATCTAAAACAATTATCTAATCCTTTAAGATTTTTTATATCTCCTTCATCAGGGAGTTTATAAATTGCTTTTAGAAGCCTTACGCGTTGTTGCTTAGGTTGTTTTGCTAAAAACTTAACCGCCTTTTTCTCGATGTTAATCTTGTAGCTCATCTAAGCTTACCCCGCATATTTCTAAGGCTTCCTCCAACGGAACAAAATCATCTTTATTGGAACTGTTTTTATATTCTTCTAAAAGCTGTTCACAATAAGCGTCGTCCGCTTCTTCGTCAGCTCTTAATCCTTGAAGATACGCGATAGCGTAACCGAGCTTATATTCGGGAATATCGTTAAGCAGCTGGATAGCCAATTCTTTGTTACTCATAGAATCAACCTCTTTTTGTATAAACTTATACCAATCTCAACCGCTTAACCGAAATATCTCTTAAGAAGTCCTGAGAAGCCTGCGCCGTGACGAGCTTCGTCCTTAGCCATCTCGTGAACTGTATCGTGGATAGCGTCTAAGCCAGCCGCCTTAGCTCTCTTAGCGAGGTCGAACTTGCCCTCGCAAGCGCCTGCCTCGGCGTCAGCGCGCATTTTAAGGTTCTTTTCGGTTGAGTCGGTAATAACTTCGCCTAAAAGCTCAGCGAATTTAGCCGCGTGAACAGCTTCCTCTAAGCCGTACTTTTCGAAAGCGGCGGCGATTTCGGGATAACCCTCTCTGTCGGCTACTCTAGCCATAGCGAGGTACATACCAACTTCGGAGCACTCGCCGTTAAAGTTGTCGCGTAAATCCTTAATAATATCTTCGCTTACGCCCTCAGCTTTGCCTTCGCCTACAATATGTACTGTAGCGTAATCAGCCTCGCCGTTAACCTCGTTGAATTTAGCGGCGGGAGCCTTACAGATAGGGCACTGCTCGGGAGGAGTATCTCCCTCGTGAACGTAACCGCATACTGAACATACAAATTTTTTCATCGTTAATTCCTCCTTGAATTATTAAAATAAAAGATTATTTCTTTTAGCTATTTTACCATATTTCAGAATAATTGTAAAGCAATAATTGTGAAAAATAATATTGAATTCAAAATTGTGTGTCATTATCACCCGCTATGAATAATATACTTAAACAAAATACTTAGAAAGAGTGATTTTATGCCCACAGTTTATTTAAGCCCGTCGCTCCAGGAGTGGAATCCATATGTTGACGGCGGCAACGAGGAATACTATATGAACCTTATCGCGGACGCTATGGAGCCGTATTTAAGAGCGAGCGGTATCGACTTTAAACGCAACAGCCCCGAAATGACTTTGCGCCAGGCTATAGCCGACAGCAACTCGGGTAATTATGACTTGCATTTAGCGATTCATTCCAACGCTTCGGGAGAGAACAGCGCGGGTATGAACAGGGGAGTGGAGGTGTATTATTATCCGAACTCCGCAAAAGGTCAGAGCTTTGCCGATACGCTGGCGACTAATTTTTCCGACCTTTACCCGATTCCCGAAAAGGTCAGGACAATTCCTACAACCACCCTCGGAGAATTGAGATTGACAAGAGCGCCCGCGGCGTTGATCGAGGTGGCGTACCACGATAATTTGCAGGACGCGAGGTGGATAAGGGATAATATAAACGCTATTGCTAAAAACCTCTCTAAATCAGTAGCGGAAGCCTTAGGCGTACCGTTTGTTTCGGCAGGTTAATTGATAAGATAGTTTACTTTGGCTGTCATTTTGAGCGAAGCGTGGCGGAGTCGAAAAAATTTAAGATCCTTCGGCGAGCTCAGGATGACATAATTTCGGCAAGCTCAGGATGACACATTGTCTTGAAAAATATGTCAGTTATTGATATAATATAAGCGGCTCAGTGTTAATGAGCCGCTTGTTTGTTATTTACACTCTTTATCGTTCTTGTTCTGGGTGTTCTTGGACTTTTTATTCTGGTTCTGTTTATCCTGTTTGTTCTGATTATTCTGCTTCTTGTTCTGATTGTTATCCTGATAGTCGCTCATTGGAGCTCACCTCCTTGTTTACAGGTAGTTTTTACATATTGTTTTATTTTATACGTAATTATGGAAAAATTTTTTGAGAGAATGAAATCCCTGCTCGGGGATGAATACGAAAGCTTTTTAAAATTTTATAACAGCGGTAAGGTTTATAGAGGACTGCGTGTTAATACCCTTAAATGCTCCGCGGACAAGCTCGGGGAGCTTTTGGACTTTGAGCTTGTGAACACGCCGTTTTGTAAGGACGGGTTTTATATTCCCGATACCGTTGAGTCAATCGGCAATTCTCCGCTTCATCACGCGGGAGCGTTTTATGTCCAGGAGCCGTCCGCGACCTCGGCGGTCGAGATGCTCGGCGTTAAAGAGGGCGACAGGGTGTTGGATCTATGCGCCGCTCCGGGCGGTAAAAGTACCCAGATTGCCGCGAAGCTGAATAACAAGGGGCTTTTGTGGAGTAATGAGATTGTAAAATCGAGAAGTATAATTCTTTTATCGAATATTGAACGAATGGGAATTAGAAACGCCGTGGTGTCGAATTGCCGCCCCGATACGCTGTGCGATAAGCTTAGAGGATATTTCGACAAGGTGCTTGTTGACGCGCCGTGCAGCGGCGAGGGAATGTTCAGAAAGAATAACGAGGCTCAGAGTGAGTGGAGCGTTGAGCACGTTAAAAGCTGCGCCGCCCGCCAGCTCAATATTTTAAATTCGGCTAAAAACGCCCTTAGAGAAAACGGCGAGCTAGTGTACTCGACCTGTACGTTTTCCGAGGAAGAAAACGAGGGTGTTATTACGGAGTTTCTGAAAGAAAATCCCGAGTTCGAGCTTGTTGATAGCGGCGTAGAGTTCGGCAGACCGACGCTTGATTACGCCCGCAGGATTTTCCCGATGGACGGCGGGGAAGGTCATTTTGCCGCAAAGCTGAGAAAAACCTCTCCGTCGGTATCTGTTCCGACTGTAAAAACCGATACCAAAGCTCCCGATATAGCTTTTGAGTTTTATAAAAGCTGCTTTTTAAATCAGCCGTTCGGAGATAATCTCGCCGTAGACAGGAACAATATATTTGTTATTCCCGATAATCTCCCCAATACGCGCGGGTTGAATATACTTAGAAAAGGAGTTTTACTCGGCGAGCTGAAGAAAAATCGAGTTGAACCTCACCACCACGCGTTTATGTGCGTAAATCCCAAAAACTGCGTGAATTATGTTGATTTAGATGTAAACAGCGTTGAGATTAAAAAATTCCTCCACGGCGAGGAAATCGACGTTGATAAAGATATTAAGGGCTATACCGCGGTGTGCGTAAACGGTATTACCACAGGCTTCGGAAAAGCCTCGGGCGGTAAGCTAAAGAATAAATATCCAAAGGGTTTAAGGACGTTATGAAAAGATTATCCGATATAGGTACAATTAAAGATATACTCTCGCGCTACGGCTTTAACTTTTCCAAGGGCTTGGGACAAAATTTCCTTATTAATCCGTCCGTATGTCCTCGAATGGCTGAGCTAAGCGGAGCTGGCGAGGGAGTAGGCGTTATAGAAATCGGCCCCGGTATCGGCGTGCTTACTCAGGAGCTGTGCGAGCTTGCCGATAAGGTAGTCGCGGTTGAGATCGATAAACGCCTTATTCCCGTGCTTGATGAAACCCTCGGCGATTACGATAATATAAAGGTTATTAACGAGGATGTTCTAAAGCTCGATTTAAATAAGCTTATCGAGGATGAGTTTAAGGGGATGAAGGTTGTAGTCTGCGCTAATCTGCCTTACTATATCACTTCTCCCGTTATAATGAAGCTGCTCGAGGATAAGCTAAATATAGAAGCGATTACCGTTATGGTACAGAAAGAAGCGGCTCAGCGTATCTGCGCCGAGGTCGGAAGCCGTGAGAGCGGCGCGGTAACGGTATCGGTTAATTTCTACAGCAAGCCCGAAATGCTCTTTCAGGTAAGCGCGGGTTCATTTATGCCCGCGCCTAAGGTAGACTCGGCGGTTATGAGATTGAACGTGTACGAGAAACCGCTTTTCGAGCTAGAGGACGAGAAAAAATTCTTTACCGTGGTAAAGGCGGCTTTCGCTCAGCGGAGAAAAACTGTATTAAATTCAATTAGTTCATCATTAGGACTTGAAAAAAGTGTGGTAAATGATGTATTATTAGATAGTGGGGTAGACCCTCGCTCAAGAGCCGAGAAATTATCAATGAATGATTTCGCCGAGATTTCGCGGAGGATAAAGCTATGATAAAGAAAAAACTGCGTATTATTATCCCCGCCGCGTTTATTATAACGGCTTTCGGCTTACTTATAACGGCTATGATAGTTCACGCCGTAAGAGGAGAAAAATCAAGCCTTGCGGGGTTGTTCGGAATCGGCGCCGCGGCGGTGTCTTTTATAGGATTTGTTATAATTCTTGTTATCGGAAAGGGTGAGAAAAATGAAAACAAAGAGCGGTAAAGGTCTTTCTGCGTTTCAGAAGCTGATGGTTGTATTCGTTCCGCTTATCGTTCTGCTTTTAATTTCGGCGGTGGTTATGTGCTTAGCGTTTAATTTCCTGCCGATGTCAGCCGCTGACTTTATAAATACAGGTTATCTTACCGTTATTTTTGCCGCGGTTTCGGCATTTCTCGCTATTTTAGGAATCGTTTTCGCCATATTTAATAAGGGTAAGGACGATGACGAATAAAGGTATTACGATAATTTTAAAAAAGTATTGACAAAAAAGAGCTGTTTTTGTATAATTACAGATAGCGTTTTAATATACGTCAGAGGTGCATTTTATGCTTCTTCAGTTAAAGGAAGTCTTTGTAAACGAAGGCCGCAGGCTGGATGTTGGCTATTCCTTGCCGATGAATGATTTTGATATTAACGGCGATTATCCATTCAAGTCGCCCGTCGAAGTCAGCGCGTCGGCGGTCAACAGAGCAAGTCTTGTGGAATTAAAAGTAAAAGCGGTTTTTGATTATACCACCCGCTGTGACAGATGCTTTGATGAAATAGTAAAGCGTTTTGAGTTTACTTTTGTTCACGGGCTCGCCGCTAAGTTAGCGAATGACGAAAACGACGATTATATTGAAACACCGGATTATACTCTTGAGCTTGACGAGGTTGTAATATCCGATATAGTCCTTAATCTGCCGAGTAAGATACTGTGCAGAGAGGATTGCAAGGGGATATGTCCCGAATGCGGAAAGAATTTAAACCACGGGGATTGTAATTGTAATAAAACCCCCGTAGACTCAAGACTCGAAATCCTTAAACAGTTAATTGACGATTAGATAAACACTAAGGAGGAATCAAAATGGCAGTACCTACCGGAAAAACATCTCACAAAAGAAAATCTACAAGACGTTCAGCGGCTTACACAATAGACGCTCCCGCTCTTACAACTTGTCCTAACTGCGGCGCGTTAACTTCTCCCCATAAAGCATGCACAACTTGCGGTATGTATAAGGGCAGACAGGTTATAGCTATGGACGACGACGCTAAAGCTACAAAGTAATGAGAACGATTTGGGCGGCAGTTATCTGACCGCCCTGTTCTTTTATTGGACGAATTTAATGAGGATTTGATAATATGGCTAAACCCGTAATCGCTATTGTAGGCAGACCGAATGTCGGAAAGTCTACTTTATTCAACAAGTTAATAGGGCAGCGCCTTTCTATCGTAGACGATACCCCGGGAGTTACGAGGGACAGAATCTACGGCGAGGTTGAGTGGCAGAACAGAAAAGCCGTAGTAATCGACACGGGCGGAATCGAGCCTAAGTCCGACGACGTAATTCTGTCGCAAATGCGCAGGCAGGCTCGGCTCGCTATAGATACCGCCGAGGTTATTATTCTGGTTACTGATTTAAAGGCGGGACTGGTAGCTACGGATCTGGATGTCGCGAATATGCTCCAGAAATCGGGCAAACCGATTGTGCTTTGTGTCAATAAATGCGATAATGTCGGAGAACCCGATCCCGATTTTTACGAGTTTTATAATCTCGGCTTAGGCGATCCTATACAGGTTTCCGCCGTCCACGGACACGGTACGGGAGATTTACTGGACGAGGTTTTCTCTCACCTGAACGCCGAGGAAGCTGACGACGAGGAAGGAACGGTTATAAACGTAGCCGTTATCGGTAAACCGAATGCAGGAAAAAGCTCGCTTATTAACTATATAACCTCCGAGGACAGATGTATCGTATCCGATATAGCGGGTACGACGAGAGACAGTATCGACACCGCGGTCGAGAATAAATACGGCAAGTATATGTTTATTGATACCGCGGGTATAAGGCGTAAAAGCAGAATTGTTGACGAGATAGAAAAGTACAGTATTATCCGCGCTAAAATGGCTATCGAGCGAAGCGACGTATGTGTTATTATGATAGACGCCGAAATCGGTATTACCGAGCAGGATACCAAGGTAGCGGGGCTCGCGCTTGACGCGGGCAAGGCTTGTATTATAGCCGTTAATAAATGGGACGCTATCGAAAAAGATACCAAGACGATGGGCAATTTTAAAAAGCGGATAGAAACCGATTTCGCTTTTATGAGCTGGGCTCCTACAGTCTTTATCTCGGCAAAAACAGGTCAGAGGGTAGATAACCTCTTTACGCTTATCAATACCGCGGCGGCGAATTACGCTACGCGTATTAAGACGGGTACCTTAAACGAGCTTTTAGCTCAGATTACCACGCGTGTACAGCCTCCTACAGATAAGGGAAAAAGGCTTAAAATCTACTATATGACTCAGCCGTCTACCAAACCGCCGACATTCGTAAGCTTCTGCAACAACAAGGATTTATTCCATTTTTCGTATCAGAGATATATAGAGAACCGTATCCGCGAGACCTTCGCGCTAAGCGGTACTCCGATTAATTTCATAATTCGTGAGAGGGGAGAAAAATAATGATTCTTGACGCGCAGCCTATAAGCAATATGCAAATGCTTTTAAATAACTGGTTTATAGCGCTTTTGGCTTTTTTAGTAGCTTATTTGCTCGGAAGTATCAACACCGCGGTTATTGTTACGCGTGTGGTTACTAAGGGCAAGGAGGATATCCGAAATATGGGAAGCGGTAACGCGGGCTTTACAAATGTGCTCCGTTCCGTGGGAAAGGTTCCCGCGATTTTTACAATCGTTTTCGATTTTCTTAAATCGGTCATCGCCGTAATTATCGGCGGAGTTGTATCCGCTTATATATTTAACGGCTCACCCGATGTGAACGGTATTATCGTTATCGGAAAATACCTTTGCGGATTTTTCTGTATACTCGGCCACAGCTATCCCATATTCTTTAAGTTTAAAGGCGGTAAGGGTATAGTTACCGCCGCGGGTATGATGCTTGTTGCCGACTGGAGAGTATTCGTAATGATTTTAAGCACGTTCTTAATCGTGTTTATCTTCTCTAAGATTATCTCCCTCGCGAGTATAACCTGCGCTTGTTTATTCCCTGTATACACCTTGATTCTTACTTTAATAGATTATTTCAACTTCGGTTATTCGATTTACTACGTAATATTATGTACAGCCGCGGCGTTTATGATCGGACTGTTTGTCGTAATTAAACACAGCGACAATATTAAACGACTTCGCGCGGGTGAGGAGAAGAAAATTACCGCTAAAAAGTAGTGGGAAATAAGCTTAGAATATTGACATATTTTTATTTTTGAGTATAATAATAATTGAAGATAGCTTAGGCTATCTGCGATTAGTGCCTACTGTTCGGCGTTTCTAAATAGACAGTTTGACAGAATGTGCCTACCGT
>DEFK01000043.1:8731-14150 GCA_002350765.1 Ruminococcaceae bacterium UBA2854
GCGTTTCTAAATAGACGGTTTGAAGAAAACGCCTCTTTTCCATGTGGTTAAGAGGCTTATTTCATTAATGGTGATTTATGGATGAGAATGGGTTTTATATAATAAAAGATGAATTCATTGATATTATAAATAATAAAATCGGCGGGAAATACAATGATAAAAAACAACGACCGATTTATTGTTGTATAAAGGATAAAAATATAATCGGATTATATTGGGCTATTCCTACGAGCGACTTATCTCACAGGAGTAAAAAACAGATTGAAAAGTATAAAAAATACGAAAATCTTCCAAAAAAGGATATTCGTTCGTGTTATTACCATGTAGGATATACAAATAAACCCGCCCTATATAAAGTGAGTAATTCATTCCCTGTTACAGATGAGTACATAGAACGAGTTTATGAATCTAAAGGAAAACCTCTTGTTTTAAAAAACAAGACAGAAATAAATTTATTAAGAAAAAAGCTTCTAAGAATTCTTTCTTACGAAAACTTATTCCCCAATAGGTTAGAGCAGCATATAACAGATATTAAAAACTATTTAAAAGAAATACTATAATTAACGGAGAAAAAACTATGGATTGTATTTTTTGTAAAATAGCCGACGGTTCAATTCCGTCAAAAAAGGTTTACGAGGACGATAAAATGCTCGCGTTCCACGATATCGAGCCCGCGGCTCCCGTACACGTTGTAATGATTCCTAAGGAGCATATCGCGAGCGCTGACGAGCTTAACGAGGAAAACAGCGATGTTATAGCTCATATCTATTCCAAGGTTCCCGAAATCGCGAAGAAGCTCGGACTTAAAGGCGGTTATCGTATTGTCAATAACTGCGGCGCTGACGGCGGTCAGACTGTGTTCCATATTCATTTCCACCTTATGGGCGGAAAGACTTTAGGAAAAATGTGTTGATAAGGAGTAGAAAATGGGTAAGACATATAAAATGACTATCGCGGGTTGCGAAAGAGAGCTCCCGCTGTGTGAGGTAGACGAGAATCTTGATATCGCCGCGTTTATTATGTTCGGTGACGTTGAGGTTACTGTGGAGAGCGCGAAGGCTTTACTTAAAAAATGTCCTGAGCACGACGTTATCGTTACCGCCGAGGCTAAGGGTATTCCTCTCGCGTATGAGATGGCTCGCCAGGAAAACAAGGATTATGTCGTAGCGCGTAAGGGCTTAAAGGTATATATGCCCGAGTATGTTAATGTAGAGGTTCGTTCGATTACTACCTTGTCGCTCCAGAAGCTCTATATCGGTACGGATGATATAAAAAAGATTAAGGGCAAAAAAGTTCTTATTGTTGACGACGTTATTTCTACAGGAGAGAGCCTCGTTGCTCTTGAGAAGCTTGTCGCTAAAGCGGGCGGTGAAGTTGCGGCTAAGGTCGCTGTTCTCGCCGAGGGTGAAGCGGCTGAAAGAGAGGATATTATCTTCCTCGATAAGCTTCCCGTATTTCCTAAGTAATAATTGTAAAGGATAGAGAGAAATGACTAAACGGCTGTTTGCGTATATCGGTTTAAGTATGCTGGTTACGTTCGCGGCCGTTTTTTATTTTAAGATTTACGGGATCGCCGCTCTTTTGAGCGCGGCGGTTGTAGTATTGATTTTCGCGATTGTTAGGGGAACTAAAAATAATAAAGCAGTCTTTATTGTTATCGCGGTAACAGTAGTAATTTCTATAGCGTATTCCTGTGTTTATAATTCGTTTAAAGAAATAAAGATACAAAAATACGATGGTAAATCCGTTACGCTCAGCGGTACGGTTTCAAAATTTCATAAAGCTAATGACAGTTATCTGTATGAGCTGAACTGCGATAAGATAAATAACAATCCCGAAAGCTATAAGGTCTTACTCGGGAGCAATAGTGATTTAGGCGCGGAGTACGGCGATATAATAACCTGTAAGGTTGTTCTCGAAAAAATGGAAAACAGCTATTATAAATCCAAGGGTTTTGATTATAATACCGATCCCGAGGATTATTTTCTCAGTTATACCGTGCAGACCGTAAAGGATAAGGGGATAGGATATATCCCTGTTTTTATAAGGGATAAGCTTACGTATTCGATTAACGTCCTTATACCGGGGTACGAGGGCGAGCTTTGCAACGCCGTTACACTCGGCGACAAATATGAGTTATCACAGAATGTATACAGCGATTTCAGAAGTACGGGGCTTAGCTATCTTATCGCTATCTCGGGGCTTCATATGAGTTTAGTGGCGGGATTTGTATTCTTTATTACCAGGAAGCTCAGGAACAGACATAAAAGCCGAATAATAAGGGGTATAATTATTATACTGGTTGTGTTGCTTTATATAGCCGTTACGGGAGCCGCCGCTTCAGCTGTACGCTCGGGAATAATGCTTATAGTCGTCTACTCGGGATATTGCTTTAGTCTTAAAAGCGATACGGTCAACAACCTCGGAATCGCGGCTTTGATACTTACCGTCTTTAATCCTTACTCGGTCGGGGATGTCGGTATGCTTATGTCATTTGCTTCTACCGCGGGAATAGTTTTTATTTATCCCTCATTCGAGAAACGGTTCGATTTAAAATTCGGTATCAGAATTAAAAACCTGTATTTTTTAAATGAATCCGCCGAAAATATCGTAGATAAGCTTAGAATTAATTTTAAGCTTTTAGCGTATAGAACGCTTAGGTTGATTTACGATATGCTTACAATGTCACTTTGCGCGGTAATATCAATCTCGCCGCTGACGCTTTCGTTTTTCGGCGTATGCAATCCGTTTGTTATAATTTACTCGGTGTTTGAAGCTCCGTTTATCGGATTTATGATGCTGTTCTCCGCGGTGTCGTCGGTGCTATGGTATATACCGTTTATAAATCCTCTCTCCGCGGCGACCGCGCTTATAGCGAAGCTGATCGCCTCCTGGCTTATATCCTTTACGAGATTTTTAGCGGGCGTTCCGTTTATCACGTTTTATTTTGAGCCTCGGCTTATTATGATATGGCTGGGGATAACGATTATTATTTTCGCCGTTTTAACAGCGGCTAAGCTTAACCGCCGTAATAATATTATAATAGCCTCGTGTATATCGGCGGTGTTATTGCTTTTTAATATCTGCGCGGGGATTTTGGTAAATTACAATAAAACGGAGCTGAGAGTTATAAGCTCGGGAAATGGCTCGACCGTGGTTTTTAAATCTCCCGAGGGAGTTAATGTGCTATCGAGCGGCGGTACGAGTTCGGAGAATGACGAAGTTTTTGATAAGCTGCATATTCTTTCAAATAAGGTGAATACGCTTGTTGTACAGTCGCCGAGGGAAAAGAGCGATATAAAATACGCGGGGGATATACTGCGGGAGTTTGACGTAGAAAAGGTTCTGTTGTATTATAGATATAACACGAACGAGCGGATTTACCGCGCGGCAAGAGAATGTGGAATTTATAACGAGTTTAAGGATAACGAAAAAGTATCGCTGAAGCTTACCGATTCCGTTACGGATAAAGTCGAGAATGTCAACGGTCATACGTGGCAGTATATATCCGACGGAAATGTTTCCGCGCTTATAGCGCCGTATAAGGGTAAGGCATGGGAGATTCCCGAAGATTTCAGAAACCCCGATTACCTTATTCTGAATAATGATATTAAGAATATAGAAGATATAGATTACGGTAAGGTTATCTGGACGTCCTGTAAGGAGATTCCCTCAGGGCTGAAAAATGCTTGTACTGTAAAAAATGATGATTATATTATAGAATTTAACTGATATAAGGGTGAAATAATGGCTGAGTTATCACGCAAGGATTTGCGTCAGGGTATCAACAAAAAACAATTTAATAACCTTTACCTGATTTACGGCGAGGAGAAAATGTATATTAAAGCCGATACAAGCCTCCTCCTCGAAAAGCTGATGGGTAAAAATCCTCCCGAGTTTAACTTCCATAAATTCGAGAAGGATTACGAGCTCGACGATATAGCCGTAGTGGTTCAGGTAGCGCCGTTTATGAGCGAGTATAATGTGGTTTTGATTTCCGATCTGGACGTTAACGACAAGAGCTTCCCGAAAAGCGATTACGACAGGCTTAAGGATATTCTCGAAAACTGTCCCGATACTTCTGTAGTTATTCTTACATATCCTACGTTGAAGCAGGATATGAAAAAGCTCGGCTCCGTATTTTCTAAGCTAAAGACCTTTGTAAGTAAAAAGGGTATTGTCTGCGCCGAGGGCAGAGAAACCGACCTGTCCTTAGCCCGACAGATTATAAGATGGGCTGATAAAAGAGGAATTAAAATCGAGCAGGCGGACGCGTTTAAGCTCCAGGAATACGCGGGCTTCGACT
Source organism: Ruminococcaceae bacterium UBA2854 (assembly GCA_002350765.1). Taxonomy (GTDB): domain Bacteria; phylum Bacillota; class Clostridia; order Oscillospirales; family Acutalibacteraceae; genus Ruminococcoides. The sequence goes on from DEFK01000043.1 coordinate 13,038, forward strand.
TAAACACTATTAAAAACGAGCTCGATAAGCTGTGTAACTATGTCGGCGACGGCGGATTAATAACGACCGAGGATATAGAAAAGCTCGTTACAAAACAGCTCGAGGCGAATGTGTTCTATCTTACGGACGCTATAGTCGCCCGCGACAGCAATAAGGCGTTCTCGATGCTCGATACCTTGTTTTATCAGAAAGCCGAGCCCAACGAGATTATAAGCGTTATAAGTATGTCGTATCTCGACTTCTACCGAGCTCGTGTAGCCGCCGAAAGCTCTACGCCTCTTTCCGAGGTCGCTAAATATTTCGGCTACGGACGGCGTGAGTTCGCGCTTAAAAAGGCGGGAGGTAAAACCCGCGCTATGTCTACCGAAGCGCTGAGAGAAAGTCTGTTTGAAATATCCGACACGACTTATAAGCTGAGAAGCGTTTCCTCGAACGATCGGATTTTAATAGAAGCGCTTGTCGCGAAGCTGCTTATTTTAGCCGAAAAAAGGTAAGCTATGATTAGTGTAAAAGAAGCGATTATCGTCGAAGGACGGTACGATAAGATAAAACTAAGCTCAATTGTCAGCTCTCCGATAATTGATACGGGCGGTTTTCGGGTTTTTAAGGATAAGGAAAAGCAGAACCTTATTAAGAAAATCTCCGCGCAGAGAGGCTTGCTCGTGCTGACTGACAGCGACTCCGCGGGATTTGTGATCCGCAATTTTTTAAAGGGGATTGTTCCCGAAAACGAGTTGAAGCACGCCTATGTACCCCAACTAAAGGGCAAGGAAAAACGTAAAGCCGAAGCCTCTAAGGAGGGCTTGCTCGGGGTAGAGGGGATGGACGAGCAAATTATTGTTCGCGCGATTCAAAACAGCGGAGCGACAATTTTAAACTACGATAAAAAGGTTAAGAGCGGGGATATTGAAAAAAGCGATTTATACGAGCTCGGGCTATCGGGCAGGGAAAATTCCGCGGTTTTACGCGAAAAGCTTTTGAAGTATTTACAGCTTCCGTCTTACCTTACAACCAACGCGATGTTAACCGCGCTGAATTGCTTATATTCTTTAGAAGAATTAAAAGAATTGATTGAAAATATGAATAAATGAAGGGGCTGTCGCAAAATGAAGC
>DEFK01000022.1:0-15192 GCA_002350765.1 Ruminococcaceae bacterium UBA2854
CCGTATACAATGGTAAAAGACCATAGAACGGGCTTCGAGACGGGTAATGTCGAAAAGGTTATGGACGGCGATTTAGACGGCTTTATCAACGCCTACCTTAAAGCGCTGAGCACTGGAACCTTAGAGAGTTAAGAGTTAAGAGGTAAAAGTTAAGAGTTATAAAAAAATAAAACGTCAGTATTATGGAAATTTTCCGTTAATACTGACGTTGTTTTACTCTATAGGAAATTACGACTTAAAAGAACAGCTCTAAGGTTTCGCTGTTATCGCAGGAGTGCTCGACCTCTTTCGAGTAGTTCTGAATAATCCTTATTATATCGGGATTTTCTTCGCTTTTTGCGATCGAAGCCGTTATAACATACGCGAAATAGATTTTTTTAACCGCGCCGAGTGTGTCCATATCGTCTATCGCGTTTAAGAAATAACGGTAGAGATAGTATACCGCCATTCTTGTATATATCTCGTCAAAGTCGTCGCTTTGCGGAAAAGCGGAGGCGTTTTTTATAACCTCGGAATATTCGGGGTTAATAAAATCCATCCGCTCGTGAATCGCGAAAACCGTGTCTTTATCAGGAATATCGCCGCCGAAATACTTAAAAAGCTTTTTAAGCCTTTCTTTAAAGCCGAGATTCTTTTCGGTTATAATTTCGTACGCTCGTTGCCTTTTTGAAAGAAGCTTTTCCATATCCTCGCTGTTATATTCAACATTGTCTATGCTATAATTCTTTTCAGGAATTATAAAATCCTCGCCGAGAATAAGTCTCGCCGCTTCGGGACAGGCTAGGGATAAGGTGTACTCCGTAAATGAAGTGTAGTCCATAGTGATCCGCGGGAACTTTCCGCAGGTCTCGCAGAGATGTTCTTCGCCGAGGTTTATGTAAATATCGCACAGCTCGTCTTTATTCCAGAACGGACAGTTCTTACCCTCGCGCGCGAAAATACGGTCGCCGTCCTCGTCCGTGAAAGTAACCTCTCTTAATTTATCGCCGAAACTTCCGCTTACCGAATTGTAAAAGCTTTCGCTTTTTTTATCGACTACGATATCCCAGCCCTGACAGCAGCTGTCGGGGCAGAGGTTGGCGATACATTTAAATTTTTTATAATAATTGGGATAAAACTTCTCCATATTATTCTAATTTAGAATTATTCTCTTTCCAAGGCTTCTTCTAAAGCGATCGCGAGCTGGTCGGGACAGGATGTACCTCTGCCGTTGCAGTCGATACCCTTTAGTTTTTTAACGGCTTCCTCGGCGTTCATACCCTTTACAAGCGTCGCTACGCCTGTTGTATTGCCGTTACAGCCGCCCGTAAAACGGCAGTCCTTAATGATTCCGTCCTCGATATCAATATCAATTTTTCTCGAACAAACTCCGTAGGGAGTGTAGCTGTATTTCATATGTATCACCCTTTTTTAAGATTTGATATTATTATATGACCGCCGCAATTAATAGTCAAGAAAATATTTTTGAAATTTTGTGGCGAATACGAAAGATTTATGTTATACTAAGTTATATTTAGATAGTTAAGGATGTTTTTATGTCTGTAAAAATCAATTTAGGAAAATGGGGTTCGGTGTTCGCGGTACCGTCGTGTATAGTTGACGAGCATCTTAAAATCGCTTCACCATCCCAGGTAAAGGTAATTCTTTTTTTACTTAGAAATTCCGAAAAATCTTATACATATAAAGAAATCGGCGACGCGTTATTTATCCACGAGTCCGACGTTAAGGACTGTATAGCGTTCTGGATCGAGCGCGAGGTGCTTTGTGAATATGACGGCGAGCTTAAAGCGGGTAAGGCGGCTGAGAAAGCCGAAAAATCCGAAACAGCTCCTAAACCCGTCGAGAAAAAAACCGTTATTTCGAGACCTTTAAAGCCCGATATGATTACCGCCGCGGGAATTATTAACGACGACGCTAACTTGCAGGCGCTCTTAGCCGAGGTCGAAGCTTCTCTCGCTAAACCGCTCTCCAGCGGCGGAACGTCGGTTATAGTTATGCTCTACACAACCTGCGGGCTTCCCGCCGAGGTAATCGTTATGCTCGTTAATTACTGCGTAAGTATCGGCAAAACCGATATGCGTACGATAGAACGTATCGGCGTAAAATGGGCTGACGAGGGTATAGACTGTATAGAAGCCGCCGACCAAAAAATAGCCGATACAAAACGCTCGAATGAAAACTGGACGCGTATTAAATATGTGTTCGGAATAAATAACGCGGGTTCTCCTACTGCAAAGCAGCTCGAGTTTGCCGACAGATGGATAGGGCAGTGGAGGTTCTCGGAAGAAATGCTCCGCATAGCCTACGAAACCAATGTTGATAATACGGGCAAAATGTCGCTGCCGTATATCAACAAGATTCTTAAACGCTGGCATGACGCGGGAATAGCGAATCCCGAGGATATAGAAAAGCTCGATAAAAAGCCCGTTAAAAAATCTTCGTCCGATTCATCCTACGATTTGGACGAGCTTATGAAAATAAAGTAGAGGTTAGTATGGGATACAGCGCAGAAGTAAGAAAAAAGTCAATAGATATAATTAAAGAGAGAAAGCTTACCGCCGAAAGACAGGCTGATTACAGGAAAGAGAAGATTTTCTCCGAAATCCCCGAGGCTGAGCAGTACGAGCGTGATATAGCTTCCTGCGCCATTAAAGCGGGACGAGCCGTATTCAGGGGCGGAGATGTAAAAGCCGAGCTCGAAAAGCTAAAGAACGAGAGCTTAAAGCTCCAGGCTGAGTTGGAAACCCTGCTAAAAAGCAAGGGCTATACTCCTAAGGATTTAGAGCCCTTTTATACCTGCGAAAAATGCTCGGACACGGGCTATATCGAGAAAGATAACCGCACCGTGATGTGCGCCTGTCTTAAAAAGGTTATGGTGGAAACCGCCTGCGCGGAGCTGAATAAAAACTCACCGCTAAGCCTTTGCAGGTTCGAGGACTTTTCGCTCGACTATTATTCTAAGGAGAAATCTCCCGAATATCCGCGCTCGTCTTACGAGCAGATGTGTAATATTTTAGAGTATTGCAAGCGTTACGCTACGAGCTTTACGCCTAAATCCGAAAGCGTTTTTATGAACGGAAAGACGGGGCTTGGTAAAACCCACCTCAGCCTCGCTATAGCGAACGAGGTTATACAGAGAGGCTTCGGCGTTATTTACGTATCGGCGCCGACGGTTATCTCGAAGCTCGAAAAGGAGCAGTTCTCCCGAAATAAGGAGGATAATAATACCGAACAGACCTTAACCGAATGTGACCTTCTTATAGTGGACGACCTCGGAACGGAGTTTACAACCCAGTTTTCTTCTAAGGCGCTATACAACCTCTTTAACTCGCGCCTTTTACTCGGAAAGCCGATTATTATTAATACTAACTTAAACCTTAAAGAGCTCGAGGATACATATACCCAGCGCTTCGTGTCGAGAATTATCGGCGAAGCCCACCGCCTCGACTTCTTCGGCAGGGATGTAAGACTTTTAAAAAGCTAAGTGATAAGCGGTAAGATAAAAAGAAAAAAGCACTCTTAAGTAAATCACAAAAATGATTTTTTAAGAGTGCCTTTTAATTAATTTTGACTACAATGAATATGATAACGTGATTTTTAGCAACGGTAGTAATAGCAATCAAACAGTTGATATAAGTATTAATTCTGAAAAAAAGCATTTGGTATAGATTAACTGGTGATAAGATTGGAAACAAATGGTTAACTGCTGATGTACATTCGTATTAGTCTATTAGTGTTTTTTTAAAATTTTAAAAAATTTGTCACAAAAGTACTGTAATTAAGGTTATATTATATAGAGAACATTATTGTTAGGAGGAGTTTTGAATGAAAAAAGTAATAAGTATTTTTTTAGCGGCGTTAATGCTGTGTTCATTGTTTGTAATAACCGCGGGCGCGGAAATATACGATGAAGATTTTACGCCCGGTGTAGTGGTTGCCGGCATAGAATTTGACGCACCGTCAATAGAGACACTGCTTAAGGATTTCGAGATTGAGGAAGCAACTGAAACAGGAGCGTCTTGTGTACATAATACATATCTTGTGAAATTTAAAGAAAAAACAAAGGAAATTGTTTTAAGAGCTATAGAAGTACTTGAAAAAAGCTCCTATGTGCTCTATGCCGCTCCTGAGTATATATATCAGGAAGAAGGTTCAACCGAACCTGTTACTTCAGAGCCTGTTAATGAAAAGCCTTCTGATTCGGCGGAGAATGAAAAGATTTCGGCTGAGACCGCTAAAATGATTGCCGAAAACAGCGAAAGCTTACTTCCGGTATATATCTTCTTACAGGTTGATTTTAACAAGTCAGAAGTTGAACAATACGTACTTGATAACGTTGAGGGAGCTAAAACAGACGCTGATATCTTTTTAAAATACTATCGCGCGGAAGTTAAAAATATAATCAGCCCGCAGGTTCAGAAATTTGTTGACGATAATAAAGATTATCTGGAAAATATAAGCTTTCAAAGTGACAGCACCGGTTTAGTAATAGCGGATGTTTACGCTTATAATATCGAGAAAATTGCTCAGTACGATAAAGTTACTCAAATAAGTTATTATGATGATAGTATAAAACCTGTCCCTGATAGCAGATGGTTATACGAGGATAAATTTCTTGAGCAGTATAATATTGATAAAGAAAAACTTACCCCCTTCGAGTATTCATATTCCGAATTGTACTACCATACAAATGACAAAGAAGAAATTGACTGGGTGCTTGTTGACGCGTTTTACGGTGAACAGTGCGACGCGGAAACATATGTAATAATCGGAGATGTATATGGACGAGAAATTTTTTCCGGTTGTATCTACTATCCCTTTGAGACAAGATACGGTGTTTATGACGTAAAAGAAGGTAAGTTCTACGACATAAAGGATTATCAGAACGTCTTCGGAAGGATGTACGAGTTGATTCAAGTTTTAGAGGAACTTAATATCGGGGGAAGAGTAAATATTGAACCGCCTGAGCCGACCGCAACTAATCCTGAAGTTACCGAGCCGAACACTGCGGCGCCGATTATTACAGAACCTATAAATACTGATCCCATAGTAACCGAACCTGTTACACTTCCGATTTCAACTGATTCTGTAGTAACTACTCCCGATGCAACTCAGCCTGTTGTAGCCGAGCCTGTAGCAACAAATCCTGTTGTAACTGAACCTTCTCAGCCCGCTTCGTCTAAACCTGGTGTCTCTTCCAAAAAAGGCAACCCGATTAAAGTTAGTACGAAAACAAAGTCAATTAAGGCTAAAAATCTTAAAAAGAAAAAGCAAGTTGCTAAGCCTTTAACCATAAAAAAAGCTAAAGGGAAAGTGACCGTTACAAAGATAAAAAACGGTACAAACGCTAAGATTTATAATAGAATAACTGTTAATAATAAAACAGGCGCTATTACATTTAATAAAGGAAAGTATGCTAAGAAAACTTATAAGATTAAGTTGAGAATAACAGCAGCGGGTAACGCTGACTACAACGCTAAGACGGTAACAAAAGTAGTTAAAATCAAAGTTAAATGATAAACAAAAATGAGCAACTCATCGAGCTGCTCATTTTTTTATGTGATTTTTATTTTTAAAACCTTAGTTACTTTTTTAGCCTTATAGTCTTTGTTACCCTTAGCGGTGACGCTTACTTTCAGCTTATAAGTACCCTTTTTGATTTTCAGCTTTTTAATGCTGATAACTCCCTTGGAGTTGATTTTAGCTTTCTTAAACAGTTTTTTGTACGAGCCTTTCTTAATAAGCTTATAAGTTAACTTGCCCTTGTAGTTTTTAACCTTTAGGGGCTTTATTTTCTGAGCTTTCTTAATAAGCTTATTCGCTTTAATAGTCTTTTTCTTAGCGCTGACCTTAATCGGGTTAGCTTTTTTATTTATTACAGCTGATGTTGTGACTTCTGTGGGAGCGATAGTTGTCGGCTGTTCGGTAATAAGCTGAGTTTCGGTTGCGGGTTCTTGTGAGGTAGGCTCGATAGTTGTTTCGGGCTCGTCCTTATATACCTCGCCGTCGGATTTAATGATATTACCCTCGGCAATATCGGGAGATACGCTTATCTGGCTTATCCATTTTTCAAAATCGTAAACCTGGAAGTATAAGACGGTGATCTCTATATCCGCGGGAATTTCCGCCGTATAAACTCTCGCGCCGTTTACGAATATATCCGAAGCGTGGAAATCGTAAAGCTCAAATTCACCCTTGTTATCCTGAACGGTGAGCTTGTAGCTGTAGCCCGCTACAGCCTGTTGTGTGCTCGGCAGGTAGTAGAATACCTTTGTAGCTGTAAAGGGGGAGGAGGTGACTTCGGGTTCATCCGTAGTCGGCTGAATATCTTGTGTCGTTTCCTCGATAGCTTGTGCGGTAGTTTCTTCTGTGGCTTCTGTCGGAGATGTTGCTTCGGCTGTAGTTTCCTCTACGGGAGCGGTTGTATTCTCGACAGGCTCGGTTGTACTCTGTTCGGTAGCCGTTGTTGACGGGGGAGCGGTTGTGAATTCTTCTTCCGTAGGAGGACGGGTTGTGTTTTCGGGTTTTATCGAGCCGTCCGATTTAACAACCATATTGTTGTAATAGCTAAGCGTTACGCTGCTGAATTCTATCTGTGATACCCATGTGTCGTCGTCGTATACCTGGTAAAGAATCTTTCTTACTCTGTCGTATTGTTTAGGAACGGATACGCTGTAAATATATATTCCGTTTAATCTGATAAGTGTGCGCGTGAAGGTATATTCGTGCCAGTTTTGCGGATTTACGCCGTATAAATCGTTGTAACTGAATTTATAAGTAAATCCCGCCGCTTCCTGATCGATTGACGGCTGATAATAGAAGGTGTACATTTCGGGTTTTGTAGTAGGAGCCTCGGTTGTCGGAGCTTCTGTGGTAGGGGGAGCTGTAGTGGTAGGCGCCTGTGTTGTGGGAGGTACTGTCGTAGGAGGCGCGGATGTCGGAGGCGCGGTCGTAGGAGGCGCGGTTGTAGGTGGCGCGGTTGTAGGTGGCGCGGATGTAGGTGGCGCGGTTGTCGGCGGCGCGGTTGTAGGAGGCGCGGTTGTAGGAGGCGCGGATGTAGGAGGCGCTGTTGTGGGAGGCGCTGTTGTAGGAGGCGCAGTTGTAGGAGGCGCAGTTGTAGGTGGCACTGTTGTGGGAGGCGCGGTCGTAGGAGGCGCTGTTGTGGGCGGTACTGTAGTCGGCGGTGCTGTTGTGGGTGGTACAGTAGTCGGTGGCGCTGTAGTGGGTGGTACTGTAGTTGGCGGCGCTGTAGTAGGCGGTACTGTAGTCGGAGGCGCTGTTGTAGGCGGTACAGTAGTCGGCGGTGCTGTAGTAGGCGGTACTGTAGTCGGAGGCGCTGTAGTAGGCGGTACTGTAGTTGGCGGCGCTGTTGTGGGCGGTACGGTTGTAGGAGCTTCGGTCGGACTAACTGTACCTGTAGTGCCATCGTACTTAACTACCTTTTCGTTATAATCGCTTAACTTAACGTTGCTGAACTTAATCTGCGATACCCATTTGCTGCCGTTATATACCTGATATTGCAATTCGTTAACACTATCGTGGTGTTTCGAGAAAGATATACTGTAGAGATGAACTCCGCCGATTACGATATCGGTCTTTTCGAAAGTGTACTGATGCCAGTATTCGGGAGCTGTACCGTTTACATCATTGTAGTTCAGCTTATATGTATATCCCGAATTTTCCTGAGCGGATGAGGGAAGGTAGTAGAAGGTGTATTTCTCGCTCTGGGGAGCGGTTGTTGAGTTCTGTCCGTCAATCCATACAGCGGCTTCCCATTTATTACCATCCTTGGTTGTAAGATAATAACCGCTGGCGTTCGGGTTTACGGTAATGTCAACGGTCTGTTCACTGCCGTTGTTAAATATAATTCTGTCGTATTTTGTATCTATTTCAAGTTCGTATAAATCTTCGTTGTAAGAGTTTTGTTTACCTGTTTTTATCATCGCCGTACCTGGCCAGCCTGACATAGCGCTTCCGCCGTTAGTCCAGGCGTAAAGGTTTACGGCGCTCCATTTCTGGTTATTGGCGAATGTGATAACTCTCTTGCTGGGAGCGGTAGTTGTCGGAACGGCTGTAGTCGGTGGAGCTGTAGTCTGTCGAGCCGTTGTAGGCGGAGCGGTAGTTATCCGCGCTGTTGTAGGCGGTGTAGTTGTAGGCGGAGCGGTAGTTATCCGTGCTGTGGTAGGCGGTGTAGTAGTGGGAGGAGCGGTAGTTATCCGCGCCGTGGTAGGCGGTGTAGTTGTAGGCGGTGTAGTTGTAGGCGGAGCGGTAGTAATCCGCGCCGTGGTAGGCGGTGTAGTTGTAGGCGGAGCGGTAGTTGTCCGCGCCGTGGTAGGCGGTGTTGTAGTTGGCGGCGCTGTAGTAGGAGGAGCTGTAGTCGGCGGCGCCGTTGTAACAGGTTCGGTCGCGGGAGGATCGGTAGTAACAGGCGCGGTCGTCGGCGGTGTCGTAGTCGGAGGAGCGGTTGTCGGCGGGAGTGTTGTAGGAGCTTCCGTAGTAGGTGCAGCGGTTGTCGCGGGCTCTACTCCGCCCGTTAACTCGACGCGCGCGGAAATATTGTTGTTAACTATCGTATTGTTGTCGATATACGCGAACTGTGAGTTTAAATCATAAGGGTCAATAATGCCGTCAAGATTCGCTATATCGAGGTCAATATCCTGCTCAGCGGAGATGCTGTCTTTAACTTTAAAATGCGCGGTAAATAACAGCGATTCCGTTGTGTAATCCGACGCCTCAAAAATCGAGGAGAAGGTAATTGTAATCATTTTATTTGAATTCTGGTATTCCGCTTTATTTACACCCGCGGCGATAAAGGTAGCTCCGCTTGTCATCGCGTCGCCTTTACTGGCGCTTACGGCGAATAAAGAATCAGGGTCGAATTTAACGTAAATAGTTCCCGATAATAATGGCTCGTGAGCTCTTATAAACAGGTTAAGGTCAAATTCATCGCCCTTAGCGTAGCATTTAGCCGTGTCGGAAAACAACTCGTGCTCGCTTACCGCGGATACCTTATAATTGTCCGCCGCAAAAGCTGAGGTTCCGACCGCCGCCGTAAATACGGACAGCAATATAAGTGTTGATAGAATAAGCGCGATCGCTTTTGTCGGTTTTTTCATATTTTACCGTAGCCTTTCCACTCACAGTTTTTTTACAGCCTTATTGTGAGCGGATAAGGTGTAAACTAAACTCTTACATAGTGAATATTCAGCACTATTTTACGAACTGTATTAACATACAGCAATACACACTAATTGTAACACATTTTAAGAAAAAATACGTTACAAAAACTATGTGTATTATTTATGCAATATGTATAAATAAAGAGTGGGAAAGGTGGTTTAAAAGAGGTTTTGTGAATCTTATTAGGCGATTTTCCTTCTCCCTTGGGAGAAGGCGGCACGCGAAGCGTGACGGATGAGGTGTTTTCCCTAATGACGTTAAAGAATCAATTAAAACGGCAACTTGTTAACGAAATCAAGATTTCGACAAGTTCCCTACACCTCCTCAGTCAGCCTAAGGCTGACAGCTCCTCCTCAAGGAGAAGCCATATTTGCCGTTATCTTTTATAAAGACGGAATTGGCGTAAAAAATCGGCTCCCGAAGGAGCCGATTAGCTTACTTTACTTTAACCTTTACGGTTTTATTAATTGTCTTAGACTTATAATTCGTATTACCCTTAGCCTTGATTTGAACTTTGATCTTATAAGTTCCCTTCTTGGCTTTCTTCCATTTCTTGATTGTAAGTTTACCCTTTGTATTAATCTTTAAGAATTTCTTAATAATCTTTTTAGCCTTGGTGATTTTAACGCTTACCTTACCCTGAGCGTTCTTAATCGTAAGAACTTTAACCTTTTGAGCTTTTTTCTTAAGCTTCTTAAGCTTAACGCTCTTGGTCTTAGCCGTTACCTTAATCGGGTTAGCGGCTTTCTTGGTTACTGTGGGGGAAGTCGGCTGATCGGGTGCTGTTGTTACCTCGGGAGTGGTTGGAGTCTCGGGGTCGGTATGTATCACGGGGTCGGAAGGTGACTCGGGGTCTGTATCGGGTTCTACCGTAATCGGGTTGCCGTCGGAGCCGATTATAGCGTTCTTAGCGACATTGGGATTAATCTCAATCTGTTTTACCCATTCTTCGCCGTATAAAATCTGAATATACATCTCGATATATTCCTTATCGGCGGGGAGTACAGCTCCGTAAATATCTTTTCCATTAGCCTTATCGCCTGTGGGAATCATTTGCATACTCTCATCGTTGCCGTCCTTATCTTTAAAGAAAAGACGATAATTATAACCGTTAAGCTCCTGTTCGTCGCTCGGGAGATACGAAATAGTTATAACGTCAGGCTCGGTTATAACGGAGGTAGTTTCCTCTGTTTCAGAGGTTTCTTTAGGCTCGGTGGTTTCTAAGGGTTCTGTAGTTTCCTTAGGCTCGGTAGTTTCTTCGGGATCGGTTGTCTTACCCGTATCGGGCTCGGTAGTTTCTTCGGGCGAGCCTTCCGTCGGCTCACTTGCGCAGGTCGACGCGTTCGGGTCGGTTGTCGCTTCAGGATCAGCCTCGGTTACATAGGTTGCAATCGCAATTATATAATCTTCATACGAGTCGAAGGATACTTGCGCTTCGCTACCGTTGATTTCAACATTACGGCTGTCGCCTTTGAATGTATAACCTGAATCGGGCTCTATGTAGATATACACGGTATACTGTCTGCTATACTGATATACATCGCCGCTTTGCATTTTCCTGCCTTCTTCGCGCCAAATAATATCAGTAACTGTAGCGTTAGAAGATACGGAAACATTATAATCGGGCTTTTCGCCTGCAACAGGTTTGTCCAGGTCGGTAACAGCTACGCTTGTAAGCGGTGTTTTCTCCTGGATGTTGAAGTATTTTACATAAACGCGGAGCTTTTTCACGGGGTTCTGTCCCGATAATTGCTGGACAATAGCTTCTTTATGGTTTACTGTCGCGGTAACGGTTGTATAATCGTCCTTATCTACAGTAAAATTATAGCCGTCCTTAGCGGTCATATTAAAGAAGGCGATATAGGTTTTACCTTTTTCGAACATATCGCCGTTTTTCATATCTTCCTTATCGGTATTGTTCCACCATTCGATTTTATTATCCTCAAGAGTAACGCCTTTGGAAGCCTGATACGAAAAGATTGCAGGTCTGTCAACAATAGGCTCGTTAATCTTAGTAAACGCGACGGTCGAGATATCCTGTTCGCCCATGATGTAAGATGTTGACTCTACGTGGATATATTCACGGGGATCTTTTTTATATGCTTCATATGTATTGATCGCTTTTCCGTCAATTTCACCACCAACTTGAATCGCGTTGTCGGCGTAGCAGAACGCGTAGTATTCATCAGCCTTTAAAATAACATTTAATTTGTATTCTTTAAGAGGCTCGAAAACATTACCTGAATACTCTCGCTTAGCATCGGTAACATTATACCAATAAAAACTGTCAACACTATAGCCTTCGCCGTATGTACGTAATTTAGAATCGCATTGATCTCCCGCCTTGGGTTGTTCATCGAGACGGATATTTACATCATAAATCAGAACGGGATCATCGGGATCTATAAGCTTGGGGAATGAGAATGAAACGGTAATCTCATCCTCGGGAGTAGTCGAGTCGCCGGTGATTATCGCGTCCTGTCCGTTAATTGTACCCTTAACGGTGGTTTTTCTTTTATCGTTTACCGCGAACCTGTAGCCCTTGTCGGCTTTAAGCGTAAATTCTACTCTGTATACTTTAAGATTCTTAAATGTTTTAGTAGCGGAAACAGTTGTGCCGTCGGTTTCGTTATTCCAGACGGGCTTAGCGTTTTTAACGGTAAATCCCTCTGTGGTTGTGTTATATGTAAAGCTCGGGGATTCGCCGACTACGGGCTCTACAATATCTGTAAAGTCAACGTTGGTTATAGGCTTAATATATTCAACCGTGAAAATGTCTTTGTGGTATATGTTGTTTTTAACGTAAGTATCGCCGACACTGCCCTCGGTTGTATAAATCGTAAACGCCGCGATAGGCGAGTAGCTCTTGTCGTAACCGAAAGCGCACGTACCGATTTTAGTTGTTCCAGCGGGAATAAATACGTCCGTTAACGCTGTATCGCAAAAAGCGTAGTTGCCGATTTCGGCTTTAGCGCCGTCGTTAATCGTAACCTCGGCTAATTTGGTACATCCTTTGAATGCTTCGCTGCCGATTAATTTGATATGGGTAGAGATTGAAATACTCTCAAGCGCTGTACAGTTAGAAAACGCCGCCATATCGATTGTTTGAAGATAAAACGGAAGACGAATTGTTTTCAAACCTGTACAGTCAGAGAACGCGCTTTTTCCGATATAAGTAAGATTAAGGGGCATAGTTACTGACGTTAGATTCTTACACCAGTAAAACGCTCCGTTGCCGATAGTCTTGATTCCGTCTTCGATAGTAACGGATTTTACGCTTGAACTATTGAAGGTTAAGTGACCGTCCGTAGCCCACGGCATTTTACCGTTGCCGTCTTTTTCGATAGTCGTACCGCCAAAGATACGGAGATGACCTGTCGATGAATTAAACTCATACTGACAGTCGCCTACCGTACCGCTTTTTGAAACTTCGGCGTTAGCGGTAATAGGAGCTACAGCGAATACGCTTATAAGAATAAGTAATGACAGTACTATGCTGGTAAGCTTTCTGATTGATTTCATATTACTACTTCCTTTCGTAAATAGGGATGAGAGGTTTTATACTATAAAACATCAATTATATTGTACTATATTTAACGAAAATATGTTGCACAAACTTTATTTGCGTTATTTATGCAATATAAACAAACAACGTGGCGTTTACGCACGGTTTTAAATTCTTATTAAGCCTTCTCCTTGAGGAGACTCCTCCATTGGAGGAGATGTCGCGAATGCGACAGAGGTGGTGCTGTCTCCCGCTAGGGAAAAGGTGCCGAGTGAAGCGAGGCGGATGAGGTGTAAAACAAAAAAACGCCCTGTCGGACGTTTTTGTTTTGGCTGAGGAATAGTTTCTTAATTTAAAAAAAACTTCATCTCGAACCTTGTGTTCACGTAAGGGAGAAAGGTTTCTGCAACGCAACGGGCTAAAAATCGTCCACTGGACGATTTTCTTAACGCCCTTTCGAATCCCTATTCTCAGAAAACAAAAAACGCCCTAACGGACGTTTTTGTTTTGGCTGAGGAATAGTATGTTTATTTAGGAAAATATTATCATCTCGAACCTTGTGTTCACGTTTTTGGGTAAGGTTTCTGCAGCGCAACGGGCTAAAAACAGTCCGCAGGACTGTTTTATTAACGCCCTTTCGAATCCCTATTCCTGAAAAGAAAAAACGCCCGAATGGGCGTTTTCCTTTTGGTTAAAAACTACGGTTTTGATACAAAATGTAATACACTTTTTGAAAAACTCTTTATTTTTTGTTGAGTTTATGTTATTATAATATTGTAATTGTAACGTACAAGGGTGTGGCTTGTTGTGGAGTTTAAACTTAATGATTATCATAGAAATATCCCTGATGATGAATTAATTGATGATATAAAACGGGTGGCGAATAAACTGCAAAAAGATTCTTTATCGAAAAAAGAATATGATGAGTTTGGAATATATCACAGTAGTACGATTGAGCATAGATTTAATGGATGGAATAAAGCATTAGAAAAAGCTGAGTTGAAGCCAACAAAGGTTTGTAAAAAAAATATAAATAATGTTTATGCTACTCCGGATCAATTGCTGCAAGATTTAAAAAATGTTGCAAACAAATTAAATAAACGCTCTATTACAACAACAGAATATAATAGATATGGAAAGCATGGTAAAAACTTTGTTTCAAGCAGATTTGGTACTTGGGAAAATGCTTTAATTCAGGCAGGGTTAGAACCAACAGGTTATCATCGCAATATTCCAGAGCAAAAGTTGTTGGAGGAAATAGAAAGGATATGGATAAAATTAGGAAGGCAACCAACAACTACAGATATTCAAAAAGGTATTTCAAAATATTCTTTAAAAGCTTATAGTAATAAATTTGGCGGATGGCGCGGTGCATTGGAAGCCTTTGTTGAATGGATTAACGAAAAACCGGATGAATCCAATGTTTTAGAAAATAATACCAAAAATGAAAGTTTCTCACAAACAGAAAAAAGCTCAAAATGTGTAAATAATATATCTATAAATCATAAAACCAATAGAGGCATAAATTTGAGATTAAGGTTTAAGGTTATGCAACGGGATAACTTTAAATGTGTTATCTGCGGTACATCTCCCGCAAAGGATCCCTCAGTAGAATTACATATTGACCATATCATTCCGTGGTCAAAAGGCGGCGAAACCGTTATTGATAATCTACAAACATTGTGTTCAAAATGCAATTTAGGTAAAAGTGATTTAATATAATATTTATATTATTGATAATCCAAACGATTACCTCCTAATATTCAAACGATAGCTCTATAAAAACATAAAAATCCCTGTCGGAAGGCTGATTTAAGCCTTTCCGACAGGGCATTTTTGCGCCAAAATCTCACAAAACAGCATTTATACGCAAAAAAGACTGCGATATTGTATCAATACCGTAGTCTTTATTTGGCTGAGGAATAGTATGTTAGTTTTAGAAAAGAACATCATCTCGAACCTTGTGTTCACGTAAAGGAGAAAAGTTTCTGCAACGCAACGGGCTAAAAACAGTCCGCAGGACTGTTTTCTTAACGCCCTTTCGAATCCCTATTCCTGCAAAACAAAAAACGCCCTAACGGACGTTTTTGTTTTGGCTGAGGAATAGTAGTTAGTTTTAGAAAATCCCATCATCTCGAAACTTGTGTTCACGTAAGGGAGAAAAGTTTCTGCAACGCAACGGGCTAAAAATCGTCCACTGGACGATTTTTTTAACGCCCTTTCGAATCCCTATTCTCAGAAAACAAAAAACGCCCTGATGGACGTTTTTGTTTTGGCTGAGGAATAGGGATTCGAACCCCAACAAACAGAGTCAGAGTCTGTCGTGCTACCGTTACACTATTCCTCAATATTCAATTCGCTGACCTAACAGCATTATTTATTATATTACAAAATTTAAATTTGTCAATACCTTTTTGTGAAATTATTTTTATTTATCTATTGAAATATTAAAAGATTTGTGTTACAATATCGAAGTTGAACAAATTCGAGGCGTGGCTCAGTTTGGT
>DEFK01000022.1:15219-28888 GCA_002350765.1 Ruminococcaceae bacterium UBA2854
TTCGGGACGCAGAGGCCGCAGGTTCAAATCCTGTCGCCTCGACCAAAAAATAAAGGAACCTCAGCGAGGTTCCTTTATTTTTTAGAGCGACAGGATTTGAAGCCGACCGTTAAAAAAACGCTCCAGTGGAGCGTTTTTAGGGAGGAGCGCAGATGAAACCTTTCCTCTTTACGTGAACCACATAGACGAGATGAAACATTTCTAAATATGAATGTATGTCGCCTCGACCTTTAAAACAAGACAGGATTTGAAGCCGACCGTTAAGAAAACGCTCCAGTGGAGCGTTTTTAGGGAGGAGCGCAGATGAAACCTTTCCTCTTTACGTGAACCACATAGGCGAGATGAAACTTTTCTAAATATGAATGTATGTCGCCTCGACCTTTAAAACAAGACAGGATTTGAAATTTAACCCATAGAAACCTAATATATTTCCTTTCCCTTGCTTTATATATAAAAATATGCTATAATCCATTTGTAAATAAAACTTACGCGGTTTCGCGAGGATTAATAGGGAAGACGGTTTGAGTCCGTCACAACAGCCATTACCGTATTTAGCCTAAAGAAAGCATTATGCCACTGAGTTTTTGGGAAGGCGCTTTGTAATATAAGGCTTTAAGTCGGGAGACCTGCCGCGTTCGTACAATACTGTGCTTGGGCAAATGAAGCATAAGTAGAGCCGTAAGGCTTGTTTTGTTATGCCCTTTTAAGGGCTTATTTTTTTGGAGGTTTAAAATGAAAAGAATTATTTCAATCTCACTCGCGGTATTATTACTGGTATCGTGCTTTATGGTAGCCGCGAACGCCGCTAAGTTCTTTTGTTTCGTAAGGATCGAGGGTGTTGACGGCTGTCTTTACAACGCTGAGCGCGTTCTTCAGGATGACGAAAAAGATCCGCTGGAGTTTACTGCCGCGGATGTTCTCGAGGATATTTCCGCTAAAGAGGACGAGATAAATATCGTCGGCGCTAAGGACGGCTATATTACCGAGGTGAACGGTATCAATGGCGGTAAGTTCGGCGGATACGACGGCTGGTACTACAGCGTAAACGGTAAAGTTCCCGAGGTCGGAGTTAACGATTATAAGGTGAACAGCGGCGACAGTATCGTGCTTTATTACGGCGATTATCCCTGCCAGATTCCCGTGCTTGACTTAAAGGACGTTGAAAGCGGCGTAATTAAGGTTTTAAGCTATGATACAGTTTGGGCTGATGACGGCACAGGTAACTGGACTTCAAAATCCGACTGGGCTCCCGTAATCGGCGCGACATTAACCTTAAACGGTCAGGAATTTATTTCCGATGAAAACGGAGTTGTTACATTCGACCGCTCTAAGTTTGAGCAATCGGAAACAGTTAACGCGCAGATCAGCAAGTATTCCGAAAAAGGCTGTCCGCAGGTATTAAGATTCGCTCCCGAATACAATTTCGGACTCGGCGATGTTCCCGGAGAGGATACAAGAGCAACCGAAACTACCGCTCCCGTAACCGAAACTCAGGAAGTATCTGAAACAGTTTATACAACTTCTCCCGAGCCTGAGGAAACCACAGCTCCCGCAACAACTACCTCTCCCGAACCCGAAGAAACTACAGCTCCCGTTACAGAGCCCGAGAGCAAGGCTACTAAGGTGTCAGCTCCCGCGGACAAAACTCTCTACGTAGGACAGACTTATAAGATCAACGCCAAGATAGATAACCCTGTCGGAAATACTTCCTATATCTCCAACAGAAAGAGTATCGCCAGCGTAAACTCGAAAGGTAAAGTTACCGCGCGTAAAAAGGGTACAGCGACAATCACAGTTAAGAATAACAAGGTAAGCAAGACCTTTACCGTAACCGTTAAGAATCCTAAGCTCAACAGAAAGACGGTTTCGCTTAAAAAAGGTCAGACCTTTAAGATTAAAATTACGGGTAAAGCGGGTAAACAGACTTATAAGTCCTCGAAGAAATCCGTAGCAAAGGTTAACAGCAGCGGTAAAATCACCGCTAAGAAGAAGGGTAAGGCGACCGTTACCGTTAAAACCAACGGCTCGGTTAAGCTTACTGTAAAAGTAACTGTAAAATGATTAAGGTGAGATAAATGGTTAAAAGGTTTACGGCAATTATCGCGGGCTTGTTACTTGCTGTAATTGCGCCTTTTAACTCGTTTTGTCTTGATATTAACACCCTCGGCGGCGTAAAAAACTCCGTCGAGGGTGTAATTTCGTATAAAAGCAGTCAGTTCGGAGCTGAAAATATCGAGCAGCTTTTAAACGCCCTTTCCGAAAACGCGGGCGATTATAACAGCGACTGGTACTACATAGCGCTCTCACAGTTCGGCATAAACTGCTCGAATAAAAAGAGTGTATCGGCGCTTAAAAAGGCTGTGGACGGCTTTTATAATGAGGGCTTGGAGAATGTTAAGGTCACGGATTTACAGCGCGCGGCGTTCGCACTGACGGCTTGCGGCGAGGATATAACCTCCGTGAACGGTCATAACCTCTTAGCCGACTCGACATATAACCGAAAAAAGTATAAGGAGCTCGATTCCCAGGGCGTAAACTCGCTTTCCTATGCGCTTTTACTGCTCGACTCCAAGTCGTATAAAATCCCCGAGAGCTCGGACTTAACACGTGGTAAGATAATAGACGCTATACTGAGCTTTGAGCTCGAAAACGGCGGATTCGCGCTTTTCGGAAACGGCGCGGATATTGATATTACCGCGATTGTTACGCAGGCTTTAGCGCCGTATAGGAGTAATAAGAAGGTCAAAAAAAGCTTAGACAGCTGTCTTGATATTTTCTCTAAGCGCCAGGATAACGGCGGAGCGTATAAGAGCTTTTCGGGTAAGCCGACCGCCGAGAGTACCGCACAGGTCATTATCGCGCTCAATTCCTTAAATATCGATATTTTAAAAGACAGCCGTTTTATAAAAGACGGCAACACCGCGCTCGAGGGGCTTAACTCCTTTAGAAACGGCGACGGCGGTTACTGTCATATGCAGGGCTATAATACAAACGCTATCGCTACATACCAGAGCCTCTGCGCGCTTGTGTCAGCGTACAGATATTTAAGCGGCGGGGGAGTGTTTTACGATTTTAACTCAAAGACTGATGTGAGCGAAAAATCAGTAAATAAAGCTATAAAGAATAAATCCAATACAAATGTTAAAAAAGATAAAACAAGTAAAAGTAAAACAAAAAATACGGGTACTGTATTAACTGAAAAACCAAAAGCTGAAACCGCAGTTAACGGCGATTATAATTCTAATACAGAAAATAAACCGAAAGAAACTACCAAGTCCGAAAAACTAAAAAGCACCACCGCGCCTGTAGATGAAACGCGGGAAACTGTATCGACCTCGGACGAAGCGGTTTCGGTAAAGAATAAAACAGAAAATAAAAAGCAAGAGCCCGCTGTGCCATATATCAGCGCGGGGTTACTGCTTTTAGGATATATAGTATTGTTCGCTAAAAAAGCGGGAGGTAAAAAATGAAAAGGCTTTTAATCCCGATAATTATAATACTTACGCTTACCTCCTGCTCGATAAAATCCGCAGAGGATTATTATAAAGAAACCGACAGCGGAAAGCTTACCGCGACAGTTTCAATCGACTGCTCCACAGCGGTAAATTATAAAAACCCGAATCGCAAAAATGCCGTTATATTAAAGAATTACAAGGTTAAATTTAAAGAGGGCGATACAGCTTATACCGTCCTTAAAAACGCCTGCAAGAATAATAAAATCCAGTTCGAGTACACGGGCTCGGGCGACGGCCTGTATATTAAAGGTATAGACTATCTCTACGAGTTCGACTGCGGAGATTTATCAGGCTGGGAATACAGCGTTAACGGTAAATTTCCCGAGGTCGGATGTAATTCGTATAAGCTGAAAGACGGCGATGATATCCGCTGGCTATATACCTGCGACCTCGGCGCGGATATCGGCAATAAATACAAGGGCGGTTAATATGAACGTATTAAAGAATTTTCATCCCGCTTGTGTATTCTTATATTTTTTTTATATAATATTTATCTCGATTTTCTCCTTCGACCCGATAATTCTGTGCGTCGGATTTTTAGGGGTTGTACTTTACTGCCTTTTGATTACGGAAAAGCGCGCGTTAATAAAATCGCTGTCTGTGTATTTTATTATATTTCTCGCTGTC
Source organism: Ruminococcaceae bacterium UBA2854 (assembly GCA_002350765.1). Lineage (GTDB taxonomy): Bacteria > Bacillota > Clostridia > Oscillospirales > Acutalibacteraceae > Ruminococcoides. The sequence continues at coordinate 19,362 of DEFK01000022.1, forward strand.
GCGGTTACGAATCCGCTGTTTTCTCATAACGGAAAGACGGTATTGTTTTTTATAAACGATAACCGAGTAACGCTCGAGGCGTTTATCTACGGCGCGGTGCTCGGGATTGCTATAGTTGAGGTTATTCTATGGTTTAAAGCCTTTAACCTCGTGTTCGACAGCGAGAGAATTATTTTTCTTTTCGGGAAAATTAGCCCGAAGCTCGCGCTGGTGTTCTCGATGACGCTTCGGTTTATTCCGAGCTTTATAAAAAGCTTTAAGGAGATTAATAAAGCGCAGAAGCTCCTTAGCGGTAATAAGCGGATAAAACGCTATCTGCTTAGCTTTTCCGCCGTTATAACCTCGGCTATGGAGAATTCGATTATAACCTCCGACAGTATGAAGTCGAGGGGCTACGGGCTGAAAAAACGTACCTGCTACTCACGTTTTAAAATTACGTTAATCGATATTGTTTTTGTGAATTTTTCTACGCTGATGTTTATTCTTTCTGTTGTATGGAGGACGGGATTTGAATATTATCCGAGCTTTATTTTCCCCGAACTCGGCGTTTATAACGTGCTCGGTTATACCGCGTTTTTTATACTCGCGTTTACTCCGTTTATTATTGAAGCTAAGGAGGGAATAAGGTGGAAATATTCAATATCGAAAATCTGAGTTTTTCGTATAATAATTCCGACAAAAAAGCCCTTAACAATATTAATCTTACGGTTAATAAGGGCGATTTTCTCCTTGTTATCGGAAAGTCGGGCTGCGGTAAGACTACGCTTTTAAAAATGCTGAAAAAAGAGCTTATGCCTCTCGGCGATACGAGCGGTGAAATATTCTATAAAAGAAAAAAGATTAGTGCTCTAAGCCTTAAAGAAAGCGCGTCTGAAATCGGTTTTATATACCAGGATCCCGACAACCAGCTCGTTACGGACAAGGTCTACTCCGAGCTTGCGTTCGGGCTAGAAAACCTCGGGTATTCTAACGAAGCGATTCGCTCGAAAACTGCGGAGTTTATGAGCTGTTTCGGCTTATCCGATATGCTTGGACGTGATACGAACTCTCTCTCTGGCGGTGAAAAACAGCTTCTTAACCTCGCTTCCGTAATGGTCATGAACCCCGAGGTGATATTACTGGACGAGCCTGTTTCTATGCTCGACCCGATATCCTCCGTTAAGTTTATCCAAACGCTGAAAAGGATTAACGACGAGTTCGGCGCGACGGTTATAATAGCCGAGCACCACTTAAACGAGGTGTTCAGGTACGCCGATAAGGTTCTCTGTCTTGATGAGGGAGAGATACTTGCTTATAATTCTCCAAAAGAAATATGCAGGGAGTTGAGGGATAATGATATAGAGAAAACCCTGCCCGCGTCCGCGCGTATATATAACGCCCTTAATCTCGAAAAAAGCTGTCCGCTTACCGTAAAAGAGGGGAGAGTGCTTCTTGAAAACGCAACTATAAACAACAATTTTAATTCTAATACAGAATTAAAAAACAGCGAAGAGATTCTCTCCGCAAAAAATCTATACTTCCGTTACGAGAAGAACGGAAACGATATTATTAAAGGCTGTTCTCTATCCGTAAATAAAGGCGGGATTTACGCTCTGCTCGGCGAAAACGGCTCGGGTAAATCTACGCTTTTAAATATTCTTAGCGGCTCGCTAAAGCCGTACAGGGGAAAGGTAAAGCACAGCCTAAAGCTCTCTTATCTTCCGCAAAATCCGAAATTTGTCTTTGTAAAGGACAGCCTGGAGGACGATTTAAAGCTTGTTAATAATTCTTATAAAGAATTAATATCCGAGTTCGAGCTAGATGATCTTTTAAAATCGCACCCGTACGATTTAAGCGGCGGCGAATTACAGCGGGCGGCGATTTGTAAGGTTCTGCTGACGCAGCCCGACTTACTCCTGCTCGACGAGCCGACGAAAGGGCTCGATAACTTCGCTAAGGAAAAGCTCGGTAAACTGCTTAGAAAGCTTACGGACGGCGGTCTTACGATAGTTCTGGCTACGCATGATTTGGAATTTGCCGCCGAATACTGCGACAGGTGCGGACTGCTTTTCGACGGCGCTGTAACGAGCGAAAATACTTCCCGAAAATTCTTCGCCGAGAATATGTTCTATACAACTCCCGCCGCTAAAATCGCGAGAGGTATAATCGACGGCGCGGTGACTGTTGATGATATTATAATTCGATTAGAGAATAATTATGAATAAATCAGTTTTAAAATATATTTTTGTACTTATCTTAATACCCGCCTTGGTTATAGCGGGAGCGCTCGTTTATCCCGAGCGGAGCTACGCTATTGTGTCCTTAGCCGTAGCGCTTTTAGCCTGCGTACCGTTTTTTATCAGCTTCGAGAAAACCTCGTCCACGCGCAGGCTCGTTATGCTTGCCGTTATGACCGCGCTGTCGGTAGCGGGACGGTTTATATTCGCGCCGATTCCGTTTTTTAAGCCCGTAACGGCTATGGTCGTAATCGCGGGAATGTACTTCGGCGCCGAGTTCGGATTTTTAACGGGAGCGCTATCGGCGGTTATATCGAATTTCTATTTCGGCCAGGGAGCGTGGACGCCGTTCCAGATGTTTTCCTGGGGAATAATCGGCTTTATCGCGGGAATTCTGTCAAGTCAGCTTGTAAGGAGTAAAATTATACTCATTATTTACGGCGCGCTTGCGGGAGTAGTTTACTCGCTTATTATGGATATTTGGACGGTTTTATGGATAGACGGAATGTTTAATCCCGCGCGTTTTTCGGCGGCGGTAATTACCGCCTTGCCCGTAACGCTGAAATACGTTATATCCAATATAATCTTCCTTATTATTTTAGCGCCTCTGTTCGGGAAAAAGATTGAACGGTTAAAACAAAAATACGGCATTTAAACAAGCTGACCAAATTCTCTTTGGCCAGCTTGTTTCATTTATTTATTCTTTTGTAACGGCTCGATTTTTCCGTAAGCCGCGGCTGTAAGAAACTCTGAAAACATAAGCCTCCAGCAATATGTATTGTGCTCATTTTTCTCTATATAGTGGTACACAACCTTATTTTTCGGATAACCTTTTTTTAATAGGTTGTTGTACATAGTTTTAACGAACGGCCCGACGTCTAAATCGTAGTTGCCAGAGTATAAGTATAGAAACGGTGATTTATTACTGAACTTTTTACCGCTGAGATACTTAACCCACGCCGAGTCCTTAAACGCCCAGAACGACGGCGACAGCGCGCCTACAGTACCGAAAGCCTCGGGGTATTCCATACCGATATAGAAAGCTTCCATTCCTCCGAGCGACGCGCCTGCGATAGAGTTGTGCCGAGCGTCTGTATAGACGTTGTAATGCTTATTTATATACGGCATTACTTTATTCTTTATAAAGGACGCGAATTCCTTTCCTTCCATTTCATCGAATGAGTTTTCAAATCTCAGCTCGCCGATATCGGGAGTTAAATCCGAATCACGCCTGAAAGAAGTATCAATTCCTACGACTATTGCGTTTCTACCCGTAACGGTATTCATAGCGTTTACCTGCTCGGTGACTACGGGACAGGCTCGGAAACTTCTCTCGGCTTCTTTTATGTACATCATTAAATAAGCGTCTAGCGTATAGACGGTTGAATACTTTTCGGGAGATTTCGCGTCGTAATCTACAGGCTTCCAGACATAAACCTTTTTCTCGTAGCCCTGATACTTAAACTTTAATACGTCATATTTCGGCTTATAACAGTCTTTTTTTCCTTGCGTATAGGGGAAGAGATTGTTTTTTGTTTTATGCCAGCCGCTTGTGCATTTATTAAAGGTGAAGCTGTCGGTTTTCTTTTTGTCGTAGGTAACGTAAGCCATATTATAAGCGGAGGTGTCGCCCTTACAGGAGAATGTACAGGAGTTTTTGTCTTCGCTTAATTTCTTCATATTAACGGTTTTCTTCTTACCGTTTGCGCTGTTGAAGAAGGTGACCGCGGCTTTTTGGCTTTTAGAGCTGTCCTTAAAATAGAGGGTATTGTACTTGCTTTCTTTTTTAGGGCTGTTCTTTGCGCACGAGCAAAACAGCGTTATAAAAACCGCCGCCGTGAGGATTGCGGATATTATTCTTTTCATTTTATTTAATCCTTACGGTTAAAGCTTTTGTGATGGTTTTTGAATTGTAATTTGTATTGCCGTGGGCGACGATTTTTACCTTCATTTTATACGTGCCTTTTTTCGCGTTTTTCCATTTCTTGATCTTAATAATGCCCTTTTTGTTTACGCTGATATACGGGCGCAGTTTCTTTTTAACGGAAGCTTTAACGAGTTTATAATCAACCTTGCCCTGAGCGTTTTTAACCGTAATCGCTTTAAAACTCTGAGATTTCTTTTTGAGGGTTTTAGCTTTTACGGATTTTGTTTTTACGCTGGCTTTAATCGGATTGTCCTTCTTGGAGCTTACAGGCTTAGTATTCGTATTATCGTCGATATCGACGGGGGATTCGGTGGGAAATTCTCCGCCCGAGTATACGACGTTTTTGCTTTCAGCCTGAGCTAAAGTGAGCTCGGGACCGTATTTGCCGTCGCCGTAGTAGTAAAACCAATCGCCATAAATATAGTCGGGGTTATACTCGCTTACGGGAGGGAGCGGGTTTTCAACGAAAATTTGCTTTATTCCTTCTGTAATGTAAAGCGATTTTGTTACAAGCTTGTTTGTCGGATAACGCGTATCGGTAAACATAACCTGCTCGACGTCCTTCGGAATATCGGCGCGGTAGATATTCTTATCGGCGCTTTCGGTTTTTGTAACGCGGTAACCGGGGTAGCCGCTGCCGTTAACCTTGTTTTCCTCCAGGTCGCAGTTGTACGAGCCCTCGTACCAGTAAACGCCTACGTTGTCTCTGATTCTTTCGGGCGCGTAGAAATATACGTCGTTGGTAGCGCAATCGGCGGGAACTACATTAACAATGTTTTTTCTCTCGGGAATTGTTTCCTGCGCGAAAGCGGTTGTAGTTGATAACGCGGATAAAAGCGTGATCGTCGCTAAAATAATTGATAAATACTTTTTCATATTTCTCAACTCCTTGAATGTAGTATAACATACTTTTCTGAAGTTCATCTAAAGTTTTTATGTTTTTTTAAATTTTTATTTCTTATTTGCGGATAAATTCTTTTACGCGTATGTTATAATGATTTTTAATATGGAAAAAATATTCCGAATTTTCCGAAAAGAGGTAATAAGATGAATAACACGATTAAAAGAGTATTATCTGTTGTTCTTACGGTTGCGATGTTATCGGCTGTAGTGTTTACTATTCAGGCTGAAGCGGCGGTAAAGAATAACAGCGCGCTTCAGGAAATCGCTAAGCAGACTAAGAGTAAAACCAACTACGCTTTCGATTTCAGGGAAAATAAAAACACGCTTGATAAGAAAAGTAAAAAGCCGACAGGCTCGGTAGGCGGCAGCCAGTATCCCGAGGCTTTTGACCTTCGTAATGTCGATACCGACAACGACGGCAAGGGCGATACAAGCTACGTAACCTCCGTTAAGTTCCAAAACCCGTTCGGTTCATGCTGGGCATTTTCCGCTATATCCGCGGCGGAGACATCTATCCTCGGTAAGCCTGAGATCCACGACGGCAAGCTTAATGTAGATAATCTTGATTTATCCGAAAAACACCTCGCGTGGTTCAACGGCACTCCGCTTAACGATCCCGACGATCCGCAAAACGGCGAGGGCGGTATTTTTAAAGGCAACCAGAAATCCTCCCAGATTCTTGACGCGGGCGGTATACCTGTATTCGCTACAAGTATGTTCTCCTCGGGAATAGGTCCCGTGCTTGAATACGGTAATAATCCTAAAGTTCAGGAGCTGTTCGGCGATCTGTTCGAGTATCACGGCAAGGATAAAAAAATCGAGTATGACGATAACGATAATCCTTTATGCTACAGTAATATGGACGACTGGTCAATCCCCGAGGAATTCCGATTTGTTCAGGCGTTCCGTCTTAAATCCACATATCAGCTTCCTTCTCCCGCCAAGGTTTCGGCTCATTTCAGGGGCAGCGCTATAGGAGCTATGAAGGAACAGCTTATTAATAAAAGAGCGCTTGAAATCGGTTTCTGCGCTGACAGCAGCGAGCCTATAGACTCTGACGGAAGCGCTCAGGATACTTATTTCATAAGCGATAAATGGGCTCATTATACCTATATTGATGACGGTGTTCCTAACCACGCCGTAACTATCGTAGGCTGGGATGATAACTATCCCAAGGAAAACTTTACCCATACTATTCCGAGCTCCTACGATACCGAGGGCAACGAAATTTCTTATACCGAAGAGGAGAGCGCTAAGCTTACCACGCCTAAGCAAAACGGCGCGTGGCTTGTTAAAAACAGCTGGGGCGCGGGTACCGAGGAGTTCCCTAACCACGGAACGGGCGACTGGGGTATTCCGGTCGAGAAAAGAGATAAAGACGGTAATATAGTTAAGGATAAAAAGGGTAATCCCGTAATGGTAGGCTCAGGTTATTTCTGGATTTCCTACGAGGATAAGAGCGTAGACAGCGTTGAGGCTCTCGAATTCGATAAGGCTAACGCTAAGGATTACTACGTTTACCAGCACGACTATATGCCCGTAAACTATATTAACACCGCGGCTGTTACGAATAAGGTAAGCACCTCCAACATCTTTAAGGCGGAATCCGCGCTTAATATCGACGAGATTACCTGCCAGACCTCAACCCCCGATACAACCGTTCATTACGACCTTTACGCTCTGAACGATAACTTTACCTCTCCGACAGACGGAAAGAAGCTCTACGAAGCCGACGTTACATATAAGTGGGGCGGCTTCCACCGTCAGGATCTTGACAAGGACGCTAAGGTTAAAAAGGGTCAGAGCTTCTCGGTCGTTGTAACGCAGAAGGCTTCCGACGGAAAGTATATTTTTAACATATACTGCGGCGCTAATAACGATTACGCCAGAGCGACTGACTCGTTCTTCTGTAACAAGGGTATTATAAACAAGGGAGAGAGTATGTTCTGCGCCGACGGTACATGGATAGATATTTCCAGCTCGTGGATCAAGGACGTTCTTACGGGTGACGACAGCCATTACTTCGATATGGATAACTTCCCGATAAAGGCTTACGGTGAAGAAATAGAGGATTCTTCCGACGAAAAAGCCGTTACCGAGAAAAAGTCCAATCCGTTTAAAGCAACCGCTAAGGAGAAAACGCTTAAAGCTAAAGCCTTAAAGTCAAAGAAACAGACCGCGCTTACAATTACCGTTAAAAACGCTCAGGGTAAGGTGTCCTATAAGGTCTTAAAGTCAGGCACATCCAAAAAGCTTTATAAAAAGCTTAAAGTTAACAGCAAGGGCAAGGTTACTCTAAAAAAGGGTAAGTACGCTAAGAAAACCTACACCGTTGCCGTTAAGGTAAGCGCCGCGGGTAACGATAAATACAAGAGCGGCTCAAAGACCGTTAAGGTTAAAGTTAAGGTAAAGTAAGGAGGGGTTGTAATGAAAAAAACTATCAGTATTATTCTTTCCGTAATAATGCTTATTAGCGTGTTCGCGGCTGTACCGCTTACGGCTGACGCGGTTTATATTGATTACGAGATTAGAAAAAACGATACCTTCGAGTATATGTACTATAAAGACGAAGGATATGTATGTATTTATACGTATCTCGGAAAGGACGCCGAGGTCGTTATTCCCGAAACTATTGACGGCTTGCCTGTTACAAGTGCCGTTCCCGAGCTTTTTACGGGCTGTGACTTCGTAACTAAAATTACGCTTCCCGATACTATGACCTACGTAGGAGAGGACGCGTTCACTGATACGGCTTTCTATAAAAATAAGAAAAACTGGGAGAACGGCGTATTATATATCGGCTCTGTGCTTGTAGCCGCTGACGAGAATATAGAGGGTGAGTACAAGATTAAAGAGGGTACTACCGTAATTGAGCATCTCGCGTTCGTAGGCTGCGAAAAGCTTACGAAGATTACCATTCCTGGTACAGTTAAGCATATCCCCGAAAAAACATTTTGTTTTTGTAGCTCGCTAAAAACTGCTGTTCTTGAAAACGGTGTCGAGTTTATCGACGAAATGGCGTTTAAGAATTGCGCTGAGCTTAGCGATATAAGGCTTCCGAAAACAATAAACAGAATAGGCTTCGACGCGTTTATAGGTACGGCGTTTTACGATAACGACTACAACTGGGACAACGGCGCTTTGTACTACGACAATATTCTTATTGCGGTCGATACAGAGTGTAAAGGCTGTTTCGTAATTAAAGAAGGTACTACCGTGCTTGCCGATTACGCCTTTATGGAGACTAACGTAGAGAAAATCGTTGTACCCGAGGGTATTAAAAGACTTCCTTACGCTTTTATTAATAACTGCCTGTGGATAAAATCCATCGAGCTTAACAACGACCTCGAGGAGCTCGATACTTATTCTGTAGATATGTTAGACAATGTAAATATTCCGCAATCGGTTAAAAAGATAAACTACCGAGCGTTTTTCCAGAGCGAAATTACCGAAATCACGCTTCCCGATAATCTCGAGGAAATCGGCGTAGAGGCGTTTTTAAGCTGTGAGAAACTAAAGGAGGTTACAATTCCCGCAAGTGTTAAAAAAATCGGCCACGAGGCTTTTGGCTACAGTATGACGGGAATGAACAATGAAGGATATATTACGAGCAAGGATGGTATAATAATCAAGGGCTATCCGAATACGGCGGCTGAGGCTTACGCTGAGTTAAACGATTTCGAGTTCGTTGACCTTTCTAAAGAGCCCGAGACCGAGCCTGTTAAGTCCGACGAGCCTGAGCCCGTAGTAACTAAAAAGTCCAACCCTCTAAGCGTAACCGTTAAGACTGCGTCGGTTAAGGCTAAAAAGCTCAGGAGTAAGAAACAGACCTTAAAGCCCGTTACCGTTAAAAACGCTCAGGGCAAGGTTGCATATAAGCTCGTTAAAAAAGGCTCGACGGCTAAAATCTATAAGCTCGCTAAAATTAACTCCAAGGGCGTAATTACGCTGAGTAAATGGAAGAAAGCTAAAAAAGGCGATTATAAGCTAAAGATAAGTATTACCGCTAAGGGTAACGGAAATTATAAGCCAAAGACTGTTAATAAGGTTGTTAAGGTTAAAATTAAATAGATCAATATAAGTAAGCTCGGGAAACCGAGCTTATTTTTTGCTGTTAAGCGGGCTTTTGTGCATATTATATAAATCGGAATATAAAACTTTGTGCAGTAAAACATATAGGTTTTGTGTTAGAATGTATACAAGTATAAACAACACTTTTCGGAGGTGTCTTTATGAAAAAGAGTATTAAGAGAATAACGAGTTGTTTTTTATCTGTGCTTTTAATAGTATCGGCTTTTTGCGCGATTCCCTTAACCGCGGATTCCGCGGGTAACATGTCGTTTAAGTTTACCGATAACCAAGGCTGGGGTACTTTGTATTTTTACGCCTGGGATGATACGGGCGTTCCCGCTACCGCGGACTGGCCTGGGGATGTCGTGGATATCTCCGAAGTTAATAACTACGGCGAAACGGTATTTACA
>DEFK01000021.1:0-499 GCA_002350765.1 Ruminococcaceae bacterium UBA2854
GAACTCGCCCTTAGAGTGAGACGGACGACTATATTTTGTACTGATAGTTTCGAATCTCCGATGGCAAAACAAAAAGCAGTCCAATGGATTTATATATTCCCGCTACGCGGGAGTGACCCATCGGAATGTTTAGCTAATGAGAAATGTTCATCTCGAACCTTGTGTTCACGTAAATGAGAAAAGTTTCTGCAGCGCAACGGGCTAAAAATGTCCCACTGGGACATTTTCTTAACGCCCTTTCGAATCTCCGATGGCAAAACAAAAAGCAGTCCAATGGACTTATATATTCCCGCTACGCGGGAAGTGACCCATCGGAATGTTTAGCTAATGAGAAATGTTCATCTCGAACCTTGGGACGTGTAGCGGAGCTAAACCGTTCATAAATGTAGCGTTGCGACCGCCGCCGGTGGCGGATTAAGGGAGCAAAAGCGCTGTGCAAAATAAGGAGTGCGGCGAACTCGCTCTTAGAGTGAGACGGACGACTATATTTTGTACTGGA
>DEFK01000021.1:593-896 GCA_002350765.1 Ruminococcaceae bacterium UBA2854
TTAGAGTGAGACGGACGACTATACTTTGGACTGATAGTTTCGAATCTCCGATGGCAAAACAAAAAGCAGTCCAATGGATTTATATATTCCCGCTACGCGGGAAGTGACCCATCGGAACGTTTAGCTAATGAGAAATGTTCATCTCGAACCTTGTGTTCACGTAAATGAGAAAAGTTTCTGCAGCGCAACGCCCTAAAAACAGTCCACAGGACTGTTTTCTATACGGGCTTTCGAATCTCCGATGGCAAAACAAAAAGCAGTCCAATGGACTGCTTTTCGTTTTGGTGACCCATCGGAGATTCG
>DEFK01000021.1:1003-6285 GCA_002350765.1 Ruminococcaceae bacterium UBA2854
CAACTACGCTAATCCCACCATATGGCGCGCCAAAAGGGACTCGAACCCCTGACCTACTGCTTAGAAGGCAGTTGCTCTATCCAGCTGAGCTATTGGCGCATTAATCAGCCTGTCTATTATATCTAAAATGAGCCTGTTTGTCAAGTGATTTGACCCTTTTAGATGAAATATTTTTTAAATTTCTTCTTCGGGCACGTTGTTACACAGCCTGCTGTTCTTGTATCTCTCGTCAAATGTGACCTCTTTTATCACATTTATGAATTCGGGAATTACTATTTCTTCATCTTCGCTGAGCAATTCTACCTCGAGATATGCCTGTTTTTTCCAAAAAGGAAAAATATCAATCTCATAATACGTGCCGTTATACATAAGGCAATATCTGTCCTTGCTGATACTCCCCATAACCGCGTCTTTTTTCAGGAGCTCGTTGTACTCATTTTCGCTGATACGCTCCTCAATTTCCTCGCGGACGGTTTCGGATATCTTTTTCTTCACGGTTTTTATGTAGATATAACCGCCGTTCTCTCCGCGTTTTCTGAGCCTGTAGCGTCCGTTTGCGCCTATAAGATAATGCTGTTCGATATGAACCTTGGCGCAGGGGAGAGTAAGAAGATATTCGGTATCGGGGTATTCTATTAAAAACTTTCTCTCGATTTCGAGCGGTTTAGGTATACCTAAAAACGCCTTTACCTCATTCAGCAAGATACTGAACTTCCCCGAAAAGCTCTCGCATACGGGGATAAACCTGTAGTGTGGATTACCGCACCACGCTCTTTTTGAGCGCTCATTGATCTCGCGAGCCTCGTGCTCAGCTTCAACTCGGATCTTGCTGTTAGCGTACTCGGCGATTTCGCTGCTCGAGGTGCTGTCGAGATGAAACACCGCGTCATATCTGTCGCGCAGGTCAACCTCGCTCATATTAAGGTCTTTTTTTATCTTTTCGTAATCCTCGTCGTTAAGGTAAACCCTGCAATCCATAAGCCCGCGGTCGCAGATTATAACGGCTTTTTCGCCGTCCTTAATTGTTTTCTCAATATTGCGCTCGCTTTTTATCTGGTTCTCGGCGATGGCTTTCTGAAATTCGTAGGGGCTTGTACCTCGGTTAAAACCGTTATTAAGGATTTCCTCAGCCGACTCGAAAACAGGGTAGACCGAATATCCGTATTTTAAAAGCTCGGGAATAAGCTTTTTAAGGGCGAAGCTCTTACCGCCCGAGGGACCTCCCGATAACGCGATTTTTGTAATTTGTTTCATTGTATCACCGTAGATTATAAATTATACTTATGCGGGTTTTCTCATATAGGCAAGCTGTCCTTTAGCCAAAGGCGGAACAATTAAACATTACCTATAATGTTCTTATGATTATCATAAATATTAGTATAAATAAAATTCACGTGATTATAATTCTAATATAGAATAATTAAACTTTATTGTGATAAAGTTCGGCTATTTTCTTGACAGCATAAATAAACGGTGATAAAATTTAAGTTAGAATTTTAAAAATTATATGAAAGGAAGTATTTTTATGGCTAAGAAAAATATTGACTGGTCGAACTTAGGATTCGGCTATATCCAGACAGACAAGAGATACGTTTCCAATTTTAAGGACGGAAAGTGGGACGACGGTGTTATTACCGACGACGCTAACGTTACCATTAACGAGTGCGCGGGAGTTCTCCAGTACGCCCAGACGGTATTCGAGGGCTTAAAAGCCTATACAACCGAGGATGGAAGCGTTGTAACATTCCGTCCCGACTTAAACGCGGAGCGTCTTATTCAGTCCGCCGAGAGATTAAAAATACCTACCGTTCCCACGGAGAAATTCATTGACGCGGTTGAAAAAGTTGTAAAAGCTAATATAGATTACGTACCGCCTTACGGCTCAGGCGCGACATTATACATCCGCCCGTATATCTTCGGAACTAACCCCGTTATCGGCGTTAAACCCGCCGACGAGTATCAGTTCAGAATTTTCGTAACACCTGTAGGTCCCTATTTCAAGGGCGGCGCTAAGCCGATTACTATCCGCGTATGTGATTACGACAGAGCGGCTCCCCATGGTACAGGCCATATTAAAGCGGGCTTAAACTACGCTATGAGCCTTTTCCAGATCGTTGACGCTCACGAAAAGGGCTTTGACGAGAATATGTATCTTGACGCGGGTTCACGTACTTATGTTGAAGAAACAGGCGGAGCTAACTTCCTCTTTGTTACCAAGGACAATAAGGTTGTAACTCCTAAGTCAAATTCAATTCTCCCGTCAATCACAAGAAGAAGTCTTATGATTGTAGCCGAGAAATATCTCGGACTTGAGGTTGAGCATCGTCCCGTAGCCTTCGAGGAGGTTAAGGACTTCGCGGAGTGCGGACTTTGCGGCACAGCTGCCGTTATTTCGCCCGTAGGCAAGATCAACAACCACGGCGAGGAAATCTGCTTCCCGAGCGGAATGGACGAAATGGGCCCGATTACAAAGAAACTCTACGACACCTTAACAGGTATCCAGATGGGCAGAATTGAAGCTCCCGAGGGATGGATACATAAGATTAGTTAAGAGGTAAGAGGTAAAAGTTAAGAGTTAAGTGGTTAAAATTATAAGAGCTCCCGGGTTTTACTCGGGAGTTTTTCTATGTGCAAGTTGCATAAATATATGCGTTGAACTTTGTGCAATAAATCAAACTAAAAATGGATAAAAATATGGTAAAATATTAATGTAAAAATAATTTACTTTTTCGGAGATGATGTTATGAGAATCAGGAGTTTATCTTTATTACTCAGCTTTATATTTGTATTAGGTATTGTTTTCTCCGCGCCTGTAGTCGCGTTTGCTGATGAAAATACTTGGAATGTTAATAATATAGAATTAGAGCACGCGAGTATTTCGTTTCAGGTAAGAGATATTGACCGCGCGCAGGACGCTTTAATGTGTATTGAGTTTGACCCCGAGAATGATAGACGTGGGAGTGGAACTTTAATAAATGAGGACGCGTCTTCATATATAGAGATTCCGTTCTCAATTACAAATACATACCAGACTTTTAAACTGGATTTTCCCGATAATAATTATCTCGAGGCGGAACATGAATATCGAATATATATAAAGAACGAAAACGGCGATATTGTTTTTGACAGTAGAAATCAAGAGTATAGTATATACGTTATTCATTCGCATAGTCATAGCATCGATTTCCGTGAGGCAGAGTCGGTAATCGGTAAAACAGGAGCGATAATCTATGATTACGACGATGTCGCGAAAGAGGTTTATACTACTGTTAATTTAAAAAAATATAAAGGTGAAAGAATTAAAGAACGCTATTTAAAAATATCGTATCCCGAACAGGAAATCGGCTCTGAAATAGAGTTTGTATTGTCCGATGGATACGGATGCGAGAAAACAGTTAAAGGTAAGGTTCGAAAAGAGTTTTCCGATAATGATATTAAAATTGAAAGCTCCGATATTATTAAAACATCGGCAAAGGCTAATTATTACGGATACAGCGCTTCTATTGTAAGAATGTGCGTTGAAATAAACGGAAACGTATATTACAGCGATTATAAAAGCGCGATGACTGAATATGAGGTGAATTATCCCGAAACAGCTCCGGGTACAGAGGTTAAAATCTGGTTCGAGGGAGAATTCGGCACTAAGTCCGAAGTGAATACATATAGTATTCTCGAAATAAACAGAACGATTACAGTTAACAGTATCACTAAAACAAGGATTAACGCGTCGGTAAGTTATGACGGTGATTCCGTTATAAAGCAAGCGTATATTATTTATGAGGGTAAGCGAATCGAGGGGAAAATTGATGACTATGATACGTACAATTTCGATTATAACGGAGAGTTAGGTAAAAAAGTAAGTGTTTATTTCGTAGACGATAAAGGATACGAGTGTTCAACTACAGTGACTGTTCCGACAAAACACGAATACTGCTTTTTTAATTTTGCGAAATGTAATGTTAAAAATACAATAGTTAGTTTTTATTGCAACAATGACAGTGAATACTTTGACACTATGGGAGTTAAATCAGCAACTTTAACGGCAGGCGGAAAAACCTACAAGATGAAAAAATTTGATTATTCCGATTATGAGAGTGAATATGATAATGAGTTCTTTAAAGCGTCGTATTCGATTAAAAAAGGTACTAAAGTTACCGTAAAAATCGTAACCAAGGACGGTTATACTTATACTAAAACCGCTAAAGCCGCCGCTGTAAAACCTGTTTTATCCATATGTCCTTTTTATTCGGGCGAAAATAAGCTGTACATTTATACAGTGCCTAAATCAAAAGTAAATATAAAAATAGGCTCTAAAAAGTATAAAGGAACCGCCGATAAGGACGGTTACGTTGTAAAGAAAGTTAAACCTAAAAAAAGCGGTACAAAAATAATAGTAAGCGTAAAAGATCCCACAAACTGCACTAATACAAAGAAAACTAAAGTTAAGTCACTGTGGGGACAAATTTACCTTAAAAACAAGGTTTATACTTATTCCTCTAAGGTTAAAATAAAAGTAACCAAGGTTATTAAGAACGATAAGGTAAAGCTTACGATAGGGAATAAAACCTATACTAAAAAGGTTAAAAAGAAGGAAGGCTCATCTACCTTAACATTTAAAATTAAAAAGCCTAAAGCAGGCTCGAAAATTAAGATTAAATACACCGACAGCTTCGGAAAGAAAAAAGGATATTTTTCCGATGATGATAAAAATTCCGTATTTATAGGTGATAAGATTTATAACGGTATGTCCGAGAAAAACTGTGTGCTCACAAGCTGGGGCTATCCCGTTATAAGAAATAATTACAATGGATTAAAACAATGGAAATTTGTACGCGGCGGTTCATATTGCTGGGTGTATATACAAAACGGAAGAGTTACCCGGGTAAATCATTATAATTATTAAGAAGTAAGTGATAAGTGATTGTCGTGCAGACAGAATAGCGATACGCCTTCTCCTCAAGGAGAAGGCGTATACTGCGTTAAGGTTACGTTGCTTTTCCTATTGAATCCTCATCAACTCATTAATATCGTAATTTCTCTTTAAATCATATCCGAATCTGTTAAAACTGTTTTTATTATCATTATAATTATTTTTATATTTATTATTATAATTATTATTATACTGTGAATTCTGTTCAGTTATTATGGAACAATGTTCATCCTTTTCGGAACAATGTTCATCCATTAAGGAACAGTTTTCATCCATAGTTTTCACTTAACAATTTTCATATTTAAGCTTTTCTCTGTTCGGATTTATATAATGACCCGACCCCCAAAAGTTA
>DEFK01000031.1 GCA_002350765.1 Ruminococcaceae bacterium UBA2854
GTTGTTTAATTTTCAAGGTTCTTGCGCCGTCGCACTTTTATGCGGCGAACATTAAGATTATATTACATTAACCTCCAAATGTCAATATCTTTTTTGAAAAAATTTTAATTATTTTTAAAAAAGTTTTTAACTTTCGACAAATATCCTTTTATTAATACTTTTTTACTACAATTTTATTGATTTTACGACCAATTTAGGATAGAATAAATACAGCTAATAACGAGGTGGTATTATGATTAGAAGTCCATATCAGCAAAACATTAATATAATGAAAGACTTTTTCAGAAAGCCTGTTGTATTATTGCTTTCTGTTTTCACTTTTCTAACGCTTATTTTTCAGATTACGGTTTCTTTTCTTAACCCTTTCGGCGCGATTGTAAACAGATTTCTCAGTTCTTACCTGAATTCAATAGGCGCGTCACAGGTTAACGTTAATCAAACTGCTCCCCCGAGTGTAAATCTTTTTTCGTCTGTTTCATTCAGCAGTATATTAACTATACTTTTCGCGGTTGCGTTTCTATTAATGTATTTGCAAAGTAAGCAGGAAAAGGCTAATCTTTCCGCTCCGTCTACTTTGTTTAAGGTTATCTCGATAATTAATGTTGTTTTAGTTTCACTTTTGACCTTAATCTCGGCAGCGGTTGTAGCAATTCTTTTACTGGTTACTCCCGCGCTGCAAGCAAATCCCGAGTACGTGGACAATCCCGCTGTCGGAATGTTGGCAGGTTTAAGCGTTGCTTTATGCGTGATCCTCATTCCGCTTTGTGTAATGCTTTTACTTAACGCTATCGGACAGCTTTTATTCGCGAACTCGATAAAATCCAGTCTGACTTCAATTTATTTAAAAAGAAAAGGCGCTGTTCTTTACGGCGTAATGGAATTTATCTTAGCGGCTTATACAATTTCAAAGGGAATCTTTATTGTAATATTCATTTTAATATTTAACAGTCAATATAACGTTATTATTGAGCCGTTACCTATTACACTGATTATTATGCAGCTGTTATTTACGACAGCAACCGATGTAATTATGGGAGTTCTGGCTATTAAATATTCCGTGTATATAAAGAAAATTTCGCAAAAATTCAGAATCGAAATCCCCGACGAGCCCGCGCAGGTTGAGAACAACGGACAACCCGTTTTCAATTCAGCTCCCGTAGCCGCTCCCGCGTTTAACAACAACTTCAACCCGTACGACACCGCGCCGTCACCCGCGCCTCAGGCGGAAATCCCTCAGGCGCCTGTCAGAGAGGATTTCGCGCAGCAGCCGATTCAGCCTTTCGATACGCCCGACGTAATCGAAAACACCGTTGAACCCGCGGAAGTTGTCGCAGAGCAAGCGCCTGTAGTTGAAACGCCTGTAGTCGAAACAACTCAAGTTGAGGAAACTGTTGCAGAGCAAGCTCCTGTAGTCGAAGCGCCTCAAGTCGAGGAAGCTACTCAAGAGGTTATTACAGAAAAACGTCTTCCCTGCTTCTGTACGGAATGCGGCAAGCCCGTTAAACCAGGCGACCACTACTGCAACAACTGCGGAAAAGAAGTTTTCTACGATTTATAATATAGTATAGCGGTGGACATAAAAATCCACCGCTGTTTTATTGTCATTATAAACAAAAACAAGACATACTTTTTGTTTAAAAAGCAGAATGTCAAAAACTAAGAAAAAATTGAAACTTTTTTCCTCTTTTTCGGCACTACTATAGTGAAAGGAAAAATTTTTAAAAATTGGTATCAAAATTTAGATTTCCTTCGTCTATATTATTAAGGAGGTTTAAAAAATGAAAAGAGTTATAACTTTAGTATTATCATTAATTATCTTGACTGGAGCGTTTTCGATATTACCGTCTTCGGCAACCGCCGCAAGCTCGGATAATGTTCCTATAGTTGATAAAACGATTTATCTTTACACCAACAAAATTTTTACGGGCGGAAATTGGCATAAAACCTACGATGAATCATTCAAAAACAGCGAGTACTTATATAATGAAAATAAATATTCCTATGACGACGATGGTTATTATATAAATATTGCGGGTAAAAAACTGACCTCACACCGAAAAAAGCCGATCATAACAATCTACAGATACGATTCATCTACTAAAAAACAGTCGTAAAAAAGCTTAGAATTACCGTTAAGAAAACAAGAAAGGTTAAGATTAAGGCCATTAATATCAATTATGGCGCAACCAAGGAATTAAAACTCCCCAGCTACACAAAGGCGGTAAAATTTAAGTTCTCAAAAAAGAACATTATAAAAATCGAAGGTTCCTGGAATTATTATCATCCTATAATAAGAAGCTTAAATTACGGAACCGTTACAGTTAAAATGACCTTAAAGGGAACAAAAATTAAACTAGGCAGCTTTAAGGTTACGGTAAAAAACATTAAACCGTCTATCAGAAAAAAGTATAAAACTCTTACGCTTAAACACAGCTCCAAAGGAAATATATCAGGTGAGGACATTCATTTAAAGGATATGCTTTTATACCCTCGCTCCAAAGCAAAGTATTCGGTTTCAATAAAAAACAAAAAAACAGCCGGAACATATTATTCATACCCCGACACGGTTATCTACGCGCGCAAAAGCGGTAAAACCAAAGCCGTTGTATACGAAACACTTTACGGTAAAAAAAGAAAAATCGGATCGTTTAATATCAGGATAAAAAAAGCAAAAATGAAAGATGTATTGGCGTACGAAGCGTCAAAAGACGCATTGGATATTAACGATATTATACTTAAACCCAATGAAAGTGTAAATCTGAAGAAGTATATCGTCGATTTGCTTTCCGATTTTAAAAAGAGCGAATACAAAATAAGCTACTACGCAAATTATCCCGAAGCATTATCCGTCGACAAAAAAGGCGTCGTAACCTGTCATTCTAAACCCGATATTATAAACCCATATATTTTCTATACAGTTAATTTTTCCGACGGGTCAAAATACGAATGGTTCGCGGATATATGGATTGATGATGATTAACAGACAAAACTTAAGCGCTGAACTCAAGTGAGCTCAGCGCTTTTTATTATCTATTATTTCTTTTCTGCTTTAGCGGTTGTTTCCTGAACATCGGATTTTTCTTCGCTATCAGTTTTTTCTCCGCTGTTTGCTTTAAAGCTCTTAAACGCCTTTACCGCGTTCATCTTGGTTTTATAAGCGTCGGAGTTTTTATCGTTAGCCGCGGGATTCGAATAAACCATAAGATACTTTCCGTTATCCGAAAGATAAGCGGGGATAGTTTCTCCGTAGAGAGTGAAGGTGCCGTTGCTCTTAACGCTCTCGATTACCTTATCGCGGGTGCTGTTATCCTTTGTGAAATTAAAGGAATAAAGCTCAACGCGGGTATCGCCGTCGATATACTTATAACCCTTTTCGGCGCCGATTTTATCCGCCTGCATTTTTACAATATTATTCTGGTCGTCGGTTTTTATATAACCCCACGCTTTCATATAATCACGCAGACCCTCGTAGGTATCGCTGTACTTACTGTCGCTTACTGTCTTAGCTTTAGCCTCGGTAGCCTTTGTGGCGCTATCCGCCGCAGTTGTAGAAGCAATCTTGCTTTTATCCTTTATTCCCGCGTCGGGGTCATAACACGACGCAAAGGATAAAGCTATCACGAATACGGCTAAAGCCGCTATTAATACTCTTTTCATTTAGAAACCTCCATTACTCGTTGCGTCCGCAGCATTTTTTATATTTCTTACCGCTTCCGCAGGGGCAGAGATCGTTACGTCCGATTTTCTTGCCTTTGCGGATTGTTTTATTCGCGGAGTCAGTTCCGTCGCCCGAGGTAGCGGTAGGCTCGGCTACCTTTTTGCGTTTAAGCGCGTTCTTTACAACGTCGCCCTGATCCTCGGTTTCGTCATCGCCGTCCTCGGCGCCTAATCTAGCGTTGGCTGCTTTCTGGGCGGCTAAGCGCTTAGCGGCGGCTATAGCCTCGCGGCGTTTCTGCTGCTCGCGGATACGCTTCGGCTGGGTAAGCATAAGCTTGATTGTATCCTCGTGGATAGCGGCAATCATATCGTCGAACATATCAAAGCCCTTTAAACGGTACTCAACAACGGGGTCGTGCTGGCCGTAGGAGAGCAGGTGGATACCCGCTTTAAGCTGTTCCATATCGTCTATATGATCCATCCAGTGGGTATCAACGCTTCTAAGAAGATATACACGCTCCATCTCGCGGATAGTTTCCTCGGGGAGAAGCTTCTCGTTTTCGGCGTAAATCTCCTTAGCGTCCTCAACGATCATATCCCTGATTTCTTCGGGCTCGATATTCTCCAAATCCTCAGCGGAGAATCTATACTTATCGCGGTCGGTAATCGCCCAGTCGTAGTAAGTATCGACAAGAGAATGTATATTCCAGTTGTCGCGGATGTCGGCGGGTAAGAAATTGTTTACCGTAGCCTCGACATGCTCGTCAATCATATTGATAATAGAGTCGTGGATATTCTCGCCGTTAAGAACCTGGTCACGCTGGGTATAAATAATCTCACGCTGTTTATTCATAACGTCGTCGTACTGGAGTACGTCCTTACGTATTCCGAAGTTACGAAGCTCAACCTTTTCCTGGGAGCCTTCGATAATATTGGTAAGCATTTTATTTTCGATAGGCATATCCTCATCGACATTCATTCTCGAAAGCATAGCCTTCATTCTGTCGCCGCCGAACAGACGCATTAAATCGTCCTCGGTAGAAAGGAAGAAACGGCTTGTACCCGGGTCGCCCTGACGACCCGCGCGTCCGCGGAGCTGGTTATCGATACGGCGCGACTCGTGGCGTTCCGTACCGATGATAAAGAGTCCGCCCGCTTCTCTTACCTTATCGGCTTCTTCTTTAATTTCTTCGCTGTATTTTTCGTTTAATTCGGCGAAAATCTTTCTCGCCTCTAAGATTTCCTCGTCGTCGGTCTCGGCAAAGCCCGTAGCCTCGGCTATCAGCTCATCATCTATACCCTGCTTACGCATCGACGCCTTGGCGAGGTACTCGGCGTTACCGCCGAGGATAATATCAGTACCACGGCCCGCCATATTTGTAGCGATCGTTACCGCTCCGAGCTTACCTGCCTGGGCGATAATTTCCGCTTCTTTTTCGTGCTGTTTAGCGTTTAAGACATTGTGCTTAATTCCACGCTTTTTAAGCATTTTTGAAAGAAGCTCGGATTTTTCGATTGATATTGTACCAACGAGCACAGGCTGTCCTTTTTTATTCGCCTCTACAATCTGGTCGATTACGGCGTTGAATTTACCCATTTCGGTCTGGAATACTGAATCGGGAAGGTCAACTCTCGCGAGGGGTTTATTGGTCGGGATTTCAACAACGTCGAGCTTATAGATTTCCTGGAACTCGTTTTGCTCGGTCATAGCCGTACCTGTCATACCCGAAAGCTTGTTGTAAAGACGGAAGTAGTTCTGGAAGGTAATAGTGGCGAGAGTTTTGCTCTCGTTCTGAACCTTAACTCCCTCTTTAGCCTCGATAGCCTGGTGCAGACCTTCGTTATAGCGTCTGCCGTACATAAGACGACCCGTAAACTCATCGACGATAATAATTTCGCCGTCCTTAACAACGTAGTCTACGTCACGCTTCATAATACCGTTAGCTTTAATAGCCTGGTTAACGTGGTGCTGGATCGTCAGGTTTTCGGGATCGGTCAAGTTATCTATATTAAAGAATTCCTCGGCTTTTCTGACACCGCTCTGGGTTAATGTCGCGGACTTCGCTTTTTCGTCTACAACATAGTCGATACCCTGCTCGGCGTAGTAGCTCTCCATATCCTCTTTAGCGTCGGTTTCGGTAAAACGCTTAACCGTTAAGGTCTTGGCTAAGCGGTTAGCCTGGGTATAGAGTTCGGTGGATTTATCTCCCTGTCCGCTGATAATAAGCGGTGTACGGGCTTCATCAATGAGGATTGAGTCAACCTCATCGACGATAGCGAACGCGTGGCCGCGCTGTACCTTTTCCTCTTTATAAACAACCATATTATCTCTAAGGTAGTCAAAGCCGAGTTCGTTATTTGTACCGTAGGTAATATCGGCGGCGTAAGCCTCCTTACGCTCCTCGTTATCGAGGTCGTGGACGATAAGTCCTACCGAAAGACCTAAGAAGCGGTAAAGCTTACCCATCCATTCGGAGTCACGGCGGGCGAGGTAATCGTTGACCGTAACGATATGGACGCCCTCTCCCGTAAGACCGTTAAGGTACGCGGGCAAGGTAGCAACTAAGGTTTTACCTTCACCTGTTTTCATCTCGGCGATACGTCCCTGGTGGAGAATAATTCCGCCGATAATCTGTACGGGGAAGTGTTTCATTCCGAGCACACGCACAGACGCTTCTCTACATACCGCGAAAGCCTCGGGGAGGATATCGTCGGTAGTTTCGCCGTTTTGCAGACGCTCTTTAAAAATATTAGTCTGATTTTTTAACTCCGTGTCGCTCATCGCGGCGTATTTGTCCTCAAGCGCGAGAACCTGTTCGGCTATAGGGTTAACCCTTTTTATCTCACGCTTGGAATAGTTTCCGAATAATGCCTTTAATGGATTCATAAATCTTATCCTTTCCGTTTACTCCATAAATTTATACTGAATTTTTACGATTTTATACTTTTAGCCGCCTGGATCATCGCCGCCTTAGCGACCTGACCCGCTGTAGCGTAGCCGTACTCGCTGCTTCCGCGTACGATACACGCGAACGCTAACGGACAATCGCTGTCAACGCTGTAGCCAACCATCCAGCCGTCGTTCTTTTCTTCGTCGGTACCTTTAAGCGTTTCGCCCGTACCTGTTTTGGCGCAGACTTTAAGTCCGCCGAACATATCGTCGCCGTAGTCGTTTACAACAGCGTAGCGCATAAGCTCCTGCAACTTTTCAGCTGTCGATTTAGAGAGCATTTTCTTTCCCTCTACGCCTGTTTTAGTAAGTCCTATATCGGCGAGTATGGAGCCCGAGTTTCCGCTTACAATGTACGGAATTACGGGAGTTCCTCCTTTAGCTATCGCTCCGCAGATTATAGCCATCTGCGTCGGGTTAACGGCGTCGGTATACTGTCCGACTCCCGCCCACGCGAGCTGGTTTTTATCCGCTTTCGATATATCGAAATGGCCTTTTTTCGTATTAACTCCGCTTATTTTAAAGCTTGCGTTAATGCCGAGCTTTTCAGCCGCTTCATTCATCTTCTTCTCGCCGAGCTCAACTGCAAGCTCCGCGAAAACTATATTACAGGAATGTCCGAACGCCTGCTTTAAATCGACCGTACCGTGCGAGCCGACGCAGGTTATATCGTTACCTCCGATATTCTCGGAGCCGTTACACGTCCAGGTTCTGTCCCATATATCGGGGATATTTTCAATCGCCGCCGCAGAAGTTACTATCTTAAAAATTGAACCCGGGGTATATGTTGAGGAGAGCACATTATCAAGATAAACGCCCTCGTATTCATCTTCGTTTTTCTTAGTTATTTTCGGCGGGCTGTTCGGGTCGTAGGTTTTTGTACTTACCGAACAGATAATCTCGCCCGTTTCATAATTATATATTACACAGGCTCCGCTGTCGTATTGTTTTAAAGCGTTGTACGCTGTTTTACAGGTTTTAGCGTCCACGGTAAGCTCCATATCGTGCCCGTGGCGGAAGCTTTGGGGCATATTAAGTCCCCATATAAAGCTGTAGCCCGTGAGCTCCGAACGGAACCTGCTTTGGATAGCCGTAGAAATATTAAGCGAATTATCGCCTACAGTATGGAGGAGAGATTTTCTTACCTGTTTATTTGAATGATACACGCGTTTACCGTCTACGCTTTCGGCGAGCACGACGCCGTTGCGGTCGATAATCTTACCCGCCTGAACCAATCCGCCGTCGCCTGAAATATGGCCGTTATACGGCTGGTCTACCCAATCGGATGCGTTCAGGATCGTTTCAACTACCAGAAAGCCTAAACCGATTAGAAAGGCTATTACGACGATAAAAATCATCCACGAACGTTTCAGCGTTCTTTTCATCTTATCTCTCCCTTCCTTATTTTTTGTGTCCACATCAAACGCGGACGTTCCTATTGTATATGTGCTATCCCTCGTACCATTAGTACCCTATGAAGTTTTGGATAGAGAGGATACGTTCTGCGTTTTGGTTTTTTATCAACACTTGCAGTTCACTATTATACTGCCTGTTATACTGAGCGGTATTACTCGGAATGACCGCCTTCAAATAAACTATATTATTTAGAATAGGTTCTCTCGTCAGCCGCCTTAATAAACGCCAGCAATCCCCAGCACGAAATAATACTCGAGCCGCCCGCGGAAATAAACGGGAAGGTAACGCCCGTAAGCGGTAAAATATCCGTCGCGCCGAAGATATTAAGCGACATCTGGATTACGAATAATCCCGCCGCGCAACACGCGGAAATCGAATAGAAGGTGCTTCGGCTTCTTGTCGTAACCGAGCGCGCGTAAATAAACAGCGTCGCTATAGCTATAGCGATTGTTACCGCGGAGATAAAGCCCATCTCCTCGCTCATAAGTCCGAATACCAAGTCCGACTCGGAAGCGGCTACGTATTTTAAAACGCCGTTACCTATTCCAACGCCGAAAAGTCCTCCTGACGCGATATAGGTAAGCACTCGAACCTGCTGGTATCCGCGGCTATCCTGGGTATACTCCCAAACATGCCGCCAACCCTGGAATCGCCTTAATATATAAGGTTTAAGGTTAAGCACAATCATTCCGCCTAAGCCCGCGCCCGTAAGCGCGAGAATAACGGTTTTTAAATCTCCCGAACGTGTAAATGAAATCAGCAGGAACGTTCCGAAGAATATCAGCGCCGTACCGAAGTCGCCCATAAGCGCGAGCGCTCCGACGCATATCGCCGAGAAGATAATAAACTCAATTAAGTTCTTTCTCGTTTGCAGTCGGTCGAGAGTAGACGCGCCCACGAAAATAAACGCAATTTTTACGAACTCGGACGGCTGTACCGTAACGGGACCGATATGAACCCAGTTAGCCTGGCCGTATGTAACCCGTCCGAAAACAAGGTTTACGCCCAGAAGCAATACGGCGGCAATCATAATAATCAAGCGCCATTGTCCGATACGGTCGGGATTTTCTATAAATTTAATAATGATACAGAATACGATTATTCCGATTACGGACGCGATAAGCTGTGTGTACGCGGGCTGAATAGTTGCGTTCTTTACGGTTTGCCGCGCGAGCAGCATTACGCCTATGCCCGTAAAGAACAGTCCGAGCGCCTCGAGCTCAAACGCCGTCCTCTTCAGGATTACTCTTGACACAAAGAAGAACAGCCACTCTACGCCGACCAGGAATCCGCATAATACGGCGGGGTCGAAATCCTTTGCGCCGTCACAGAAGCAAGCCTCGACCGCCATAAAAATATGGAACAGTGAAACAAGAATAAGCACCTTGTACGGCTGAATGGCGGGCTTGTGCGAAACCTTGGAGAAAAACCAGCTTGAATGAAGCTCCTCCTCGTATTCCTCGCCGCGTTTAAACGCGTAATCCTTATTACCCATAGTAATGGTATCGTCTATATTAAGCATCGTTCTTCGGGAGCCGACGCGTCTATCGTTAACGTAGGTTCCTGTTTTTGAGCCCGAATCGGTTATAAACCAGCCCTCTTTACGTCTTAGAAGCACACAGTGGTTTCTCGACACCGCGGGGTCGTCCAGTGCGATATCCGAGCCGCGGGCTCTGCCGATAGAGTTCTCCCAGAACAGAACGGGGATTTTTTCACCCGTTTCCATATCCTCAAGTAATACAAGCGGAC
This sequence comes from Ruminococcaceae bacterium UBA2854, assembly GCA_002350765.1. Taxonomy (GTDB): domain Bacteria; phylum Bacillota; class Clostridia; order Oscillospirales; family Acutalibacteraceae; genus Ruminococcoides. Next base: position 9,773 of record DEFK01000031.1, read on the forward strand.
GCTCGGGACGACGGCGGCGTCGCATAGCCGCGAATATCTGGTATACGATTACTACGGTATACAAAGGCAGCAGCATTCTCAGCGCTACTACCGCGATATCCATAATCAAGGTCATATACGTCGTCTCCTTTCCGCAAATTCACAAATTTATACATAGTACATTCTACCTCAAACCGCCTCAAAAGTCAACACAGATAAAGCCAAAGAGGCGGGATTTATAGGAGTTAGGTAAGATGTTCTTTTCCTTAACACCGTTATGCTTGAATATTTATACCGGTTTTGAGTAATTTCCTATAGAGTAAAAAACGGAACCGCCCGAAAGGACGGTTCCGAATAAAAGATTATCTATTTTTTATTTCACGTCAAATTGCTCGTTTAACAGCTTGTTAATATACTCTCTGTCGAATAATCTACTGTTGCTGATATATACGTCGGGAGCGATACCGCCGTCTATATCACGGATATAGCCATTCTTCATCGTGGACAAACGGTACTCGCTCGAAATCTGCATCGTTGAGCCGATAGCGGTCGAGAGATAGCCGACAGTGCAAGCTCCGCCGCCACTCTGCTGGCCGATGAGGAGAATCCTGTCGTCGAGCTGGTCAAGAGCATTCGGGAGCAGGTTGCCGCAGGAGAAGGAAGCGCCGGAGATATTAACCGCCACGTTTTTGCCCAAACCAAGTATAGACTTGTCGTTCTCGTCATATTTACCGTCAAAGTTAAGGTCAAAATCCAGTACACACTGATGGACAGCCCATGTTACCGGGTTCTGAATATCGATATTGCACTGACCGCAGATTGCCTGAATTGCGTATCCGCCTGCCAAAACAGCACCGCCGCCGTTGTACGCGAGGTCAATGACAACGTTCTTGACGTCCTTATCCTCGTTTTGCAGGCGTTTGAGAGCATAGGCAAAGAGCGCGATTGTATCATCTTTGTCCGGTTTCGGCTCATAGCCCTCGGACATATACGAGACCATCGTTGGATCCATTTTAAAGGCGTCGAATGTAATATACACTGTGTCACCTACACGCTCGTAAGCCGTGAAATCTTCACCAAATGTTCCCAGAGCTTTTTTTCGGGCTTTTTGGATTTCCTGATCATTGTACATACGATTTAAGTAACCGGGGCTTAACTTAGACTGGTATTCAATGGGCTCGCTGAGGAATACCGACTGCATTCCCGATCTGCTGTGGAAGTCCTCGAACAGCATTGTAGAAACGTCCTGCTGAGCCATTTCAATCGTTGCGAGATCTGTGGAGAGCATTCTTTTCTTGATTCCCATACGGTTAAAATACTCGTCAAAGGTTGCGATATTATGAGCAGCCTGTAAACCGTAGCGCGCGTCGAGAGCATTACAAAACTCATAGTAGTTGACCTGCGCAAGAGCGGATGAGATTTTATCGGTCTTTACAGAGTCGCGGTAAAGGTCATAAAACTCTTTTTTCTCCGGGTTATTCGCAAGACTATTATCCGTAAAGAATATAGCCTTGCCGTTATAGCTTGCGAACTGACCTGTAAATGACATAAAGAAATCGGAAAAGGTCTGGAGCGGGATAAGGAAATCGTTGCCGTTTTTGAGCATAGGAACCTCGTTATACGCAAAGGTTACGGCAATAGGATTCCCGCCGTGGTATATATCCTTATCGGACACCTTATAAAACGGGCCTTTTTTCGTTGCGCCTATGCCGAATGGGTTAAATACCATATAATCGCCGTTTACGACAAGCGTAGATGTATAGTCGCTGAAATACAGAATCTTATTCTTGTAATCGAAGTCGATAAACGTACCCATAGGCAGATTGTAGGTACGGATAAGTCCGTTCGCGACATTTACAACTTTACAATCAGGGTCAAATTGTAACATTTCAAGAAATGTCTTGATGACAAAGCTGTCTGATACAAACGGAACGTCGGGATATTCGGACGAGAAGTAAACGGGATTTTCGGCTTTATTTATCTTTCCGCCTTCATAGTTGTACCAAGTTATGTTCTCCTCGGTAATTTCGCCCTCTTTTTCTTTAATCTCGTCGGGCTGTAGAGGTTTAAGCGTCTTTTTCACGGTAACGGTGAGGATTTTGCTGAGCTTCTTGCCCTTAGCGTTTTTAGCCTTGGTCTTAACGGTAATCTTGGCTACGCCTGTCTTTTTCGCGGTAACCTTGATTTTACTTCCGCTGACTTTTACCGACGCTACGGAAGTATTGTTCGACTTAGCCGTGAACTTCTTGGAAGCGTTGCCTTTAACCTTTACCTTGACGGTATAGGATTTAGTCACCGTTTTTTTATCGGCGGGAATTGTGATAGTTGCCTTAGACTTCACCTTTAGGGTTTTTACATATTTCTTCGCGGATTTTGCCTGTACGCTGACGCCGAGCGTCGAACAGATTAGTACAGCGAGAAATACGCTTATTACTCTTTTTAACTTCGTTTTCATAATGTCCTCCTATAGTTTTTCACAAATATTTGCGAATTACTTTAAATTATAATATAAATTGTTCAAAAATTCAATGAGCTGATGAAAAAAATTGGAGAGTAAAGCCAAAGAGGCGGGATTTAGTAACCTAATATTTTAAATCTTATATTATACTTATAGGAGGCTGACAGAAAAATATGGAAATTCTTATATTATACGCGTTATTCGCCACGCTTGGAACGTGGGCGGTAAACTCGCTTGGCGCGGCAACGGTGCTGTTTTTTAAATCGCCGAGGGAGAAAACGTTGAACCTGCTGCTCGGATTCGCGTCGGGCGTTATGATAGCGGCAAGCTTCTGGTCGCTTTTGGAGCCGTCGATTGAGCTCGCCGAAAAGCAGGGGTCGGTTCCGCCCTATATCCCCGCGACGCTCGGATTCTTATTCGGCGCGGGTTTTATGTGGCTTTCGGATAAAATAGTTACGTTCTCCAGGCGCAGGCTGATAATCGCGCGGAATACCGATAACGAAAGACTGAACCGCATTATTATGCTCGTGCTTTCGATAACTCTCCACAATATCCCCGAAGGACTTGCGGTAGGCGTAGCGTTCGGCTCGCTACAGGGCGGTAATTTCTCCCCCGAGAATCTTATGGGGGCTATAACAATCGCCATCGGGATCGGTATACAAAACTTCCCCGAGGGCGCGGCGATATCTCTCCCGCTCAGGAGAGAGGGCTATACAAGGCCGAAATGCTTCTTAATCGGTATACTCTCGGGATTTGTTGAACCCTTGGCGGGCGTAGTCGGAGCTCTCGCCGTGGTATATGTTCAATCCATACTCCCCTACGCGCTCGCTTTCGCCGCGGGCTCGATGATCCTTGTCGCGGTACACGAGCTCATCCCCGAATGTCAACAGAATAAAGACACGAACCCCTATTTCGCGACTATGGGGATTGTATCGGGCTTCGCTTTTATGATGTTGCTCGACGTTATGCTCGGCTGACAGATTACAATTATTACGCTTTTTAAACTTTTTTCTAAAATAGTATTGCTTTTTTTCTCTTTTTTTATTAGAATATAATCTAGTATTTTATAGTTTGTTTTAGGAAGTAAAAAAAGTATGGAAGTTAAATACGTTAACTTAAAAGTTGATAAAAGTTCATATAATCCGTCGGCAAGCGCCAGACGGCGCAGTACCCGTCCGCCTCAAAGACGAAACAGGTATAACTCATATAGGCGCCGCAGGAGAATTAATCCCCGTATGGTTTTAGCCCTTATACTCGTGCTTGTGCTTGTTTTTATTATTTTCTCAATATGGAACGCCTGCACTCCCAAGTCCGACCCCGTAGAGGAGCTTAAATTCTCTAACGCTTCACAGAGCACGGTAAAGCTTGACTGGAAAAAGGTAAAGGACGCTGACGGTTATATTATTTATAAGAAAACGTTCGAGGAGCCTGACTTTAAAAAGGTCGGCACGGTAAAAAAAGCCACCTCGTACACCGTTAAGGATCTTAAATCTCAGACCGACTATACGTTATGCGTAACCTCTTACAAGAAAGGTGAGCCTATAATCGAAAGCGCAAGGAGCACGGTTGACATCTTAACGCTCCCCGCCTCTCCTGTATTCACAGAATGTAAATCGCAGAACGAAAGCTCAATTACCCTCGCCTGGAAGAGCGTTCCTAACGCCGTTAATTACCAGGTTCAGTACGTTAAGGGCGATACAAGAGATTTTAAAAACGCCGTTACAAAAACCTTTAAGCCCTCTAAGGAGCCTAAGGCAACGCTTACAGGGCTCGAGAAATCAGGTCCCTACTGCGTAAGAATTAAGGATACCGTTAAGCATAACGATAAGAATATAAGCAGTAAATGGAGCGACGCGAATATCGTATATATTGCGGAAAACTTTACCCTGCGCAGCGATATCGACCCCGATAAGCCGATGGTCGCGCTTACATTCGACGACGGCCCGGGATACAATAAAGCTTCTAAGAGAATACTCGATACTCTCGAAAAATATAACGCCAAGGCTACTTTCTTTATGGTCGGTAAAAACGCCGCTGACCATCCAGATAATATCAAGCGTAAACAAAAGCTCGGTATGGAGCTCGGCAACCACTCCTGGAACCACGCCCACTACGGCAGTAATGTTGAACCGTCGGATATCAGCAAGGCGTCCAACGCTATCCATAATATCTGCGGCTCATTCCCGACAGCCTTCCGCTCCCCGGGCGGTATGACAACAAGCACTATAAAGGCTGAATGTATAACCGAGAAAATGCCTCTGTATTACTGGTCGATAGATACTCAGGACTGGCTTTCCAGAGACGCCGATAAGGTTTATGAAAGTGTAATAAACAATGTCAGCGACGGCGATATCATCCTTATGCACGAGATTTACAACTCAACCGCCGACGCGGTTAAGCGTATAGTGCCCAAGCTCCAGAAAATGGGCTATCAGCTCGTTACCTGTAAGGAATTAGTGTACGCTAAAAACGGTAAATCTCCCGAACCTGGTGTAGAGTATTTCAGCGCTACAAAAATTAAAGAATAAAAGATACAGCTCGGAGTTTTTATTCCGAGCTGTTTTTATGCGTACAAAAGCGCGGCACGTAAATTGTGCCGCGCTGAGTTTATTTCTTAATCTTTCTTACCTTACTCCAATCCGAGTAATAAGTACCGCTTGCGTATTTCTTATAAGTCCTCAGTCTGAAGTAATATGTCTTACCTTTCTTTAAACCTCTTAAAATCTTAGTCGTTTTAGTTCGGGTTAAGGTAAGTGTTTTTTCACTCTTTGTAAAACCGCTGTTTAAAGCGTAGCTAAGTTTAACTCCTGTAGCGGAGGACGCAACGCTCTTCCACCTTATCGTAACGGTTTTCTTCGACTTCGCAAGTCTACTTATCTCGGTCGTTTTCGGGATTATTTTAAATTCCTTTTTAAATTCCTGGCCGTTATACTTATGCCTTACCTTTATAGTATAGGTTCCGTAATTATAATGCTTGCTCGGTAGGATAATTTCGTAATACTTTTTAGCGATTACATCATTATCCTTATCGTAAACGGTAACCTCGGGAGCTTGCTTTCTTCCGTTATACTCAAAAACGGTTTTTGAATACTTAACCTTCGCGATATCGGGAGCCTGTTCCTTTTCGTATTCAAGCGCCTTCTCCCCGGGGGTAGCCTTTCCGTCAAGATACATAACCGAGGTTTCCTTATCGGGCTGAGTCGCAACATTTACGTTAACGGTACGTTTCCCCCGTTTCCTTATAGGTCTCCTTAACTGCTCCGCCCGTAAATACGTGAATCCAGTAATTAGTACCATTATCGTCGGTAAACACGCCTACGCCCACGCGGGTGTAATCGCCGAGCATATTCTCGCGGTGTCCGTCGGATTTGTAATAAGCGTCGGTTGATTCCTTAGGAGATGAGAAGCCCTTGGAGATATTCTCTGCCAGCGAGCCTTCCCAAGCCATAACCGTATGCCACTCCTTGGTATTAGGTCTTGTATGCGAAAACTTTATGCTGCACTCCGCCGCCCTTATCATCGCGGGCTCGAGCAGAGAACAATCGTATTTCAGCTTACTAAGCCCGTTCATTACGCGGTAGTCGTTTATCCTGCCGACAATCTCATTGGCGTAGTCGAAGTTAAACGTGCCGCGAATCAATATTCCGCTCTCGGCATAAGCGACAACCGTAAACGCCGACAGTAAAATCACAAGCGAAGTCAAAACGGCGATAATCTTTATTAAATTTTTCATAAAGCCGTCCTCCTTTCGCTTTATGTATACTTATTTATTTTATTATACATTATAAAACGTATAAAATCAATACTCAAATTTAATAACAGTTGTGCATAATTCACAATCGGAAGTTATATTTTTATGTTTTTTGAAATTTTTGTCGAAACTATTGACATTTTTAAACGGGGATTATATAATAACATCAGTTATGTAACACTTGTTGCGTAACAATCGAAAGGATGTACTATATGCCGCCGAAAGTAAAGTTTCAAAAGGAAGAAATAGTAAGCGCCGCTGTGGAGATTACTCGCGAAAAAGGTATCGACGCGCTGACGGCTAGGGAGCTCGCCTCTAAGCTCGGAGTTTCCACACGCCCGATATTCACGTATTTCAATACAATGGACGAGCTGAAAAACGAAGTCTACACCTTCGCGAAAAACCTCTACCGCGACTACATCGAGCAAGGGCTTAAAGCGCCTGTGCCCAATTTAGGCGTAGGACAGCAGTACCTGCGTTTCGCTAAAGCGGAGCCCGAGCTTTATAAGCTTCTTTATCTTAACAATACCGTCGGCGAATCGGGCGGAGCTATGGAAGCCTTAAAAATGTCGCAGGAGCTTGTCCGCGGCTCAATAATGGAAAAATACAAAATGGACGCCGATACCGCCGATAAATATTTCCGTGATTTATGGCTTGTAGCGTACAGCTTTACGACGCTTATTGTCACGGGCGAGTGTCCTTATACGGACGAAGAAATCAGCAATATTTTTATCGAGTTCAGCCTTTCAATCGTCAAGGCGTATAAGGAAATCCCAGGACTTACCGAAGGCAAATTCGACAAGGACAGGATTTTTAATGAACTCGTAAATAAATAGGACGTAAAAACGGAGCATTTTCATATCATACAAAAGAAAGCTGGCTTAAATTATGAAAACAGTAATTATACACGGTCAGAACCATAAGGGTTCTACTTATAATATCGCGCGTATACTCGCCGAAAAAATCGGCGGGGAAACGACGGAGTTTTTTCTACCGAAAGATTTCGGGGAATTCTGCGTAGGCTGTACAACCTGTTTTATGAAGGACGAGAAGAAATGTCCGCATTACGAAAAGCTTAAACCGATTACCGCGGCTATGGACAGCGCGGACGTTATTATACTCGCGAGCCCCGTATATGTGTACCACGCGACAGGCGCTATGAAGGCGCTTTTAGACCACTACGGCTACAGGTGGCTAGTTCATTCCCCCGAGGAGAGTATGTTTAAAAAGCAGGGCGTTTGTATTTCCACCGCCGCGGGCGCGGGTATGAAGCCGACCAACAAGGATATGGCGGACAGCCTGTTCTTCTGGGGAATCGCTAAAATCTATAAATTCGGTATTGCCGTCGCGGCAACTGACTGGAAAAAAGTAAATGATAAGAAGAAAAAGAAAATCGAAAAAGCGACAAGCTCAATAGCAAAAAAGATTATCAAAAATAACGGCAAGGTTAAGCCCTCGCTTAAAACAAAAGGCTATTTCTATTTAATGCGTATGCTCCAAAAGAAAGGCTGGAACGAAAAAGACGTAAAATACTGGAAAGAAAAGGGATGGGATAAAAAATCCCGCCCTTGGAAGTAAAATTACTCAACCGTCGGTTGAATACCTCCCACTCAACCGACAGTATGTAGACTTTAAATATTATATAGACTATATTAAGCTTGAAAGGAGGAACATAATGGACCAGGTTAAAATAGGCAGGTTTATTGCCGAGAGAAGAAAAGCGGCTAACCTTACACAAATGCAGTTAGCCGAAAAGCTGAACATAACCGACAGGGCTGTGTCGAAATGGGAAACGGGAAAATCAATGCCCGATTCTTCGATTATGCCCGAGTTGTGCGACATACTTAATATCAGTCTTAACGATTTATTTAACGGGGAGGTTATAGTTATGGAGAACTATAAGGAAAAGTCAGAAAAGCTGATTATCGAAATGGCAAAACAAAAGGAAGAATCGGATAAAAAGCTCTTAACGCTGGAAATATTAATCGGACTGTTTTCTTCGATAATTTTTCTCGGAGCAGTTCTCGCAGCATCTTTTATCGAAATGCCCGTTTGGCTCAGAGTTTGCCTTTTTACAGCGGGACTTATACTGTTTATTGTCGGTCTGGGTTACGCGCTGAAAATTGAGCAGACGGCTGGCTACTACGAGTGCGCCGAGTGCGGACACAGATATGTTCCGACCTTTAAAAGTGTTTTATGGGCTCAGCATATCGGAAGAACAAGAAAGCTTAAGTGTCCGAAATGCGGTAAAAAATCATGGAACAAAAAGGTGCTTACAAAGAAGTAAAGGTGACTTTATGAATAATATAACAATAAAAGAAGAAAGAATATCCGCCGAAGAATATATTGACTTTTTAAAGCGGACGGATTTAGGCTCGCAATACCCGAAGGAAAGATTTAACGAGCGAATTAAAAAGCTCGTAAAAAACGTAAACATAAGCCTTGTAGCGAGAAACGATAACGGGGTTATAGTCGGCGTGCTTTTCGGTTTAACCGATTTCGCCTACTGGCTCTATATAACCGACTTAGGCGTTGACAGGACATATGAACGCCGAGGAATAGGAACCGAGCTTATGAAAACCGCCCACGAGCTTGCGGGCGGAGAAAAAGATATAGCGGTTTATCTTATCGCAAACGAAAACGCCGTACCGTTTTACAAGAAATTCGGTATGAAAAAGGCGGAAGACGTGATGCAATATTTTAAAATAGAATGGACAGATTTTACAGTTCAATAAAAAGGAGTACAGAATGAAAACACTTAACACATTACAAACAATCTCAAAAATCGCAAAATTATTATCAACTATTATCTTTATATTCTGCGTTATCGGCTTCGTCGGCTGTATTGTCGGAATAATATCGCTCGCGTGTATTCCCGAGGGCTTAAAGCTCGGCGGCACTACAATAAAAGGACTTGTTGAGCCGTCGCCAAAAGCGAACCTCGGCAACTACTACACCATAATGGCGGCAGGCGCGGTACTCTGCGCGGGAGAGGCTGTACTCTGCAAACTCGCTCAGCGTTACTTTAAGCACGAGCTCGAAGCGGGTACACCCTTTACTTACGAGGGCGCTAAGGCGCTTATAAGACTCGGTATATTTACAATCTGTATTCCGATAGCTACAGCGATTATAACGGGAATCGTCTACGGTATTATGACATCCGTATTCGGCGTGACTCCCAACCTAAACTTAAATAACTTCGTCTCAATCGGGCTCGGCGTTATGCTAATCATAGCAGGCTTACTTTGCCGTCACGGCGCGGAAGTATCAGATAAAGACACGGAGAATACGGAGCAGACACAATGAAAATACTCGTATTAAACGGAAGTCCGAAAAAGGACAAAAGCGATACTATGCACATAACCCGCGCGTTTCTCGACGGAATGAATGAAGCGGAAAACAACGACGTACATATTATTCATATAACAGATAAGCATATCGAATACTGCGCAGGCTGTTTTTCCTGTATGAGAAACGGCGGAGAATGTATTTATAATGACGATATGAAAGAGCTTCTCGAAGAAGTGCTCGAGTGCGATCTGCTTATATTCAGCTATCCGCTCTACTGCTACGGAATGCCCGCGCCCTTAAAGGCGTTTTTAGACCGCACCTTACCGCTTTCGAGTATGGCTATGCATAAAGTCGGCGAAAGGTACGAGCACGTAGGTCAGGCGGATTTCAGCCATTTAAAATACCTTATGATTTGCGGCTGCGGATTCCCGAATAGCGCGCACAATTTCGAGCCCGCGGCAGGTCAGTTTAAGCTATGCTTCCCCAACAATCATACTATGATAACGGTTCCCGAGAGCCCGATGTTCAACGCTCCCGAGGCTAGGGAAGTAACCGCTCCGAGACTCGAGCTCGTTAAAAAGGCGGGTAAACAATACGCCGAGACAGATAAAATTGACGAGCAATTATTAGCTGAAATCTGCTCGCCGATGATTCCCGAGGACGTTTACGCTGAAATCGTAAACGGAACTACATAAGGTGGAAAATGAGTAAAATACTTGTATTAAGCGGAAGTCCCAGAAAAAACGGAAATACCGACTTGCTTGTTGAAGCGTTTAAAAACGGCATCAAAAAAAATAATGAGATTGATATTATATCTGTACGAGATTATAATATCAATCCGTGTATCGGATGCAACCGTTGCTTTGAAAACGATGGTAACATTTGTATTCAGCGCGACGATATGCCGCTGATTTACGATAGAATGAAAGAAGCGGATATTGTTGTAATCGCGTCGCCCGTCTATTTTTACGGTATAAGCGCCCAGCTTAAAGCTCTTGTAGACAGATTTCATACACCGATGCGAAACAGTTTTAATACTAAAAAGCTCGGGCTTATATTAGTAGGGGCGGCGACGATTCCCGAACTTTTCGACTCTATTCTCATACAATACAAACTTATTATAAAATTCTTCGGTCTCGAAGATATCGGAACAGTGCTTGTAAGCGGATCGAAAGACAAAGGCGATATAACCGAAAACGATTTAAAAAAGGCTTACAAGTTAGGTGAATCCCTTTGAATATAAAATTCACTGTCTTTTTTGAGGAACCGTTTTTTGTAGGCGTGTTTGAAAAAACGGACGGTGGGGAGCTTTCGGTATGTAAGGTGACTTTCGGAGCAGAGCCTACCGACGCGGAGGTATATTCCTTTATTCTGAAATATTACAATCACCTGCGATTCAGCCCTCCCGTCAGAACAGAGATAAAGCAGAAGGCGGATAACCCGAAACGCCGAAGCCGCGCCGCCCGAAAGCAACTTGAAAAAAATGGTATCGGTACAAAATCCCAGCAGGCGCTTAAAAAGCAATACGAAGATAATAAAGCCGAACGCAAGGCTAAATCCCGCGAACAAAAAGACGCCGAAAAAAGGCGATTGTTTCAATTAAAGCAAATCAAGAAAAAAGAAAAACACCGAGGACATTAAAATAGGCGTAACGCATAAAGAACTGCGTTACGCCTTTTTATTATTTCTTCTTAAAGCTGTCCTTTAAGCTTACGCTTCTATTAAACACAAGATTGTCGGGGTTGCTGTCTTTTTCATCAACACAGAAATAGCCCTGGCGCATAAACTGGAAGCGGTCGGCTTTTTCGGCTGAGGCTAAGCCTTTCTCAAGCTTACAGCCGTTCAGTACAACAAGCGACTCGGGATTAATATAATCCGTAAACTCGCCCTCTCCCGCCTCGGGTTCGGGAACGGTAAAGAGATTATCATATAAACGCACCTCGGCGTCAATACAATCCTCGGCGTTAACCCAATGTATCGTGCCTCTTACCTTACGTCCGTCGGGAGTATTTCCTCCGCGGGTTTCGGGATCGTACTCCGCGTAAACCTCTACAACATTTCCGTCGTCGTCCTTTTTACAGCCCGTACATTTAACGATATACGCGCTCTTGATACGAACCTCGTTGCCTGGATATAATCTCTGGTACTTCTTAAACGGCTCCTCCATAAAGTCGGTAGACTCAATATAGAGCTCGCGGGAGAACGTTACCGTGCGCGTTCCCATATCGGGATTCTGCGGATGGTTTTCTATTTCAAATTCCTCGGTCTTACCCTCGGGATAGTTCGTGATTACGAGCTTAACAGGGTCTAATACCGCCATAGCGCGCTTAGCGCTCTCGTTCAGATCGTCGCGCAGACAATGCTCTAAAAAGCTGTACTCAACAACGGAGTTAACCTTGCTTACGCCAATCTGGTCGGTAAAGCTTCTAATCGCCTTAGGAGTATATCCGCGTCGTCTTAAACCGCAGATCGTAGGCATTCTCGGGTCATCCCAACCGCTTACGTAGTTTTCTTCTACGAGCTGTCGAAGCTTACGCTTAGACATTACGGTATTGTTGATTCCGAGGCGCGCGAACTCAATCTGACGCGGTTTAGTATCAATAGAGATATTATCCACAACCCAGTTGTACAGCGGGCGGTGCGCTTCAAATTCAAGCGTACAGAGCGAATGGGTTATACCCTCGATAGCGTCCTCAATCGGGTGCGCGAAATCGTACATCGGGTAAATACACCATTTATCGCCCGTTCTATGGTGGTGCATATGGTTTATACGGTAGAGTACGGGGTCGCGCATATTGAAGTTGCCCGAAGCTAAATCAATCTTAGCGCGTAAGGTCATAGCGCCGTCCTCGAACTCGCCGTTTCTCATTCTCTCGAAAAGGTCTAAGCTCTCCTCGATCGGACGGTCACGGTACGGGCTTTTAGCAGGAGTATTTAAATCTCCCCTGTACTCGCGCATCTGCTCACCGTTAAGCTCGCAAACATACGCCAAGCCCTTTTTAATAAGCTCTACGGCGTAGTCGTACATCCTCTCGAAATAATCGGACGCGAAATAAAACCTGTCGCCCCAATCGAATCCGAGCCACTTAATATCCTCTTTAATCGCGTCTACGTACTCGACATCTTCTTTAGTAGGATTGGTATCGTCCATACGCAGGTTGCAAAGTCCGTTGTATTTCTCGGCTGTGCCGAAGTCTACGAATACAGCCTTAGCGTGGCCGATATGGAGATATCCGTTCGGCTCGGGAGGGAATCGGGTATGAACCGTCTTTCCGTAGTAATCGCCGCCCTCGGCGATATCCTCGTCGATAAACGAATGTATAAAATTGCCTGACATTACTTCTTTATTTTCTTCCATAATTCCCTCAACCTAATTTTTCAAGTCCGAGCTCAAGCCTTCTTAAGCTTTCTTCTCTGCCTAAAATATCGAGTATCTCAATCGCTCCGCCCGGGGTAACCTTCTGACCTGCCGCGGCGATTCTTACAGGCCACATAACCGTGCCGTTTTTAAGCTCTTTTTCCTGAGCCATATTTATAAGGCAGTCGTGAACCGCGTCGGCTGTCCATTCGGGGAGCGCCTTTAATCTCTCGTACGCTTCCTTTAAATTAACGGGAGCGTTCTCTAAATTAGTCTTACTCTTTTTATTTACAAACAGCTCTTTGTCGTATTCGGGGAGCTGAGCGAAAAATCCAATCTTCTCGGGTATATCCTTAAACTTCTCTAAACGCTGCTGTAAGATACCCGTGAACTTATTATAATCAACTTCTTTATCGCCGAAAACTTCCTTATAATAAGGCATAGCGTGAGCTAAGAACTCTTCCCCGCTCATAGCTTTAATATACTCGGCGTTAAACCACAGAAGCTTATCGTAGTCGAATACCGCGGGAGATTTCGAGATACCCTCGATAAAGAAATTCTCCTCCAGCTCTTTCATCGAGAAAATCTCCTGATTATCCTTCGGACACCAGCCTAAAAGCGCGATATAGTTTATTATCGCCTCGGGAAGATATCCGTCCTCAACCAAATCCTCGAAGCCCGTAGAGCCGTGGCGCTTACTTAATTTGCTGACGGAACCGTCCTCGTTCTTACCCATAATAAGCGGTAGGTGAACGTAGGTCGGGATCTCCCAACCGAAAGCGTCGTATAGAAGGTTATACTTCGGAGTAGAGCTTAAATACTCGCTTCCGCGTACAACGTGGGTAATACCCATAGTATGGTCATCTATTACATTCGCGAAGTTATAGGTGGGATAGCCGTCGGCTTTTATCAGAATCTGATCCTGGAGCTCGCTGTTGTCTACGGTTATCTCGCCGAATACCGCGTCCTTAAAGGTGGTTTTGCCCTCTAAAGGCATTTTCTGGCGGATAACATAGGGCTCGTTATTCTTTAACTTCTCCTCGATTTCTTCCTCGGATAAATTGCGGCAGTGACGGTCATATCCGCCGAACTCGCTGTTCTCCGCAAGCTTTTCGAGGCGTTCCTTGGAGCAGAAACAACGGTACGCTTTACCGTCCTTTATAAGCTGCTCGGCGTAAGGGAGATACATATCCCTGCGCTCGCTCTGAACATAGGGGCCGTATTCGCCGCCTACATCGGGGCCCTCGTCGTGGATAATACCCGCTGTTTTCAGCGTATTATATATTACGTCTACCGCTCCCTCAACATAGCGCTCGCGGTCGGTATCCTCGATACGGAGCACGAATGTGCCGCCGTTCGATTTAGCGATAAGATACTCGTATAAAGCCGTTCTAAGATTACCAACGTGCATAAAGCCTGTCGGCGACGGAGCGTAGCGTGTACGTACTTTTTTATCTGACATAAAATCACCTGCTGTTTTTAATCTCACTTAAATTTTATTATATCATATATTGAAATAAATAGTCAATATTTTAGAGTGGTAAGGAGATTGGATTTAGGATATAGGGTTTAGGGAATTTTATGTGCCGACTATTAGTAATGTCATTCTGAGCGGAGCGTAAGCGGAGTCGAAGAATCTTATACCTTTAAGATCCTTCGGTTATTCGCTGTCGCGAATTTTGCTTCGTAAACCACTCAGGATGACACGTCCGCTTCCCCTATATCCTAAACCCTAAAAAAAAAACGGTTGCCGAAGCAACCGTTTTTTAATTACTTTAATACGTAGATATTTACTGTTCTTCTGCCCCATGTATTACATGTGCTCTCTAAAGGATAGAAGAGGTCACATACAGTAGAGCTTGTGTAAACAAATCCGCCTGTGTCGTTAGCTACGGCATAACCGTAAACGAGCTTTTTGTCGGGAGTTTCGATATAAACCTTAGATCCGTAAGGAATCTGTCTGGGGTTAACCGCAACGCCGCCGATTTTAACACGGCTGCCGACTGCTGTGTAAGCGCCTACCTGAGCGGAGTACGCTGTAGCGGGACCTGTTACAATCTTCTTATAAGCGACTTTCTTACCGTTGTGATCGTAGAATGTACCCGCGCCGCCAGAGGACTTAGTCTTGAAGCTTGTGGGGTTATTAACGAGCATACGATAGTTCTTACGCTTAGTACCAACAAGAACAACCTTCTTCTTGGAGTTCTTAATAATCTTTGTACCCGAAACGATTGTCTTTACAACCTTACCGTTTACAATCTTATTAGTATAAGTAACTTTCTTAGTACCCTTTTTACCCTTGGTCTGAACCTTAGTCTGACCAACATATAAGGAAGAAGTCTTTTTCTTCTTTGTCTTATACATTACTTTCTTAGTCTTAACAACCTTCTTAAAAGAAACACGGTTTACTTTTATTTTTGTGTTATCCTTTACTTTAGCGTTAAGGCTCTTATCAACTGTATCATACTCGCCGAGTCTGATATTAGCGTGGTTTAACGCGTCCTTTACAGTTGATTTTGGAACGTCATAACTTTTATAGTCGTTTGTTCCTACTTTAATGTCTACAGAAACAGCCGGTACAATATCAACGTCCGCTGTATCATTGCTTACGAGAGTGTCTCCGTTAGGAAGAACTAAAGCGCCCTCACTAACTTGCGTATCCGTATGAGTTGAATTTTCATTCGAAATCGCTTGAGCTGATACGGAAAAAACAGATGTCCATACGATAGCCGCAGCTGCTACAGCTGTGATTATCTTAACGGCTGAATGCTGATTTTCTGTGTTTGCCATTAAATTTCTCCTTCATATTCAAAAAAGATTTTGCAACAAAACTTGCACGCTTTCGTGCTTCGTTCATGTCACGTCCTGCATTATACGTGCAAAAGAGAAAATTGTCAATTAAAAATAATTTCGGTTTTTGTTAAAACGGCACAATCAATCGTCAATATTTTACACTTTCGAGCTTGTCTTTAGTTCTTTATGGGAATTTTTTCTTGCGTTTTTTAGTCAACCTGCAAGAAATCGGGCTTTAATTTTCTTGTAACCTTTGTAATTCTTTTGTAATATTCAAAACTTTGTTCGATTTTTGCAACGCCCCGAAACCCGCATAAAATCTGGATTTTTTAGGAAAATCGGCGTTTTTGGACGAAAATCGGCGAATTTAACGTTACATTGTACAATTTTTATACCTAATGAATATTAATTTAATGTACATTTTTAACGGAAAAATCCGCGAAAAATCAGTGTTTAAGCCATTTTTTCGGCGAAAATTTTTTATTTTTTCTTTAAAAAAATTTAAAAGTTAAATTAGGTTACATCGTGTTACTTGACCGATTTTTGACTGTTTTCTGCCGCAAAATCAGTAAAAAACAGCGAGCCGCCGCTCCAAATTACGCCAATAAAGGCAGTTGGTTTTTCCGAAAGGGTTCTTTAGCGGCGGGTTAAAACGAGACATTCTCATATAACGAAAAAAGCCGACTCGGTATTTCGAGTCGGCTAATACTTTTATTATACTTTTATTCTTCGCTTTTGTTTATGCTTAATCCTAGCACCTCTAAGCTCTCGGCGTCTACCTCGGACGGGCAGTTGCTCATAAGCTCGGACGCGTTCTGAACCTTCGGGAACGCCGTAACGTCGCGCAGGCTTTCAGCCTTACAGAGAAGCATTGTAACTCTGTCGAGACCTATACCCATTCCCCCATGGGGCGGAGCGCCGTACTTATACGCTTCTACAAGGAAGCCGAACTTCGCTTCGATTTCCTCGTCGGTCATCTTTAAGGCGCGGAACATCTTCTGCTGGAGCTCGTAGTCCGTTATACGGATCGAACCCGAGCTTAGCTCCGTACCGTTTAAGGTAAGGTCATAGGCTTTCGCGATAACCTTTCCCTTATCCTCGTCGTTATCGAGATATTCAAGACAATCCTCTCTCGGCATTGTAAACGGATGGTGCATAGCAATCCACTCGCCGCTCTCCTCGTCGAACTCGAAGAACGGGAAGTCTACTATCCAGACGAACTTAAACGTATCGGGAATAAGATCCAGTCTCTTTGCGACAGTAAGTCTTAACGCGCCGAGTACGGGCAGAGTTACGCTGTTTTTATCGGCCACGATAAGTACAACGTCGCCCTTTTCGGCTCCAACCTTATCGAGTATAGCCTCGAGCTCGCCCTCTTTCATAAACTTCTTAAACGAGCAGGACGGCTCGTCCTCAACCCAGCGCACAAACGCCAGGCCCTTGGCGCCGATACCGCGCACATACTCGGTAAGCTTATCAATCTCTTTACGTGTATAGACCTTAGCGGCGTCCTTAGCCACGATACAGCGAACGCTTCCGCCCGCTTTAATCGGGTTGGAGAATACGCCGAACTCGCTGTCCTTAACGAGCTCGGAGATATCCTGGAGCTCCATACCGAAGCGAACGTCGGGCTTATCCGAACCGAAACGGTTCATAGCCTCGTCGTAGCTCATCTTTGTAAACGGAGTTTCGAGCTTCTCGCCGAGAACCTCCTCGAACAGTCTTACGAAGAAGCCCTCGTTAATATCCATAATCTCGTCCATATCCGCGAAGCTTAGCTCCATATCAATCTGGGTAAACTCGGGCTGGCGGTCGGCGCGTAAGTCCTCATCACGGAAACAGCGCGCGAGCTGGATATAACGGTCGAATCCCGACAGCATCAAAAGCTGTTTATAAATCTGGGGTGACTGCGGAAGCGCGTAGAATTTGCCCTGGTGGATACGCGACGGCACAAGATAGTCGCGCGCGCCCTCGGGGGTTGATTTTATCATCATCGGCGTTTCAATCTCGATAAAGCCGTTCTCGTAGAAATAATCGCGGGCAACCTTAGCGATTTTACTTCTCATCATAAGGTTATCCTGCAAGGGCTTACGGCGTAAGTCGAGATAACGGTGCTTTAGCCTTAATTCCTCGCCTGTTTTAGTTTCGTCTAAAATCTCGAACGGCGGGGTCTGAGCCTTCGAGAGAATACGGAGCTCGTTTACCTGTATTTCAACATCGCCAGTCGGAATCTTATCGGTTTTAGCGCTTCTTTCGGCAACTACTCCCCTTATACCGAGCACATACTCGCTTCGGCAGCTCTGTGCTTTTTCGAAAATATCCTTATCGGTTTCGTCGGAAAACGCGAGCTGTACTATACCCGTACGGTCACGCAAATCAATAAAGATAAGCTGACCTAAGTCACGCTGGCGCTGAACCCAGCCGAACAGAGTTACTTCTTTTCCGACGTCGGCAATCCTGAAATCGCCGCACATATTTGTCCTTTTAAGACCTGTCATAAATTCTGCCATAATATTACTCCATATCCCCAAATTTTGCCGCCATATGCAGGGCGGTAAATTTTTCTGTAAACTTTTCGTCAAGCGGTAATTCGGTTGTTTCACCCGTGGTCATATTCTTAACCTTGGCGAGATTTTCCTCGAGCTCGTTATCGCCGATAACCATACTGAACGCCGCTCCGATTTTATCGGCGTACTTCATCTGGGCTCTCAGTCCGCGCCCTACAACGTCGCATTCGGCGCAAAGTCCGCTCTGTCTTACCGCGTTAACAATTTCGTACGCCTTAACCTGGGCGTTATCTCCGAGTCCCGCGATATAAAGCGCGCAGGCTTCGGGCTTCGGGATTTCGATACCCTGGTTGTCCATCACCATAAGCAGACGCTCTATTCCCATAGCGTAGCCTAATGACGGCAGGCTCGGGCCTCCGAGCTCCTCCATAAGCCCGTCATATCGTCCGCCGCCGCAAACCGTGCCCTGGCTTCCGATAGCGTCGGAAACGAACTCGAACACCGTCTTTGTATAATAATCAAGACCTCTTACGATAGTCGGATTAACCTTATACTCAATCCCCGATACATCGAGATATTTCTTAACCTGTTCAAAGTGGCTTTTACAGTCCTCGCAGAGATAGTCAAGAATGCTCGGCGCGTTCTCCGCGAGCTCGTGGCAGGTTTTTACCTTACAGTCTATAAGACGCATCGGGTTCTTATCAAGACGGTTAAGGCAGTTTCCGCAGAGCTTATCCTTATGCGGCGAGAAATACTCCTTTAACGCCTCGGTGTACTTAGGACGGCAGCAGGGACATCCTATAGAATTTATTTCGAGGTGCAAATCCTTTATCTGCAATCTTTTAAATATTGAGTGCGCGAGCGTGATTACCTCGGCGTCAGCCGCGGGCGAGGATGTACCGTATTCCTCGATACCGAACTGGTGGAACTCCCTTAAACGTCCCGCCTGGGGTTTTTCGTAGCGGTAGCAGGAGGTAAGGTAATACGCCTTTATCGGCAAGCCTTCGTTTATAAGCGCGTGCTCGAGCACCGCTCTCGCGGCTCCCGCCGTACCCTCGGGCCGAAGCGTAATATTCTCTCCGCCGCGGGTTTCAAAGGTATACATTTCCTTCTGGACAACATCGGTTGTCTGCCCTACTCCGCGGGCAAAAAGCTCCGTGTGCTCAAATACGGGCGTGCGGATTTCCTTAAATCCGAAATTCGCCGCTTCCTCTCTCATTATATTTTCTACAAATTGCCAGCGGTAGCTCTGCTTAGGCAGAACATCCTCCGTGCCTTTTATCTTTTTTGTGATTACTGCCATAGAATTCCTCCAGAATACAAAACTAAAGGGCAGCCTACGCCGCCCCTATAGCAACTTTATTATTTTACTTGATAATGTTTCTCCAGTCAAGGTCGCCTCTCTCAAGACCGTGGATAAGTACCTCCGCGGTAGCTATATTGGTAGCGACAGGGATATTATGCATATCGCAAAGTCTTAACAGGTTCATATCGTTGGGCTCGTTGGGCTTAGGATTAAGCGGATCACGGAAGAACAGAAGCATATCGATTTCGTTGCAGGCGATACGCGCGGCAATCTGCTGGTCGCCGCCCTGGGAACCCGCTAAAAATCCCGTAATCTGCAAGCCTGTAGCTTCGGAAATTATTTTTCCCGTAGTACCTGTAGCGCAGAGATTATTTCTGCTCAGTATTCCGCAGTACGCAATACAAAACTGAATCATTAACTCTTTCTTTTCGTCGTGGGCAATAAGCGCAATATTCATACTCTACCTCCGATTTATCTAAAAATCATATTATACTGAATTTATTATCCTATATACGCAAGCGGGATATTTATACCGCCAAGTCGTTTCGCGAGGCAATCGAAAACCGTCATCGCGGGCGACCAGTTAAGCCCCGCGTAACCGTTTTGGAACATCGCGCTTAAACGTCCGTCATACGGAACCAGCGCGATAAGCCTTACCCCTACTACGTCGATAACTTCGTCTAAGTCCTCGTAGCAGGCGTTTTCCTCGAACTGCTTTCTGTCGAAACGATTTATAATAAGCCGTATATCATTAATATCTAAACTTTTAAGTCGTGTTCGTATTTTAATAGCTCCTCGTAAGCTTGTAGGCTCGGCGTTGGTAACAATCAGCGCTCTGTCCGCGGGAGCCGCCGCTGTCGCGAAGCCCGAGCCGATACCCGCGGGCGAATCAATTACAACATAATCGTAATCGCTTTTAAGCTCGTCCACCATCTGTTTAAACACAGACGGGCTTATCTCGTTATCGGTATCAAACGGAGCCGCCATTACGTCGAGCCCGCTTAAATTCTTACTCGGATATACCGCGTCGCGCGGTTTACAGTTACCGCATATAACGTCCGAACAGTCGAAAAGGATTTCCTCCTCGACATCAAGCATAAGGTCTATTCCACGCATACCGCAATCGCAGTCGATTAGCAAAACCCTCTTGTTCTGTTTTACCAAAGCTACGGAAACTCCGACGCAAACGGTGCTTTTACCCGTTCCGCCTTTTCCCGAAGCCACTACAATAACGTCGTTCATAACACTACCTCATATACATATTACCACAAATTCAACTAAAGAGCAAGTAAATTTCACTGTTTTATTGAACAAAATTAACAGCGTTTTATTAGTCAATCTGCCGATTTTTAACCGCAATCTATATTTTTTTAGTGCAAAACCCGCTCATACAGCATTTTTCACAGTAAGCTTTCCTTGCCGTACAGACGGCTCTGCCGTGTAAAACCAGCCTGTGGCAGAAGTCGTTGCTCTCCTCGGGAGGTAAAATTTTCCTCAGCTCGAACTCGATTTTTTTTGCGTCCTTTAAATTATGCAGTCCGAGTCTTTTCGTAATCCTTATACAATGCGTATCTACAACCACCGCGGGCTTACCGTAAATATCGCCCATAATCAGGTTGGCGGTTTTTCGTCCTATACCAGGAAGCTTTATAAGGTCGTCGATATTATCGGGAACCTCCGAGTTAAAATCCTCAACCAGCATCTTACCGAGATTTACGATATCCTTACTTTTTGTCTTATAAAGCCCGCAGCTTTTTATATACTCCGCAACCTCCTCGGGGGTTGATTCCGCGAAATCCTCCGCTGTTTTATACCGCTCGAAAAGCGCGGGCGCTACCATATTAACCCTCGCGTCGGTACACTGGGCGGCGAGCCTTGTCGCTACGAGAAGCTGCAGCGGATCGGTATATGAAAGCGTGCAAATAGCGTCGGGATATTCCTTCTTTAACGCCTCGACAGCCTTTACCGCGATTTCTTTTTTAGTCATAATATCACTTCCCGCTTTTATTTTAACATAAACAAAACGGTTGACACAAGCTTTTTTTACGGTTAAAATCTATATATATAATGAAAAGGAGAAAAGCTATGTATAAGAACTATGTTTTTGATTTGTACGGTACGCTTATAGATATAAACACGGATGAGTGGGATATGAAGCTTTGGGAAAAGCTCGCTATTCTTTACCGCTACAAGGGCGCTCAATATACAGCTAAGGAGATTAACAGGGACTACTGCGCGTATGTCGATAAAGTAAAAGCCTCCGTCAGAAAGAAACACCCTCAATATAATGTAATAGATATAAAAATAGAAAAGGTTTTTAAAAAGCTATTTACCGCTAAGGGCGTAAAGGCTACGGCTAAGGAAATCGACTTTATCTGCACGGCGTTTCGCTGTTACTCGACTAAGTACATTAAGCTCTACGACGGAGTAATCGACCTGCTCGACACGCTTAAAGAAAAAGGTAAAAAAATATACCTGCTCTCGAACGCTCAGAGAAAGTTTACGGAAAACGAGCTTAATATGTTCGACCTTACGAAATATTTCGACGGCATTATAATAAGCTCGGACGAGGAATGTTCTAAGCCCGATAAGCATTATTTCGATATTTTAATCGACAGATATAACCTCGACAGAAGCGAAACGATAATGGTCGGCAACGATTATATCTCCGATATAAAGGGCGCGTATGACGCTGGGCTGAGCAGTCTTTACATTCACCAGAGCATTAGCCCTAAAATTAACGGCAAACTGCTTTCCGATTATAAGGTTATGGACGGCGATGTCTTTAAAATCAAAAAGCTTATTGTAAAATAATGTTAAAGCCGTGAAGCGCTGCTTCACGGCTAATTTTATTCTTGACATTTAATAAAATTAGGATATAATAAATTATAGGATATATTTATACTATAAATTAATAGGTGATTAATATGATGATCAATACAAACACTATTTATTCAATGACACAGGCGAACCAGAATTTTTCAAAAATTGCCAAAACGGTTGACGCGTCGGGCGAGGCAGTCGTTTTTAAAAACAACAAGCCGAAATATCTTGTTTTGGATATTGAAAAAAACGACCTTGTTCTCGATTTAACGGATGACGAAAAAATTGATATTGTCGCTAAGAGAATACTGAACAAATATCTCGACGCGTTTAAGGAGCTTGCGAAATGATAAAATTCGGGAAAGAAAAAGTTAAACTCCTGCACCAGCTTATGGCTGAAGCTACAGGCGGAAGCGTCGGCGTTCGCGACGAAGGCTTGCTCGATTCCGCTTTAGAAAGCGCCTACGCTACATTCGGGGGAGAAGAATTGTATAAAGGTAAAGAAGAAAAAGCCGCTAAAATAGGCTATTCTCTTATATCTAACCACGCCTTTGTAGATGGTAACAAGAGAATCGGCGTTTATGTTATGCTGAGTTTTCTTGAGCTTAACGGTATTAAGCTTTCCGCGGATAACAAGGACGTTGTTGAACTGGGCTTATCTGTCGCCGACGGCTCAATGAAATATGATGATATTGTTCTATGGATAAAGAACCATAAAATAAACTAAGCCGTGAAGCGTTGCTTCACGGCTTTTAAAATGTTCATTATATTAGAGTAAGTGGCTTCTTATTTCCTCGCCCGATTTAGCGCTCAGATACGCGGGAGCGATATCAAATACGGTCTTAGCGCCCGAGATACCCTCGTTATTCATCTTATACGCGGCTCTCGCGTAAGCGGCGAGTACCGATCCCGTAAACTCGGGGTTGGAATCGAGCTTTAAGCTGTACTCGATAACGTGATTATTGCCGTCGCCCGTAGTTCCCGAATAGATTACCGAGCCTCCGTGCGGAAGTCCGCTGTGGTCGCGCTTCATTTCCTCGGCGCTGATGAAATGAACGGTAGTATCATAATCGGCGAAATAGTTCGGCATTGTTTTAATCTCGTTCTCTATCTTAGCCTTATCCGCGCCGTCCTCAACAACTACGAAGCACTCGCGGGTATGCTTTTCTCTTGTGGTAAATTCGGGGTTTTTACCCTCTCTAACGGCGTTGACCGAAGCCTCTACGGGGAGAGTGTACTGTCTTGCGTCAACTACGCCCGCGATTCTTCTTATCGCGTCGGAATGTCCCTGGCTTACGCCCTTACCCCAGAAAGTATAATCCTTACCCTCGGGGAGAACAGCGCTTGCGTAAAGGCGGTTTAAGGAGAACATTCCCGGATCCCATCCGCAGGAAATGATTCCGATTTTATTTCCCTTTTTCGCGGCAGCGTCAACATTCGCAAAATGCGAGGGGATATTAGCGTGGGTATCGAAGCTGTCGATAACATTATAAAGCTCAGCGTATTTCGGAGTCATTTCGGGTAAGTCGGTAGCCGAACCTCCGCAGATAATAAGAACGTCTATATCCTCTCTTCCGCTCTCGAGCTCAGAAGCCGAACGAACCGCTACGCCCTCGGTATTTATTTTCAGGCTGTCGGGGCTTCGGCGGGTATAAACTCCCGTAAGTTCTAAATCGGGATTCTGCTTAATAGCCGCTTCTACTCCTCTGCCTAAGTTTCCGTATCCTAAAATTCCTATTTTAATGCTCATAGTATCGCTCCTTTATAAAAAATTACAAGCCAATTTTAGCATAAAACTTACCTGATTTCAAGCAAAAAAGACCGCCGAAGCGGTCTTTTTATTCTGTAACAATACTAAATTCTACCTTATCGCCGTTCTTAACGCCGATTCTAACCTCTTTATCGTACTGCCCTTTTCTTATATAGTTGTTAAGTACAGCGGATGTAAGAGGCTTAGCGGGATAATAGATAGCCTTTTTAATTTCTGTCCATTCTCCCGACTGGGTAATGTAAAGGTCGTTTGTTTTCGCGAAATAGTAGTAAACTTCCTTTATTCCACCCTCAAAACGCTTAACGCCGATATACCTCAAAAACTTGGGGTTTGTAAATTCGTCGATATTTTTACTATCGCCGTCATACTCGTCGTTTTGCTTAAACAAGAGGATGTCATCGTTACGAACTAAAAACAATCTTTTTTCAAGTAAAATCTCCACGTTTTTGTCCTCGCGTTTCAAAATATTCTCAATGATATTATATACCTTTTTCCGAGAAAATCAACCGTAAACTGCGAAGTGTGACAATTTTTTAGGTTTTTACTACTTCGATAGGACATCCGCCCTTAAATACGGAGTTATCCGAAAAGCCTATAGAATAGTTTACAACCGCGTGGCCTACCTTTTTAGCGGTAACTTTTCCGATAGAAGTAACGGTAACAACCGACTTATCGCTCGACTTAAACGAAATCGCGTAGCTCGACTTTTTAAAATGGGAGCCTGTAAGCGTATTATTTATAAGAGTTTTAACGATAGTTTTCTTCATATCGAAGGTTTCCTTCGGAGAGAGATACTCGACCATTTCGCCGTTACCGAAGATACCGTCGGGATAGTAGAGCATATTCTGCTTAGCTACGTAATTCATTTTTGTTTTCGTAACGGTAATCTTAAACGAGCCGATTTTCTCCTCGGTTTTCTTACCTTCCTTCTGGTAAAGGTCGGCTGTAGTAGTACCCTTACCCACGGAATAGATATATGTCTTATCCTTATCAATATAGGTAGAGGCTACCTTTTCGTTACCGATAGTTACGGTATAGGTAGTATTATATCTCTTGTCCTTAAGCATAGAGTTTAAGCTTATATGACAATCCGCCATATAAGTGCTGCTGCCGTGGCCGTTAACCTTTAGCTTTAAGGTCGAATACTTTTTCTTCAGCTTGGTTTTATAATCGCCGACGGTTACGTTAAACGTACCGATTTTTGCCTTAGTGCCCTTTAAATAAACCTCAACCTCGGCGACGCCCTTTTTATAAGTCTTTATTGTATAGGTGCGCTTGTCGCCGTTCTTTTTAAACTTTTTATTTATGCTAATAAGCTTTTTATCGTAGGAAAAACGATACTTCTTAACATAAATATTTTTTAAAGTTACCTTTCGGGACATCTTTACGTTGACTTTGGTATCAGCGAAAGTCTGCTTTACGGTTTTCGTTACGGCAAGTCTGTACTTTTTAACGTCAGTCTTTTTACCGTTTTTCTCGCTGTAAACTGTAAGGAGCGGCTTATTTGTATCAGGTGTAATTTTTTCGCCTGTAACGTGGAGCTTATAGCTTGTGCCGTTGTCCTTAAAATCTACGCTCACGTATTTTTTGCTGTTATTCGTAATTTTGTACTTATAAGTATCCTTAGATGATTTAGCGGCGGAAAGTATAATTTTCGTGTACTTCGACATTGTCTTTTTTGTAGCTTTTACGGTTGTTGCCGAAGTCGGTAAAACTGCTGTTCCGGCTATGATAAGTATGGTAAGGATACTACATAGGATGGTCTTAGTAAACTTCATTTTATTCCTCCTTCAAGTCTAACGCGATATGGATATACCGCGTTTATAATTCTATTATAACATTAAAATTCAAATTTTGCAAGTTTTGTGTCATTCGTGTAAAATTCGCTACATTTTAACAGCTGTTGAAAAAGGTAGATTTTTAGCAGATTTAATGGATGAAGCAGGCTCAAAAATGAGCCTGCTTCTTGAGGAAAGATGAGATTTCTGTGACGGAAATCCGTCACTTTGGGCATAGCCCGATGGAAATCAATCTCTTTAGCAAATTAATATTTTGTTACGTTATCCGGCACAATATCGGGACGAACGTTTTTTATCGTAAATTTAGATTTATCGGTGAATTCGATAGATATTTTAATACCATATACAATACCATCTTTTTCGGGAACAGCTTTTACGGTAACGTTACCCTTCTCGTCAACGTCCATATATTTAGGGTTGATTGCGCTGAAAGCAAGAGAGTAGCTTGCTTTCGAAAAATCTCCGATATATTTATTCAGATAATAACCTTTAAAGTCATTTACTACATTAAATGTATCGCCTACGTGAACAAACTGCTCGTAATAAAGACCGTCGCCGTCATTTGACGCGAAATCCTTAAGAAGCTGAGCAGTATCCGCGTAAACTGTTTTAAGAGTAAATGTGCCTACCTTTGTTTTCTTCTTTCCGCTTAATTTCTCATATACGGTAACTTTTGTACTGCCCTTTGATTTGGATTCAATGCTCTGGTTAATTGTAACGAAAGAGTTCGCTTTAAACTTAGTTCCTTTTCTAACCTTGGCAACCTTTGTATTCTTAACCTTTGCTGTATATACAGCGCCCTTTTGGGGATTGTTTACCAAAAGAGAGGTAAAAACCGCGGACTTTTTGAGTACTCCTTTATTACAAGGATTATATTTAAGAGTAAGCGTCTTATACTTGCTTCTGATAGAAGCCTTTTTATTCTTAACCGTTACCTTAAAGGAGCCGAGTTTTTTGTCAGTGTCCGCTTTATAAGCGGTAATTGTTGCTGTACCTTTCTTTAAACCCTTTACCGTTACATAATTAGATGATGTGTCGGTAGAGTAATTATAGGTATAAGCGGATTTGTACTCGCGCTCGTTTATAACCTTGGCTACCTTTTTGTTTGAGGTCTTATACTTAATATTAATGTTAGCGTAATTGCTTTTAAATGTTGCGGACTTATAAGAATTTACCGCGACGGTCATATTCATAAAGCTGATTTTCTTTGTTTTAGCTGAAACGGCTGTCGGTACCGCGATTACGCTCGCCGCGATAATTAAACTTAAAATAATTCCTGCTGTTCTCTTAAAAATTGTCATTTTCTTTTCCTCCATAAAATTCCTTTTTGTCGGGGCTCCCGACCTTTCACTTATGTAGTGTCAAATAATCGGAAAAAAGTTTCAATTTTTCCGAAAAATTTTTATTTTCGGCAAAACTCACAACAAAATGGAAGTTGAGCTATGTTGTTTTATGCAATTTAATGATTAAGGCGCGTCTTCGGGCCAAACATCAAACGAACCGCCTCTGCTGGCTGTTGAACCGTCCTTGAATGTAACTTTGTAGGTTACGTAATTAACGCTTTCTTCATCAAGCGCGTTACAGGTACATATGCCGTCTTTGTCTACCGAAATGATTTCGGGATGGTTTGAAACCGCCTCAAATTTATATTCGTCCTCGTCAAAATGCGAGCCTGTCCACTCATGGTTTATATAACGTCTTTCAACTATCGCTTTCAGGTCGAAGCTCTGACCGGGTGAAATAAAACGCTCATAGAAAATTCCGTCGTTATCAAGTCCAAAGTTGCTCCAAAATACTTCGGCGTCCTTAACTTTTTTAACAGTCAATTTAATTGTACCTATCTTCTTTTTCTTTGCTTTTCCACGCTTTTCGTAAATTGTAAGCGTTGTTTTTCCTGCTTTTTTTGTATAAACACAAACCGATGCAGGAAGAAGCTGAGATTTCTTTACAGTAAAGCTCGAAACAAGCTTCTTATTTTTAGCCTTAAAGGTATATGTAGAATTCGCGTGGAAGTTTTTAATTGTTTCAGCGAGGTTTATACTTCCGCCATCTAAATAATAGGTTTTCTTCATATGCTTATTATAATTAAGAGTCAGATTCTTATACTTCTTCTTAACCTTCGCCTTATAATCGCCTACGGTAATCTTAAATGAGCCGATAAGCTTTTTAGTACCTTTAAAATAAACCTTAACTTTAGTAGTTCCCTTTTTAAGTCCTTTTACTTTATAATCATAATTACCTTTACTGTCACCGAAATATGAGTCGAATTTTACGATTTTCTTATTATAAGAAAGCTTATGTCCCTTTATATACGGGTTTTTAACTCTTACTTCTTTCCAAGTGTTTTTATTAATCTTCGCGTCGGACATTTTCATCTTTTTATAAGCTGTAACGGTAAATTCATACTTTTTATACTCGGTCTTATTCTCGCCTTCGACCTTGTATACGGTAAGCACAGGCTTTTTATCTTCAGGCGTTACTTCTTCTGAATTAACCATAAGCCAATAATAATTGCCTTCGTTCTTTGCGTCAACGCTGATATAACCTTTGTCGTTATTTTCTACAACACACTCGTAATTATCGGCTTCTTCCTTTACAAAACTGAGGTTAATCTGTTTATACTGAACCATAGATTTCTTTTCCACACTCGCCGCCGATACGGAAGCGGGCGCGATAACCACGCTCAGCGCGATAATTAAACATAATACAATTCCTGTTGTTCTTTTTAAAATACTCATTTTCTTTTCCTCCGTCAAAGTTTTATTTATCTGTCGAACTCTCGACCTTACACTATAGTAGTGTCAAAAAGTCGGAAAAAAGTTTCAAAATTTCGCAAAGAATTTTTAAAAATTTAAGTTTCGGCGTTTTGCACAAATACAATCGCTTGTTTTTGTGCATATTTACGTTAGTTCTATCGTGTACTATTATATATACGGCACGGCGTTAAAAATCGGGAAAAAGTAAACCTTTTTCCCGATTCTTTAATTATCAGTTTTCTTTAACAGATTAATACCTATTAATAAAAATCGTCATCAACTATATCGAAGCTGCCGCCGCCCGTCACCTTCGAGCCGTCGGCGAATGTAATTGTATATTCCGCTTTGTTGTTATCGTTTTTAAGAATAGTAAATACTCCGTTTTCGTCTACGGTCATTACATCCTCGGGAGTTGCTTTAAAGGTAAATTTATACTCGCTGTCTTTGAAATTGGATATGCTTGTATTAAGATATCTTTTTGTTACAATTGTCTTAAGGTCTACCTTATCTCCTACTTTTACGAAGAACTCGTAGAAGATACCGTCGTTATCAAGCACTCTGTTAGCGCCGTAAACCTCGGCGTCCTTAGCTTTTTTAACCGTTATATTGATTGTGCCGATTTTCTTTTTCTTAGCTTTTCCGCGCTTCTCATATACGTAAGCCTTAGTCTTACCTGTTTTAAGAGCGTAAATCTTAACGCATTTGGGAGTAGTTGTTGTTTTCGACGCTTTAAGTGTTGAAGCTATTTTTTTATTCTTGATCTTAACGGTGTATTTTCCGTTAGCGTGGAAATTATTTATAGCTTCGGCAACATTGACCGTACCGCCGTTCTCGAGATAATAAGATTTAATATGCTTATTGTATCTGAGCGTAGAGTTCTTGTAAGATTTCTTAATCGAAGCCTTAAAGTCGCCGACTTTAATCTTAAAGCTGCCTATTGTCGTAGTGGTTCCCTTTAATTTTACTTTTACGGTAGTAGTTCCCTTTTTAAGTCCCTTTACCTCGTATCTGTAATTTCCGTAGCCGTCGCCGTACCAGCCCTGCTTAACCTTAATTATCTTTTTATTATAAGTAATCTTATGCTCCTTAAGATTATACGGGTTTTTAACGGTTACATATTTCCATGTGCCTTTATTAATCTTTACGTCCGACTGCTTTACTTTCTTGACCGCGTTTACGGTAATGCGGAATTTCTTAATCTCGTTACCGTTTTTTGAATCGGTTATTGTGATAACGGGCTTTGTGGTTTTAGTAGCTTTTAAGCCGTCAACCATGAGCCAGTAATAACCTCCGTCATTAGACGCGTCAACCTTAATATAACCGTCCTTGTTATTATCAACCGTACAGTTATATTCGTCGGTTTCGGCTTTTTCGAAGGAAAGGTTAATATCTTTATACTGCATTATGCTCTTTTCCGTTACGCTTACCGCTGATGCGGTTGTCGGAAATACTACAACGCTTAACGCGATAAGTAAACTCAAAAAAATTCCTAAAGTCCTTTTCATTTTATATTCCTCCTTGTATTATAGAGTAGT
>DEFK01000020.1 GCA_002350765.1 Ruminococcaceae bacterium UBA2854
CTAACTTTTGGGGGTCGGGTCAATATCCGCTCTGCTTTTTCTTTAACGTTATTTATCGTTTTAATGCTTCTTCCGTTTACGGCGCCATAATATTAATCATCGTTTTATACTCGTCGTACGCGAGTTCTTCGTCGCACAGGAAGATAAGAAGTACAAACGTCATAAACATTCCTCTTGAGCCCGGTTTCAGCTTACTCGAAAGCTTAACCAAATCGAAGTCGATTTTCTCTATTTTCGCTATATCACCCTCGAACGGCTGACCAATCAATCCGATAGTCTTCATAAACTCGGCGACAGCCTCTTCCTCTTCCAATACAAAGTTTTTATCCACAGCCGCGGCGGCAAGTATCATCTGGCATATAAACTCGCTGTACGAGCCGCAGTTAAACTCCTTAACATCTATATCCCTGAACTCGGGCTCGAGCGTCTGGTAACAGATACTCAGCATAGAATCCTTCTGCTCGGGGTTCATTTTCGAAACATTCTCGCAGCTGCTGTTTATTAAGTCTTTAATCATTTCCTGTCTTTCTTCGGGTAATGATTTAAAAGGTGTGTTTTCATATTTATCAGCCATAATTTCCTCCTGAAAATCTTAATAATTTTAATTCTGATATAGAATTATATATAATACGGGTTCGGCTTAAACAGCAGGATTATTAAATCTATAATCCAGCCTATTCCGAATATCCCTACGGTAAACAGATATACTATTCCCAAAAGTATCTTACCCTCGTAGAATTTATGGATTCCTAAGCCTCCGAAGAATAAGCATAGAAAAAACGCTGCCCATTTATTTTTCATAATACTGTACTCCCTGAATTTATAATAATCATTTAATCAAGGTCGGATTTATCGAAATCCGCCTTCTTAACAAGCTTGCCTTCTTTGCTGTAATATCTGAACGAAACAACAACATCATCATAGCCTTCTTCAACCATTTTTTCTATAAAGCCCTGAACGGACGCCTGTAGATTGCCGTTATTAATACCCTTTTTTATAGTTTTAAGCTGGCTTTTGGAATAATGATTTTTATATTTATACTTATAAATAAGCGTGTTTCCGTCAACCTTGGCAGAAGCTTTAAGTTTACCTTTTGCGGTTTTATTAGCCTTTTTGACGTTCGATTTAAATGAATCCGATTTTGCAATTGCTTTAAGAATCGCATTGGTATCTTTATTACCAGAAGAATCAGCTTCTTCTTCGCTATCCTCCTCGTCGTCAACGTCGTCATCTACCACAACTTCCTCGGTGGTATACGGTACAATTTCTACGGTCGTCGGTACGGGGGTTGATTCCTCCACCAGCATTTTGGTTGCGTCACAAGAGGTTAAAATAAAACACATCAACAATACCGCTGACAATATAACTAAGACTGACTTTAAACTTTTCATACCTATTCAAACCTTTCTATTACTAAAACTATTTGTAAAAATTATATAATATCACGTTTATGATGTCAATAATTATGTTGACAATTTCTCAAAATTCCTTGACGAACTGTAATAAACATTGTACAATATATATGTTAATTTAAAATATTCGGAGGATACTATGGCTCAGGAACAAAAAATACGTACAAAAAATAAAAACGTCTTTCTCCGCGTAAGGAAAGGACATTTTGCCACAATGCACAGCCACACCAATTATTATATAGATGTTACAACTCAGAAAAACCGTCTTTCCGAGGCTAAGGCGGTCGCCAAGGAAATGGTAAAGGCGTACCAGATCAACACAATTGTCGATACTATCCTATGCCTTGACGGTACGGAGGTTATCGGCGCGTTTCTCGCTAACGAGCTAACGCAGGATAATTATATAAACCTTAACGCCCACCAGACCATCTATGTGCTCTCGCCCGAGTATATCGGCGGCGGACAGCTTATGTTCAGAGATAACCTCACCCCTATGCTTGCGGGTAAGCACGTGCTTATTTTAGCGGCTTCGGTTACTACGGGTAAAAGTGCTCTCGCGGCTATTGACGCTATCAATTACTACAAGGGTTATGTCGAGGGCGTTTCCGCGATATTCGCGACGGTAGACGAATGTGACGGTCATCCTGTTAACTCAATTTTCAATCCAAACGACTTAAACGATTACCAGAGCTTTAAGCCGCATAAATGTCCTTACTGTCAGCGCGGAGAGAAAATCGAGGCGCTCGTAAACAGCTACGGATATTCTGCTTTATAAAAAAATCTTAATACAAAAAAGGAGCTACCGGAAGAAATAATCTTTAATTCTGATTTTACGGATATTAATGACTTGATACAATAAGGCATAGCAATTAGATGACTAAATAAACTAATCAGCCCCTTGGATTAAAAATCCAAGGGGCTGATTGAATGTAGAGAACTACTCCAAGTATTGTTGAATTATATTGAATTGACGTAGAGCGTTTAATAGGGTGTTAATGTCTGATAGAAAGCAATATTAAATGATTATTTAAAAATTTGTGTCTTATGCATTAAAATGTAAGTGAATATTTGTGAAAATCACCAGTTGACTGCACGTTGCGTGCAGGTATACAATAGCCATAGAGGTGATTGATGTGAATAATCTTATAAAAAGAAGTGATGTGGAAAAAAGAGTTGGTGTTACGCGAAGAAAACTGCAATGGTACAACCAGATAGGGTTATTATCACCGTCGTTTATTAATGAAAGTAATGGTTTTTGGTATTATGATGAGAAAACTATTATGAAATTGGAAATAATAGAGATATTACATGAAATAGGGTATAAAAACGATATTATAAAATCGATAGTTAATTCAAATGAAATAATTACTGAAAAAGTATGGAGTAATGCTATTAAGAAATTAAATGAAAAGAAAAAAGAGATAGACGGACAAATAATTCTAATTGAAACATACAAAATGCTAGAATCTTTTGATTTACCTGATTATATATGTGAATTGATTGTTGAATTTGATTTATTGCCCCTTTTTTCTAAGGTTTCACAAGATTCGAATTTTGTTATTGGATTTGATGAAAATGTATCAGATGTTGTGAGGTTTAATAAAACTTTAGAAAACTATGATGTAAATCTTAATAATCAAGAGGTTAGTTTAATTTATTTTTATATTTTTAAAGTAATTTTAATTTTTGTAATAATAGCAGGGCTTTATAAAAAATTACAGCCTTATGATAATAGAGTTCAAAGTTGCTTTGACTATATTATTAGTAATGCTCCTAATTGGCGAATGGAAGAAAATAGTGAAATAGAAATATTTATATGTATGGTCAGGGAAATACTAAAGGAAAAAACTTGTAATGAACTAATTAGTAATATCATCGAAGAGAAAAATAACGAAGGAGTTTATAATTATTTTGATGAAGTAATGGAATATTATCTAAATAACAATGAGGAGAAGTAATAATGAAAAACAATTTAATGAATTTTATAAAGTGGGTAAAAAAACATAAAAGAGCTTTAATTATCGCCGGAATAAGCATTACCGCATTAATATCCTTAGCTGTTTATAACAAGGATTCGATAAATGAGTTATGGAATTATTTACGGAAGAGGATAAACGAGCATCCTGAAAGCGTTAAGAAAGTAACACATACTATTAAAAATACCGTAAATACAGTTGCCGACGTTAAAGAGGGCAACAATGTAACCTATATAAAAACAAAATCTTTAGAGACAATTTCAGAAAAAACAAGCGATAATAAGGTTATAGATATTAATTCTTATTTTCGCAATCTTCCAAAAGGGCGGAAGGCATCCCCCGAAAAAATAAAGGAGGTTCAAGAATTAGGATTAATAATGCCCGCAGGTAAAACCTATGTTAATGCACACAAACGCTGTATAGCGTAAAAAGAAAGGAGTAACTTTAATATAACATGGATTCGATAAATGAGTTATGTAATATGAGAAAAAATAATAAAGACGTAATATACGATGAAAACGTAAACTATGATTCACTTGAACAGCACACATACGACGATACTCCCGGGTATACTTTTTATACCTGTCCGAAATGTGGGAAAGAGTATTTAGCTTCATTTATTATCGATGACAATGGAGAAACAATATGTATCGACTGTTTGAATAAAAAACAGTAAGTCTTATAAGTATGTCTAAATATGTTTTCGATAGAATATCCGACTTTAACTACCGACTTTTTAGAAGAAGCCACAGGATTTGAAATTATGGAGGAATTAACAACGGACGATGACACAGACAGCTTTGATTTAGACATTTTGTAAGACTTTTAATGAACAGCAACAAGCTGAATTTAAATCTATTAAACCCAGGAGGTTCTTTATGAATTATAATAAGCGCAAAGCCGATAAAAAAAGACAGGAGTATGATTTCATAGATTTCCCGAATGCTTATTTCAAGAGTTGTCTTAAACAGAACGGTGTAGAAGCGAAATTAGAAGGAACTCTGAAACTCGACGATTCTCCATACATACTAATAGTATGTACTGTACCCGTGGAAAAATCTGATGCGTTCGAAAAAGCAATGCGCGACCTCGAGCGAAAAATGCTTATATGCGGGCACAACGATTACCCTGAATTCTGCGCATCATTTTTTAAAGAAATGGAATACTTAAACAATCCTAAATGTCCTGACTGTGGATCGGATAATATAGCCGAAATCTATTATGAATATCCTAAGCTGCCTTTTTTTCTAAAAAAGAGATTTAAGAAAGAACTCGAAAATAAAAAGGTAATACTGAGAGAAAATAAAAATACTTCCGATGATGAAAACGACATGTGGCATTGTAATGAATGTGGCTGTGAGTTTTAATAATGTTTTTCTGTTAAAAACCATATAATTAAGGCTGAGAACCCATTGATATGCTCCCTTCATAGTTGACAGTGTTTTTTATTTCACTATCTTCCATAAAGGGAGCATATCAATTACTATTTTGAATCAGCCGTTTAATATATTATTCTTCAACAAAGTCCGCGACTTCGTCGGGTTCATCCTCCAAATCGTCGCCTACGTCAATTACCTTCGGCTTTTTGCGGTAGAGAATATCGTAAAGCACGGGTACGACATAAAGCGTCATAAGCGTTGAGTAAAGAAGTCCTACGCTGACCACTACAGCCATACTTCTCTGCATAGAGTTGCCCGCGTCCTGAGAGAACACCATTACGCTCATCGAGAGTATCGTAGTAAGCGCCGTCATAAGGATAGGCCTCATACGGGTTCTTCCCGTTTCTATCAGCGCGCGCCGTTTCTCTACGCCCTTTATTCTAAGCTTGTTGGCGTAGTCAACAAACACAATACCGTTATTTACAACCGTTCCCATAAGAATCATAAAGCCCATTATCGACATCGCGGAAATTGTCATTCCGAAAAGTCCTAAGCCTATCATTCCGCCCGTAAACGCGAGCGGTACGGTAAAGATGATTATAAACGGTGAGAGGAAGCTCTGGAACTGAGCTACCATAATAAGGTAAATCAGTAAGAAACCGAGCAATACCGCCTGGCCCATCTGCTTGACCATATCGTTAACCTGGATTGACGAGCCCGCGATTTCTACGCTGTAGCCCGCGGGAGCTTTATATTTATCGAGCTTTTTCTGTACCTCACGGCTTAAAAGCTCGGCGTTAGCGTCATCCTCGATTTCGCTCGTTACCTCTAAATACGTCCGCTGATTCTCGCGCGTGATACTGCTCATAGACTGAGCGTCCTTGGAAGTGGCGAA
Source organism: Ruminococcaceae bacterium UBA2854 (assembly GCA_002350765.1). Taxonomy (GTDB): domain Bacteria; phylum Bacillota; class Clostridia; order Oscillospirales; family Acutalibacteraceae; genus Ruminococcoides. Next base: position 5,663 of record DEFK01000020.1, read on the forward strand.
CTTACTTAGCTTATAGCTCTTTTTAACGGTCTTTCCGCTTTTATTCTTAAGTGTGGTTTCGATTTTTGTATCCATCAGATTTTCGTAGCTTAACTTACCCGACTTCTTAACGACATTAACGTCAACGTCCTTTTCGTCAAGCTTCATCGTAATCGCCTTTTGCTCGTCTTTAGCCTTAACGGCGATTTGCTGGAAAATCTGGGCAACGGTCAGCCCGTATTCAGCCGCCTTGTTGCGGTCGATATGCAGTCTTATTGTACGGTCGGATTCGGTTATACCGTTATCCGCCGTCTTAATGCCCTTAACGTCCTTCATCATCTTCATAACGTCTTCGCTTATTTTAATAAGCTCATCCTGGTCGTCGCCGTAGATATCCACGGTAACTCCCGAGTTCATAAGCGTGCTCATACTACTCATTGCGGAGGACGATACGGTAAATTCTTTACACTTAATATTCTTTGTATTCTTCTCGATTTCTTTTCTTATTCTCTTATATTCTTCGGTGGTCTTTATATTATCATCGGTGAGAATACTGAACGAGAACATACTGAAATCCTCGCTTACGCTCGAGCCCATAATACTCGTCATAAGACCTGTGTTGCCGTCTAAAGCGCTGACCTTAGAAACGCCCTTTACTTTCATTATAGCGTCTAAAACCTTATCCGCGGTTTTGAACGCTTTTTTCTTTGTAACATCATTATCGAGCTGGAGCGTCGCGGAAATCTGGTTGCTCTCGGAGCTGTCGATCATAGTCATTCCCGTGCCGAACATCTGGAAAATACAGATTCCGAGCAGTAAAACAGATACGATAATCGGGATGTATTTATGTCTTAGCGAAAAGCCGAGGGATTTTCCGTACAGGTTTTTCAGCTTATCGAACCAGTTATGCTTTCTATCCTTAGTCTTTTTAAGAATAATCGAGCCTAAGGTAGGAACAACGGTAAGCGCTACTATTAACGACGCCGCGAGCGCGTATGAAATCGTAAACGCGAACGGTATCATAAGCTGAGCGACCATACCCGTGGTATAAACCATCGGCAGGAAAACACAGATTGTAGTCGCGGTGGATGCTACTATAGGCGCGGCCACCTGCTTTGTACCCTGAACCGCGGCTCTCGGAGCGGGTATTCCCTTCTGCCGCAGTCGGAAGATATTCTCCATAACAACGACAGAGTTATCGACAAGCATACCTATACTTATACATAGTCCCGCAAGCGACATTACATTAATATTAATACCCGTAAAGTACATTATAATCAGCGCGAATAATACGCTGAACGGAATACTGAACGCTACTACAAACGTGGGCTTAACCGATTTTAAGAACAGCGCGAGCACGATAATCGCTAGTATCGCGCCGAAAAGAATACTGCTTAAAACGGTATTTATAATTCGGGCTATATATTCGCCCTGGTTCATAATAACGGTAAAGGAGAGCCCCTTATACTTTTCTTCGAGCTCTTTAAACGCGTTCTGGATATTACCCGCGACCTCGCTCGTATTGGCGTTACCCGCCTTATAAACCGACAGGAGCACCGCGTCCTTGCCGTTTACCTTACTGTAGGCATCGCCTAAATTATCGACAACAACTACGTCGGCGACGTCGGACATTCTTATCTTTCCTACGCCGCTGATTTTTGTTAAGACGAGATTTTTCAGCTGTTTTTTATTTTTAAAATTCTCGTTTATCTCAATCAGCCACTGGCGGGATTTTTTATCCTTGACATATCCCGCGGGCATTGAGAAATTCTGCGCGTTTATAATTTTAGAAAGAGTATCTAAGGTTAAAAGCGCGTCTAAATTAGCGTTTTTCTTAGCGGCTTTAATTGAAGCGTCGAGCTTCTTCTCGGCTTCCTTTAGCTGTTTATCGGCGTCGTTTAACGTTCGCTCGGCGGAGGTTATACCCGCGCTTCCCGCGCCGAAGCCAGCGGCTGCGGAAAGCCCCGCGGAGTTAAGCTTTGACTGCTGGGAATCCAGCCCCTTTGCCTTTTTATTAAACTTATCGACAATCGCCTGCTGAACCTTGATTTCTATTTCTAAATTGGAAAGCTCGGTATCAATCTGCGGAATACGAATCTCAACAACGGTGTAAACCGACTTAATATCCTTATATTTAAGCATACTTACTTTATCGCCGTAGCCGATTTGCTTCATCCAGTCCACAAAAGCGTTAAAGTCCTTTTCACTCGCCGCGGCTTCCTTTACGCTCGCGGGTACTTTTATTCCCGCCTGCTCAGCCATCGGCGCTAAAGTGCTGTTTAACGTTGAGAAGGTGTCATTAAGTGTAGCGTAGGTTTCGGGAAGCTTTGCCTTTTCGTAGGCTTTTTTCTCACCCTCCAAGGCGGCTTTCTGCGCCTTTAAGCTGGTGAGGGTTGACTCGTAGGCGGCTTTAGACGCCTGGACGTTGTTAATCTTTACCGAAGCGTCGGAGAGCTTATTATTAGTATCGCTCTGTTTTGACGCCAAGGTGCTCTTACTGCTTTTCAGCTTATTTTTTCCGCTAATGAGCTTGGATTTTGACGAGCTGATTTTATCCTTGGCTTCCGAAAGCTTATCGTTGGTGTAGGTTAAGATTTTATTATTGACCTTATCTATTTTCTTCTGATTAAGTCTGATTTCGATACTGTCCTCGATAAGTCCGCTCGCGGATACGCTCGCGACTCCCGACTGCCTTTCCATATACGGTTTAACTGTTTTTTCCGTAAAGTCGGAAATCTCCTTAATATCCATCCCCTTATAGTTTACGTTAGCGTATAATGTAGCTACCATATCCATATTAAGCTCGAGGATATTCGGCGAACCGCAGCCCTCGGGCAGGCTCATTGTATTTACTGTTTTCGATACACGCACTAACGCGGAGTTCATATCGGTATTATCTACGAAGGTCAAAAGCACAAGGCTGTAGTTATTCGACGAGGTGCTTTTTACCTTTTCAACCCCGTTGACTGTACCGAGAGCGTTCTCCATAGGCTCGGTAATATCCTTTTCGACCTTCTCGGAGGAAGCGCCGATTTCGGTTGTAATAACCGCGAGATAAGGAAGCTCAAGGTTCGGAAGCAAGTCCGTTCGCATCGAACCCAGACTTACAAATCCGACAACCAGTACCATTATAATAGCGACTATCATAAAATACGGTTTTTTAACGAAAAATTTTGTCATATACAAACCTTCTTTGCGGAAAAAATAGCCAATTAATCACTTTGAATTATAACATAATGATTATTTTTAGTCAAAAGAAAAATAGCGAAAATTGACAAATTAAGTATTATGTTTATGAATATAAATAATTTAGTTTTATAACCTGTTCGATTCCCATCACCCGCATAACGAAAAAACAGACACCGTTCAGGTGTCTGTTTTTATCGTGGAGCGGATGATGTATATTCATCAAAATACGAACATCTCGCCCGTTGGGTTCACATTTAGTGGAAACGTTTCATCTGCGCGGCGGGCTAAAAACAGTCCGCGGGACTGTTTTCTTACGCCCTGTTCGATTCCCATCACCCTCATAACGAAAAAACAGACACCATTCAGGTGTCTGTTTTTATCGTGGAGCGGATGATGGGAATCGAACCCACACGATCAGCTTGGAAGGCTGAAGTTCTACCACTAAACTACATCCGCTTATTTGCAACGGTGTTATTATATCAAATTTCTATATGTTTGTCAATGAAAAAATTAAAAAAATACCACCTTCACTTTGTCTATTTTATATATTGACTTTAATATCCCGTTATATTAAAATATACTTTGCAATTAATTTGAAAGGCAGATATTTATGAAAAAATCTATATGCGTAGCTTTATGCTGTACTATACTGCTCGGGGTTTTCGCGTTACTTCCCGCGGGCGTTTCAGCTAAAGCTAAACCCAGGCTCAGCAAGACGAGCTTGAGTATTATGAGAACAAAAACCTATACGTTAAAACTAAAGAACGCTAAAGCTAATAAAATTAAATGGGCTTCCTCCAAGAAATCGGTAGCCGCCGTATCAGGCGGAAAGATAACCGCTCTTAAAATCGGAAAAGCTAGAATCGTAGCAAAATACAACGGCAAAAAGTATTATTGTAAGGTTAATGTAAAGCCGAGAGTAACGGCTTTCGGAAAGGTATTCAACGTCTACACCAACGACACTATAAAGCTGGTGTTAAAAAACAAGAAAAACAGCAGTTACAACGCTAAATCATGGACATCCTCGAATTCTAAAATCGCCTCTATCTCCTCCAAGGGCGTTGTAAGCGGCAAAAAGGAAGGAACGATTACAATTACCGCCACCAATAATTACGGCGATAAAATCAAGGGAACCGTAAAGGTTTTAAACCCGTATAAAACCCTAAAGGATTATATTAAGAATAACGGAAAGCGTGATAAAGAGGGCAACACCTACATCGCCTACGGTTCGGATAAATACTCGTTCTTTATAACCTATAACTCAAAAACGGACGAGTTCGAGTTCCAGGGCGACTACGACGGCGACAGCGGAAATTTTGAGGCTATAATGTATATGAACGCTTCGGGTTCCGATACGCAGTACATAGAATCCTACTATCTTTCCGACGATAGATTGTACTCTTATAACACAAAATCACAATTAAACGCTTCCACGTTTACGTCTAAGACAAAGCTCGATTTCATCTTCCTTTCGGGCAATATCAGCGAGGCTAAAGCGTCCGAATACAGCAACGTAATGCTTCAGGACTCTTTCTCGGGATGGAAATATATGCTCAACGATAAGCTTAAAATGGGACTATCGGCTTTAGGTTTTTCCAGCTATTGATTTAAACGGCAAAAATTTTGGTCGGCTCTTAATTGAGCCGACCGTTTTTATGCGATAAATTTAACTTATTCAGATTATTTCGAGCTTTACTTCGTCGTTGTCTACGAATACATTAACAGCGGCGATTTCGCCGTCACGATGAGCGATAATCTCGTTCGTGATTTTATCCTCGACATTCTTTCTTATAAAGTTGCGTAAATCTCTCGCGCCGCTTGTACCGCTCGACGCCTTATCGGCGACAAACTCACAAACATTCTCGTTGTAGCTGAATTTAATTCCTTTTTCGGCGAGAGGCTCTCTGTACTCATCGAGCATAAGTCCCGCGATCGCTTTATAATCATCCATATTAAGGCTTCTGAATACGAGCACTTCGTCAACACGGGCGATAAACTCGGGACGTAAAAACTCCCTGAGCCCCTTAATGGCGCGCTCGCGAATCATATCGCCCTCCTGCTTACCGAAGCCTAAAGCGTTCTCACGCTTTTCGGAACCCGCGTTAGAGGTCATTACGATAACCGTATTCTCGAAGTTTACGGTTCTTCCCTGGGCGTCGGTTACTCTGCCCTCGTCGAGGATCTGGAGCAGGATATTCAGCACATCGGGATGGGCTTTTTCAATCTCGTCGAAAAGAAGTACCGAATAAGGACGGCGGCGGACTTTCTCCGTAACCTGTCCCGCTTCGTCATAGCCGACATATCCCGGAGGCGAACCGATGATTTTAGACACCGAATGCTTCTCCATAAACTCTGACATATCGAGTCTGATTAAGGTTTCGGGAGTATCGAAAAGCTGCTGTGAGAGCACCTTAACGAGCTCGGTTTTACCCACACCCGTAGGACCTACGAAGATAAATGACGCTGGACGTCTTCTCGGAGAAATCTGAACGCGGCTTCTTCTTATAGCGGCTGAGAGCGCTTCAACAGCCTCGTCCTGACCGATAATCTTTTTCTTGAGCTCGCCCTCTAAATCAGCGAGCTTACTTAATTCGTTTTCGCGGATACGGCTCGACGGAATACCTGTCCAAAGCTCGATTACCTTGGCGATATCCTCCTCGGTAACGGGAGAGTTAACCTTTTCCATATCAATCTCCGAAAGCTCCTTATCGGTTCGGGCGATTTTAGATCGGACATCGGCTAATCTCTCGTAGTTAACCTCTTCCTCAGCCTCGATTTCAGCCATCTCGGCGCTAAGGCGTTTTTTACTCATCATAAGGCGGTCGTATTTTTCCATCTCCTTATTTCTTAAAGCGGCGCAGGCGCAGCTTTCGTCGAGAAGGTCGATAGCCTTATCGGGTAAAAATCTATCGTTAATATATCTTTCGGAAAGCACAACCGTCTTTCTTACGATATCGTCGTCAACACGTACTCTGTGGTGAGCTTCGTAGTAGCCCTTAACGCCGTTGATAACCTCGATAGTATCGGCGACGGACGGCTCCCCTACCTTAACGGGCTGGAAACGTCTTTCGAGCGCGCTGTCCTTTTCTATATGCTTTCTGTACTCGTTAAAGGTTGTCGCGCCGATAACCTGAACCTCGCCTCTAGAGAGCGCGGGCTTTAAGATATTGGCGGCGTTCATAGTGCCCTCGCTGCTGTCACCCGCTCCTACAAGGTTATGTACCTCGTCAATAAAGAGTATAATATTTCCCGCTTCCTTAATCTCCTGGGTAAGCCCTTTAATACGGCTTTCGAACTGACCTCTGAACTGTGTACCCGCTACGAGCGAGGTTAAATCGAGAAGGTAGATTTCCTTATCAACAAGTCTCAGTGGTACATTTCCCGAAGCGATTCTAATCGCTAAGCCCTCGGCGATAGCGGTTTTACCAACGCCTGGTTCACCGATTAAGCAGGGGTTATTCTTGGTACGGCGGGATAAAATCTGGATAACTCTCTCGATTTCCTTATCCCTGCCGACGATATTGTCAATTCTGCCCTCCTTAGCCTTTTCCGTGAGATTCTCACAGTAGAGGTTAAGGTGCTTTCTTTTTTTATCGAGCTTACGGTTCTTTCTTCTTTCCTTACGCTCCTTATCCTTATCAGCGCCATTTTTCTGCGTATCGGCGTTGCCGTTAAAGAGGTTGTTAAAGAACGGGAAGGTAGGCGCTCCGCCTGGGGTAAAATCGCCGTTATCCTCGCTTTGCTCCTGGAACTCCTCCATCTGCTCGGCGAGATTATCTACGTTCATACTCTCCATAAGGTTCTTCATACCGTCCTCGCTCATCAAGGAATCCATCTGGTCCTGGACGGTCTCCAGATCCTCGTCGGAAAGTCCCATTTTGCTTATTAAGTCCTCTACGGGTTTAATACCCATTTCCTTGGCGCAGGTAAGGCAATAGCCCTGTGTCGGCGCCTCGCCCGTATTGTTGGATACAAATACAACAGCGGGTCTTTTTCCACATTTACTGCAAGTCATAAATTACTCCTTTGTTTCCGTTTCCGTAGCGGAATCGGCATTTTTTAATAACGATTTATATATCATAAAATACTTAATTAACGCGAAAATCATAATTGCGCAGGTAATCGACAGAAGCGTTACGGACAGCACGGGGTTCTCGTAATTAAACGCCGCCTTAAGAAAGACTATAAGGCAAACCGAAACGTAGAACACAAATGTGCCCGCTTTTCCGTACCACTTAGCCGCGGGAGGATTTATCCCCGTTTTCATTAGACGCGAGCCGCCTATAATCATAACGACATCCTTCAGGATAAGTATAATCATAACGGGTAAAACTATCGGCGTAAAAATCGTAATACACACCATAATAGCGATCAGCGTCAGCTTATCCGCAATAGGATCGAGCATCTTTCCGAGTTCTGTAACCTGGTTAAAGGTACGCGCGACAAATCCGTCGCAGGCGTCCGTTAATCCCGAAATTATCAACGCCGCCGCCGCTAAAACATAATTCTCTTTAAGAAAAAAGTATACAAACGGCACTATTAATACAATTCTGAAAATCGAGAGAATATTCGGAATTGTTAAAATATCCTTCGCTTTAACATCCTTAAACATAAAACCTACCTCATCTGACTAAGACTGAACCTCGGACGCGCCTGTAGCGACCGCCTGTCCCGCGGAATTAACAACATCATTACCGAAGCCTATAAAGCCCGCGACAGTATTTAGAATATCGCTGTAATATACCGCGGAGAAAATAACCGATTGCGAAATCATTTCGGCGGGAATAAACGGATCCTGCGAGAATACAAATATAATCTTACATACCATTATACCGACGAAACAGATTATTACCGCTTCCAGTAAGCCCAATACTCCGCCTAAAAGCCTGTTTAAAAATCCGACAATCGGAAGCTCGAATAAGCCCTCGGCTTTACGCGCTATCAGCTTAAATATTATTAAAAACAGAATAAACAGAATTATAATAAACACTACGCTTAAAATGGAAACCATAACGGGCTTCAGCGCCGTATCGACAGCCTGAGCTACTTCCGTATTGGAATTGCTCACGGCTGAGGTCGCCGATTCGGAGAGCGATTCTGTTTTTATTCCGAGCATATTTAAAAAGTTAACCACAAATTCGGGAAGTCCGTCTATCGCTTCGTGGATAACGGTTGAGGCTGAAGCCGTAGAGTCAGCCATAGAATCCGTTACGCTGTTTGTCACGCTCGGCGAAATTACCGATGAATAAACCAGATTCGCTAAAAGCCCCGCTCCGAGATACGAAAACAAAGCCGCCGCCGCTAAGCTTAAAAGGTTTAACAGCGTTCTCGCTATACCTCTTGTGAATCCGATTATAACCAGTATTAAAACAATTCCTAAAATTACTAAATCAAGTATCATTTTTACCTCGTTACTTAAACTGAACTATTCTTCTTATCTCGTTTATTCCGAGAATATACGCTTCGTCGGCATTACCGAGCCTCAGCGCTTTAGCGCCGTTGCCCGCGGAAGCCTTGCCGATTTTATTTCCGTCCGTATCGAACAGATAACCGACATCCGAATCCAGCACGGCTATACGGTTTTTATAAAGGCTTATCGACTCTATCGCGAGATTTGTATCGTTAACCTTTAAGACCTCGCCCGCGCTGTTGATATACTCAATCGAACAGGTTCGTCCGTCACCGCTTCGCGAAAGCGCGAGTACGAAAGTATTGGTATCGGTATTTATATCGTACGCCGTAAGCTGCATATTGCTGTAGTCAATCTGCTTCAGCGCGGCAGCCCCGATATCCAGCGTATAAGACGCGTTTGAGCCTACCATACAAACGGTATTGGAATTAAAATATTCAACGCTGTAGATAGTATTTTCCTCCAAGCTGTGAGTAGCTACGGGTTTTTCCTGAGAAAAGTCGAGCACATACGCTATTCCGAGCAGGCTTCCGTTATCGCCCGTTACTCCGCAGGCTACACAGCCTGTTCCGTTAGCGTTAAGCGCGACTGAATTTATGTAATAATCCGAGAAAGAATAGCTGTAAATCTTTTCGTTATTGTTGTTGAAAACGTGAATTTTCGAGAGATAACCGTCCGTCTGGGTGACAACGCAGTAGTAACCCTTATCGTTAATATCGGCGGTTAAAACGTAGTAATCGGTATCCTTAGCCTTATTCAGCTTTTCCTTGGTTCCCGTTACAAAGCCGTTGCCGCCGAGATTGTAAATCAGCACATTCTCCCCCGCCGTACACAAAATAGGGTTAGCGAAGCCGTGCTGGTTATAGCCTATCTCATTACCCGACGAGCTTAAAGCGGCGAACGAGGTATCGGAAACGTACATAACGTCGCCGTCGCTTTGGAAATTACCGCTGTTAATCGTTGAGCCGATTATTGAAACGGGATAACCCTCGTCGCTTGAGCCGAGCAAGTCGTACTTAAACCAATGCGATACTTTATCGGGCGAGAACGCGTCGCGGTTAGCTACCGCGAAAACTACCAAGCCCAGCGCTAAAATAATAGCTACTACAATTAATATCCGCTTAACGGCTTCCTTGGAAATCTCGGGTTGTTTGTCGTTATATTCATCGAGCGGAACGTCCTCGTAGCTCATTACGCTTCTTTGATTCTTTTTTCTTTTCTCAACATTACGGACGCTGTATCGTCCGCCAAATAATTTTTTCATAACTTCTCCGTTAATAATTTACCTTATTGAGATATAAACCGCATGCGGGAGCGGTTGCTCCCGCGTATTCGCGGTCTTTCTTTTCGATAATTTCAGATATACCGTCCGCGGGTATTTTCCCGCTCGCTATTTCAAGCAGTGTGCCGACCATTATCCTCACCATATTGTAAAGGAATCCGTCAGCCTCAACGGTCATCGTGACCATATTCCCCTCACGCTCGACCTTAAACTGCTTTACATCTCTTACAAAATCGCCCTTTTCACGCTTATCGAGGGTACAAAACGAGGTAAAATCGTGCTTTCCGACAAACGCCTGAGCGCTTTCGTTAAGTAGTTTTTCGTCCAGCTTATACCGATAAAACAGCGCGTATCCGTTCAGAAACGGATTCCTAGTATCGCTGTTCCATATTTTGTAGATATACTGTTTCGATTTACAGTCGTATCTCGCGTGGAAATTAATATCAACTTCCCTGCATTCGGTACAAACGACCTCCTCGGGAAGCCATTTATTAAGCGCGGGCTTTAATCTTTCTACGGGAATCGGATGAGAAATCTTAACGCTTATACAGTACATATTCGCGTGAACCCTGCTGTCGGTACGGCTGCAGCCTTTAAGGTCTTTATACTCTCCGACAACATTCTTGAGAGCGTCCTGAAAAACCTCCTGGACGGTTATTCCGTTCTTCTGAATCTGCCAGCCGTGGAAACGCTTTCCGTCATATGCAATTGTAATAAGAATATTTCTCATACCTATGACCGCCATTTTAAATTACGGGAGGAACAAATATATCTCCTATAACAACTCCCGCGACAAGTAATAACATAAAAACAATACATAAAGTGTCAAGCTTCTTTAAGTGGAGCGACTTCATTCTGGTTCTGCCGTCACCGCCCTGGTAACATCTGCACTCCATAGCCATAGCCAGTTCAAACGCTCTCCGAAACGCGGATACGAACAGCGGAATAAGCACGGGAGTTAAGGCTTTAACCTTCTTGATAATTCCGCCGCTTTCCATATCGGCGCCTCGGGCTTTCTGAGCCGCCATAATCTTATCGGTTTCCTCTAAAAGCGTCGGTACAAATCTTAAAGCGATCGTCATCATCATCGCGATTTCGTGAACCTTGATATGGAACACCTTAAGAGGCTTCATAAGCCGCTCGATAGCGTCGGTTAAATCGGTTGGCAAGGTTGTAAAGGTAAGACAGGAGCTTACAAGAATAAGCAACACGATTCTCACCGATACGAATACCGCCCTGTATATACCAGACAACGTAATCTTAAATACCCAGAACTCACAAATCGGAGTACCCGTTCCGTAGAACAGATTTAAAACCGAGGTAAATAATACGATAAAAAGAATTACCTTAAGGCTTTTAAAATACAGCTTTAAGCTTACGTCGGAAAGCAGCAGCGTAACCGCTATTCCAACCGCCGTAATCGCCAGCGATACGAAGTTGAACGCGCAGAATATAAGCGTTATAAACGCGATCAAGAGTATTACTTTTAATCTGGGATCGGCTCTGTGGACAACGCCGTTGCCTGGGATATATTGTCCGAGGGTAACATCTCTTATCATATCTTACCCTCCTTTTTCAACAGGCTTACGATTTCGACAAAAGCCTGTTCCACGGTAAGGATACCGCTCGGAACATCGTAGCCCTCTTTCTTTAACTCGAGCATAATTCTCGTAATCTCGGGAACCCTCAGCCCCATACTCTCGAGCTTTTCAACCTGGGAAAAGACCTTCTTAGGAGTATCGAACATCTCGAGCTTACCGTGATTCATAACGATAATTCTGTCGGTTGTCTGTGCTATATCCTCCATACTATGGGATACAATAATTATCGTATTCTTTCTTTCACGATGATACTGCGCTATCTGCGAGAGAAGCAGCTTGCGTCCCTTGGGGTCAAGCCCCGCGGTAGGCTCGTCGAGAACCAATACGTCGGGATCCATAGCGATAACTCCCGCTATAGCGGCTCGGCGTTTTTCTCCGCCCGATAAATCGAACGGCGACTGTTCAAGAAGCTCGTCCGAAAGTCCGACAAATTTCGCCGCCTTCCGAACAGTTTCGTCTATTTCACTTTCGCTTAACCCTTTATTCTTAGGGCCGAACGAAATATCCTTGTATACTGTTTCGTCAAAAAGCTGGTACTCGGGATATTGGAATACCATTCCGACCTTAAAGCGGATTTTTCTGATCTGCTTCGGCTTTTCCCATATATCCTTACCGTCGAGTAAAACCGTACCACCTGTTGGACGGATAAGGCCGTTTAGCATCTGTACAAACGTACTCTTGCCCGAGCCCGTATGTCCGATAAGCCCGATTACCTCTCCCTCGTTTATGCTGAGATTAAGCGAGTCTACCGCCTTTTTCTCGAACGGAGTTCCGATACCGTAGGTAAAGGATAAATCTTTTACTTCTATAATACTCATTTCAGCGCCTCCTTTAAAAGGTCAACGCATTCACGGGTGTTAAGAGGCATTTTAGAAAACCTCAGCCCCGCGCCGATGAGCTTATACGAAAGCTCGGTAGATTGCGGCACGTCGAGCGAGTGCTGCTTTAAAAGCTGAACCTGAGAGAACACCTTCTCGGGCTCTCCCTGTAAAAGAATTTCGCCCTTTTCCATAACAATAACACGGTCGGCGAGCACCGCTTCGTCCATATAATGTGTGATTAAAACGATTGTAATCCCCTTCTCTTTAAGGAGTTTAATCGTTTTCATAACTTCTTCTCTGCCGTTTGGATCGAGCATAGCCGTCGGCTCGTCGAAAACAATACAGCTCGGCTCCATAGCAAGAATTCCCGCTATGGCTACTCTCTGCTTCTGACCGCCCGAGAGCTTATACGGAGCGTGGGTTCTATACTCGTACATACCTACGGTTTTAAGCGCGGTGTCAACTCTTTTTCTTATCTCCTCGGGCTCTACGCCGAGGTTCTCGGGACCGAACGCTACGTCCTCCTCGATAATACTCGCTACAAGCTGGTTATCGGGATTTTGCAGAACCAAACCCACATTACGGCGGATTTCGTATGTTACTTCGTCATCGGAGGTATCCATTCCGTCCACGTATATTACGCCCTCGTCGGGAGTAATAAGCGCGTTTAAGGTTTTAGCCATAGTGGATTTACCGCAGCCGTTATGCCCTAAAAGAGCTACAAACTCGCCTTTATTCACTTTTAACGCGATTCCGTTAAGGACATTTTTCTTGCTGTCCTCGTAGGAATATTTAACACCTGAAGCTGAAATAAAGCTCATTTACCTCTCCCAAATTACCGTTGAACCGCAGGGAAGACACATCCCTGTCTCGGTTACTTTCAGTCCGATTTCGTCGGAGCTAACCTTTCCGCCGAAACGGCTTTTTAACTGAATATTTAACAAATACTCCATTACCGCGGGAGATAGCCCCGTGGTATATGAATTTAATATCAAAAATGACGGATCGTCCGAAAGAACCTGAATACATAATTCTATAAAAGAATAAAGTTTTTCTTCTATCTTCCAGACTTCTCCCCCTGGACCTCTGCCGTACGAGGGCGGATCCATAATAATTCCGTCGTACTTATTACCGCGTCTTATCTCACGCTGTACGAACTTAACGCAGTCGTCTACAAGCCACCTTACAGGTCTGTCGGCGATTTTTGACGCGTGGGCGTTTTCCTTAGCCCAGTTAACCATACCCTTGCTCGCGTCAACGTGGCACACCTTAGCGCCCGCGTCCATACACATAAGCGTAGCGCAGCCCGTATAGCCGAAAAGGTTAAGGATATTAAGCGGACGGTTTTCTTTCTTTATCCTGTCGTAAACGTAATCCCAGTTTACCGCCTGCTCGGGGAAAACTCCCGTATGCTTAAAGCCCATAGGCTTTACGTTGAATTTTAGATTTCTGTACTTAACGCTCCAGCTGTCGGGTACTTTCTTATACATTTCCCAGCTTCCGCCGCCTTTATTCGAGCGGTGGTATCTTGCGTGAGCGTTTTTCCACAAAGGATGTTTTTTGCCCGTGCTCCATATTATCTGGGGATCGGGACGAATCAGAATTATATTACCCCAACGCTCCAGGCGTTCGCCGTCGGAGCAGTCGATAAGCTCATAATCCTTCCAATTATCTGATACTCTCATTTCTCAATTCTTTCTCTATCAATCGTTAAACAGCGTCGGCTGAGCCGTACCGCCGGGGAACTTCATATTAAGATGCTCGCACGCCTTAGCGGTGATACATCTTCCTCTCGGAGTTCTGCTTAAAAATCCTATCTGCATTAAATACGGCTCGTAAACGTCCTCTATCGTAATCGCTTCCTCGCCGATAGCCGCCGCCAGGGTTTCAAGACCAACAGGGCCGCCATTATAAAACTTCACGATAGCTTCAAGCATTCTTCTGTCGTTATTATCAAGGCCGAGCTCGTCAACGCCCAATCTCTCGAGCGCGATTTTAGCGGTCTCGAGCGTAATTACGCCGTCGGACATAACCTGCGCGAAATCGCGGACGCGCTTTAAAAATCTGTTCGCAATACGAGGCGTTCCTCTCGAACGGGAAGCAATCTCAACAGCGCCCTCGTGCTCAATCTTAATCGACAATATAGCGGCGCTTCGCTCAACAATCTTCGCGAGTTCCTCGGTGGTATAAAGCTCGAGCCTAAGCACAACTCCGAACCTGTCTCTTAAAGGAGCGGTAAGCTGACCCGCTCTCGTGGTAGCGCCTACCAAGGTGAACTTAGGAAGCGGGAGGTGGTAGGAAGTCGCCATCTGACCTTTACCCGTAATTATATCAATCGCGAAGTCCTCCATCGACGGATACAAAATCTCCTCAACCGCTCTGCTGAGACGGTGGATTTCGTCTATAAAAAGCACGTCGCCCTGATTCAGATTAGTTAAAAGCGAGGCTAAGTCGCCCGGCTTCTCAATCGCGGGACCCGAGGTTATCCTGACCGATACGCCAAGCTCGTTCGCGATAATCGCCGAAAGCGTGGTTTTACCGAGTCCTGGAGGGCCGTAAAGCAACACGTGGTCGAGGCTCTCTCCCCTCTGCTTAGCGGCGTCAATAAAAATTCGCAAATTCTCCTTAACGTTCTCCTGTCCGATATAATCGTCAAGAGTTTTAGGTCTTAGCGGATTTTCGTTATCGCCCGCGTCCTCGGGAATTTCAGTCGTATCTACTATTCTGTTTTCAAAATCCATTTCATCAGAAAACTCAATCATTTTTAATTATCCACGTCAGCCGGGAGCCCCGACAACCAAAGCCGCCTATTGAAATGCTTAATATAATTCAAAAAATCATAAACGGCGGATTTTAAGTATTTATCAGTTAGTGGCTTTTTGTGGATGTTCCTTTCTTAGTATTCATATCCCCCGTATCGAATAATCGCCTGTCATTCTGAGCGGAGCGTAGCGAAGTCGAAGAATCTTTAAGGTTTAAGATCCTTCGGCACAGCACTTCGTGCCTGCTCAGGATGACAGCAAGCTGTCAAGTTTGGAGACTTGGGATAGGATCATCTATGCAGTTCTTAGTTCTCAGTTCTCGGTTCTCAGTACTTCTTATTACTAAAGCAATAATTAATATATCAATATTGATACATTCGGGACAGTATGTTTTATACTAATTCCGCTCTTTCTACCCGACAACAACTGAGAACTGACTACTGATTACTGAGAACTCTTTTACTTCCTCCCCATCAGCTTCAGCGTTTCGCCTATAAGCCTCTCAACAGGGAGCGACGGATCCAGCGTCGAAATAAACGGCGCGACATCCGACGAGCTATATCCGAGCACCGTCAGCGCCTCTATCGCCTTAGGCACATTACCCGAGGTAACATTAACCGAATTCGAGGAAACCGCGGCGTTTTCATCAGCGCCGCCGATATTAAATTTATCCTTTAGCTCAAGTATAATTCTCTGCGCGAGCTTTTTTCCGACTCCGGGGGCAAGCGTTATCGTCTTTACGTCACCCGACGCGATCGCCAGCGAAATCTGGCTCGGTGTAAGCGCCGAAAGAATCGCCAAGCCCACCTTAGGTCCTACGCCGCTGACGCCGATAAGCGTCTTATACGCCGCAAGCTCCTCCTGCGTATAAAAGCCGAAAAGCTCCATAGCGTCCTCACGCACATTAAGGTAAGTATAAAGCTTAGCTTCAGCGCCGAGCTTCAAGTTCTTTTGGGTATTCATAGTCGTCTGGCATTTATAGCCGACACCGCCGCATTCGATTACGGCAATTCCGTTTTCAAGGTGTATAACCTCGCCTCGAACGCTGTAATACACTATATATTCCCCTCTCTGTACATCTTCTGTCTTAGCTCGCTGCCAGCCGCCTGGATATGAGTCAGCGCTATCGCGAGCGCGTCGGCGGTATCGTCGGGCTTAGGAACGGCGTTTAATTTAAGAAGCCTTCTCGTCATTTCCATAACCTGCGGTTTTTTAGCCTTACCGTATCCCGTAACCGCGGTTTTAACCTGGAGCGGTGTATACTCGAAAATCGGCAGGTTATTCTGCTTAGCCGACAAAAGTATAACGCCTCTAGCCTCGGCTACCATAATCGCGGTTTTCTGGTTGGTGGTAAAATACAGCTTCTCTATCGCCATAGCGTCAGGCTTAAATTTATCTATAATACACGCTAGGTCATCGTATATCATTTTCAGCCGTAAGTTAAAGTCAACATCGGCGTCGGTTGTAACCGCTCCGTAGCGTAAGGGACTGAATCTGTTATTCTTAAATTCAACAAGTCCCCAGCCTACAATCGCGTAGCCCGGATCAATTCCGAGAACAACCAAAATCGACAACTCCTCTCACAAAAGCCTAGTAACGCATTATCTATAGAATTATACCACAACTTGACTAATAAGGCAATAAAAATCATATGTACATTTTTAAATTTGTTGTCAAGCTGCGTATGCTCTGTTTTCCGAATCATACTCGCATAGAAAAAACGAGCCGACCAGAGGTCAGCCCGTAAAAATATTATTAAATTATTCTGCCTGCTTTTCACTTCTGACAACCGCCTCGGATAACGCGAGGTAGATAAACAGAAGCGGCGTAACCTCGGGGTTAGCGATATTAACCACACTCTGGAAAAGATAACATACAACGGGAGCGATAAATACGACCGCCATCGAATTCTTTTTGGCAGTTTTGACCGCTCTTACAATCGCGGAGCCGAAAAGCGTAAGATACGCGCCAAGTCCTAAGATACCCGTAGTAACGAGGTAGTTCAAAAACTCGTTATGGGCGCAGTTTGTAGACGTGTTATTAAACTTTTCAGAAAGCTCGCCGAAGTACGGGCTGAATACCGTATAGAAGGTATCGGGACCCGAACCGAACAGCATTTCAATGAAATTGAAATTCTTAAATATCTCGGCGCCCTTAATCCACATATAGCCTCGGTGCGTACCCCATTTCTCGTCAAAACGGAAGAATGTCATTACGCCCTTCAGCTTGGAATGGGTGTCGATAAAGCTGTATCTTACGAACAATCCCGCGAGGAACGCTATCGCTATAGCGTAAACACCCAGAATCACGTAGGGCACGGTTTTCGGAACGGTAAAGTCAGGCTTTTTCTTCTCCAAAAACCACAGTCCGACCGCGATACCGACGGTTAAGGCTATCGCGATAAAACTCTTATTATCGTAAATAAACACGGTCTGCATAGTACCGAAGCCTTTTTCGATACCCTCCATCGCAATAGAGTACACCATCAACAGCTTCGCCGCTATCAGCATAGCCGAAAGCGAAATAAAGAACTTTCTCAGCATTGTGATATTACGGCTGTAGAACAGGAACATCAGCATAAGAAGCGGAACTAATCCCAGAAATCCGCTCTCACTGTCAGCGCAAAGCATAGCGGCAAAGCCTACTCCGCCCGAAGCAAGATAAAGATATTTTAAATACTTCTTTTTGCTGGTCATATATAGCATAATGAGAATCGGAATAGTAAGACAGCAGAAAGCCGACATTATATTTTTATTGCCGATAGTAGAGGTAAAGTCCTTTACTACGCTCTCATCATAGCCGTAAAACATTCCCGCTCTTTTGCTTATAAAAATCTCGAAAATATCTATATAGAAGAAATTAAGTATATCGAGCAGATATACCGCTAAGCTTCCCGCCGCTAAGCAGATAAATACAAATTCCTTGCGTTGGTAAAGTCTCGAAATTATAATATAAACGAAGAAATAGAATATAAATATCATCAGTCCGTTATTTCTTCCCGAATCGCCCGTAAAGGCTTCCATCGGAACCTTCGACAACAACGTCGAAATAACGTAAACGATAATCAGCGCTCCGAAAGCGCAGTCGGTAACGCTTAACTCAAAATACGATTTAATCGAGCCTAAATCATCTACGCGTTTTTTCTCGAAATAACCGACAACCGCCGTAACGCCTACCGAAAGGATCAGTACGCACGAAAGCAGTAAATAAACGTGGAGCTTATCGTGGCGGATATTAGTAAACTTTTCGGTAAAGAATAAGGGGAAAACCGTAAACATTAACGCCAGGTAATAGTTTACAAGCGTATTAGAAACCCCGTACTTCTTTTTTACAACCGTTTCGGTATTATTCGTTTCATTATTTTTTTTCATACAATCACCGATACAATTGTAATACTTTTATCGTATTATGTCAATTTACGATGCTGTATTTTTTACCCTTTTAAGCTTTATTTTTCCGCCGTCATATTCCAAGGTCAGAATATCGTCTTTCAGGCTGTACGTAAAAACGTAATTACCGCTATCGCTTTTATCAAAAACAATAAGCCTTTTTTCATCCATAAAAGCCGTACCCGATATCTTTAAATCTCTCTTATTATTCTTATTTCGAATAATAAGATCGGCACTATCCCCGCTGAAATCAAGCGTAACCTTTCCCCCGCCGTTTAAAGCGGCAGTCCATTTATTTAGCCGTATTTCGTCAGGTGTATTCTCTATAACCCGAGCGCACGAGGTCATAATAAAAACAAGCGTAAAAACCGCAAAAATTCTAACAATTCTCATACCAAAACGTATGCAAAGGTTAAAGCTTTTATAACTGATTTACAGTTTTGTTAAAATTCTTGAAAAGCATTATAATTTTATGTATAATGACAATGGAATAAGAGAATTATAGTATAAAAACAAAAGAGGCTATATAATGCAACAGCTTGTGGAAAACAAAAAGAATGTTTTTAACGAAGACGGCGAGCTGACTTTCGGAGGTTGGTCAAAGTCACCGTTATTTGAATATAATAAAGAAAATCATCCCGCGTCTAACAAAATAACCGAATACGACAGCTATTTTATCTCCAATTCGGAAATGGCGTTTTATCTTTCTTACGAGATCACGGGAATTGATTTAAGCATAAAGATAATTCTCGCCGACTATAAAACGGGAGAGATTTTAAAAGACAGCATATCCAAGCGTATGCTTTTAGACCCCGTTACAATCCCTAATCAGGATTCTGTCGGAGAATTCAACTATAAGGATAAGAGAATCGCGCTTACCGTCACCAACACGATTGACGGAAAATATCTTAAATGCGATTTTATCGACTTCGCCAATATAAAAAATCTTTTCGTAAAGCTCTTTCTTAAAAACGGCGGAAGAGACAGTATGAATATGGTTTCTCCGTTCGATAAAAACAAGACCTGCTTTTACTATAAAAGATTTGTCGAGGATTATATCGCGTCGGGCGTAGTACGTTTCGGCGGCGTAGACTACGACGTAACCGAGGAAAACAGCCTCGTTTATTTCGCTAAGTGCAGGTATCTTCTCTCACGCCACAGAAAATTCCAGTCTTTAAGCGGAAGCACCGATATCGGCGGACATAAGCTGACTATAAACCTCGCCTCAAAGGTCGGCAGTAACCGAAGCGGAAGCGAGAATTGCTACTTCGTAGACGGCAAGCTTATAAAAATCGGACGCACAAAGGTAGTCGGCGACGATAAATCCGTTACGGGAAACTGGGATTTCTCAACAGCTGACGAAAGCTTAAATATCACATTCAGCCCGATTAAAACCGAAAACGGCTATCTCGGGTGCAAATGCGATAAAGTCACATTCGTTGTCGGTAAGCTCAACGGAACGCTTGAAACAGACGAGTTCAGAATCAACCTTAAAGATAAGCTTTTCCATATGATCTTTACCACCCTTTAATAAGAATTTAACATCTCCTTAAATATAAACAAAAAATCGGAGCTGACTCAGACCGTGATGAGTCAGCTCCCTTTTGTATTTAATTATTTATTTTCATCCGTCTTTAAGAACCTCGCGAATATTCCCATAACCGACATAAACGCCGAGAAGAGATATAACAGCAGGGATACCATAGAAGCGAAGCATAAATACTGCGGTCCTACAAGATATATTATCGCGAGCACTCCCGCGAACGAGCAGATAATACCCACAATATTTTTCAGGTTATATTCCCTGTCAAAAATCTGGAAAGCAACCGCTACAACGGGAATTACCAGAAACAGGATATAACACAGCCCGATTGTAGTAAGCGTGCTTGTCACCTTAACATCCGAGCTTTGCGTACCGATATAGGAAATCATATCGAGCACGGTAAAGGTATTCTTTTTAAACTGCGGGAAGATCGCTCCTCCCCATACAAACGGCTGGCTTGTCAGAAAAATCTGAATTAAAAAAACTATAATCTGTATTACTCTTATACGTTTTGTACTTTTATTCTGAACCTTTAACATATTTTTCTCCTAAAGTATTATTTTTTATCCGTTTTTTATTATAACACAAATTTTCATATTGCACAATATTTTATATTATGATAAAATATTAAAGTATCAATATTTACTAAAAGGAAGGTTATATATGAATTGGATTAATGAAGCGGTAATGTATAACATCTATCCCTTAGGATTCGCGGGAGCTCCCCGCGAGAACGATTTTAAGCTCGAGTACAGGCTCGACAAAATCTACGACTGGATAGATAACTTTAAAAAGCTCGGAGTAAACACTATAGTATTCAACCCCGTTTTCGAGAGCACAAGACACGGTTACGATACTATAGATTACTACAAAATCGACAGCCGTCTCGGCGATAATGATTCTTTTAAGGAAATATGCAATACCCTGCATAAAAACGGTATACGTGTTATCCTCGACGGCGTATTCAACCACGTCGGACGTGATTTCTTCGCATTTAAGGACGTTCAGCAAAACCGCGAGGGTTCTAAGTATTGCTCTTGGTTTACTAATCTCAACTTCGGCGGAAACAACCATTATAACGACGGCTTCTGCTACGAGGGCTGGGCAGGCCATATCGACCTTGTTAAGCTGAACCTCGATAACACTCAGGTTGAGGATCACCTTATCGGCGCGGCTAAATTCTGGATTGAGGAATTCGGAATTGACGGACTAAGGCTCGACGCCGCGGACTGTATAAACCTCGAGTTCTTTAAAAAGCTAAGGAACACCTGTCTTGCTATGAAGCACGATTTCTGGCTCTACGGCGAGATTATCGGCGGAGATTACAACCGCTGGGCTAACGAGAACGCTCTCCACTCCGTAACCAACTACGAATGCTATAAGGGAATATACAGCTCCCATAACGACCACAACTACTTCGAGATTGCCCACTCCTTAAACCGCCAATTCGGCGACGGAGGTATTTACGGAAATATCTACACCTTTAACTTTGTCGATAACCACGACGTAAACCGCGTCGCGAGTATGCTAAAGGAAAAAGCGCACTTAAACAACGTCTACACCATCCTCTATACTATGCCCGGCGTACCCTGCGTTTACTACGGAAGCGAATGGGCACTCGAGGGAATGCGTACTAAATTCAGCGACTACGAGCTTCGTCCCTGTCTTGACATAAACAATATCCCTAACCCGAACTACAAGCTGTATAACCACATCTGTAAGCTCGGCGCGGTCAGAAAAGCTCTCCCCGCTCTTAAATACGGCAACTACAGAAATATTAATATTAAAAACGAACAGCTCGTTTATCTCCGCGAGTTTGAGGGACAGAAGGTATTTGTCGCGCTAAACCTCAGCGCGTCCGATTATAATATCGACATCAACACGGGAACAAGCGGAGTTCTAACCGACGCGTTAACAGGCGAAAGGTTCGATACCGACGGCTATGTTTACGTACATTTAGAGCCCTGCTCATCACGTATTCTCGTGCTTAACGACGGAAGCTTTGAGCTTAGCTTCGAGAACGGCGAGGAAGATATAATTCCCGTAGAGAATAATATCAACGAAATCGAGGATACGGAAAACCTCGAGCCTATCCCCGTTGAGCTCGGAAAATACCGCCATTTCAAGGGTAACGAGTACGAGGTTATCGGCGTAGCCAAGGACAGCGAAACATTAGAGGAGCTCGTGGTATACAGGGCGCTCTACGGCGACAACGAGCTTTGGGTACGTAAAAAGAGCGATTTCGAAGCGGTTATCGAACGTGATGGAAAACAGCTAAGAAGATTTGAAAAAATTCAATAAATACAGCCGTCGCGAAAGCGGCGGCTTATATATTACTTAAAACAGGGGTTGTCATTACGACAACCCCTTTACTTTACATTGTTTTAATTAAACTGCCGAATACGAATTTCGCGAATTTCTTACGGCATTTCTCCATATCCGTAATCTGGATACAAGAGCCGGCCTCGGGATCTGTGTAATAAACCCAGAGTCCGTCCTGAGGAACTGTATACTGCTTAACGCCGTACTTCATATAAGTAAGCGAATGAGATACAAGTCCTGTAATCTCGTTTTTCTTCAGGTTAGTAGTAACGAGCGGTCCAACCTCGGAAACAATCTGAATAATCTGGGTAATAGAAGCGCCCTTCATACTATTAAATACTGTTTCGAGAAGCTTTCTCTGACGGCTTGTTCTATCCCAGTCGTCACCCGCCTGAACGCCGTCGGCGCCTCTGTCACGAGCGTACCATAGAGCCTGCTGTCCGTTAAGCTTAACCTTACCCGTCTTTTCGGGTACGAGCGGACACGAGCCTGTCTGGTTATTCTTTCTAAGCTGCCAGTTAATATAAACCGCTTCATCCTGGTCGATGTTCATTGTTACACCGCCGAGCGTGTCTATTATTTTCTTAAAGCTGTTAAAATCTACAACAGCGTATCGGTCAACCTTAACACCGAAGTTAGCCTCGATTGTACGGATAGCGAGCGACGCTCCGCCGAGCGAATACGAGGAGTTAAGCTTTCCGTTACCGTGTCCGGGGATAACTACATAAGTATCACGCTGGAAGGAAGTAAGCTTAATCTTCTTCGATTTATTATCAATCGACGCCATAATCATCGAGTCGGAACGGCCTGTACTGCCCTTACCGTTATCCTCACCGAAAAGCATTACGTTTAATACCTTAGAGTTGGTAAGCAGGCTCGAATCCGTAACAGGAGTTTTAAACTCGTCAACCCCGCTGGCGCCTGTAGGCTCAGTTGACTTAGGCTTAGTAGCCTGGGTCTCTTCGGGAATAAAGTTCATAGAGTCGAGGGCGTTGTAATAATATATCAAGCCGCCGCCCGATACCATACAGAGTATAGCCAGAATTAACGCTAATACTCTTTTAACTCGTCCCTTTTTCTTGTATATCTTAGTAACCTGAGTATTGGAACTTATATCAACATACTCGGCACTGTGTTTACCTCTGGTTCCTGCCATAACATAGCTCCTTTTCCAAATAAGTATTTTTTCATATACATTTTCATTTACTCATTTCGACACAATTCCACATTTTGTGATATTATAGCACAGAAACAGCCTGGTTATTATTCTTTTACAGAATATAACTCTATTGTCATTTTTTCTCTGTATTTTTTACAATTTATCCGCTAATTTCGTCAAGAGTTAGTGAGAATGACGGAAGAAACCGCTCTAAAAACTCATCTACCTCGGGCATATTCATATTTTTCAGCGCTTTTTCGGTAGAAGCCTCGGCTTTTTTAAACTCATCATTCCCCATTCTTATCTCTTCAATACACTTTACAAGCGCCGAGAGCTTATCGGCGGCTTTTACGTATTTATATAATTCCTCGTCCTCTTTATTCTTTAAGAGAATTATATCGCCGTATTCGTCCTGCAATTCAGCGGGAAGCATAGAAACGAGCTTTTCTCCCGCGATACGCTCAACCTCCTTATAGGAGCTTATAATCTCGGGATTATAGTATTTTACGGGAGTAGGCATATCCCCTGTTATTATTTCCGTAGCGTCGTGATACATACCTAAAACCGCCGCGCGTTCGGCGTTAATTTTATCCTCGCTGTTTTTATTGTGGATAAGCGCGAGTAAATGGGCGAACATAGCGGTCTGTAAGCTGTGTTCGCTTATATTTTCGGTCTTGGTATTGTTCATCAAGCCCCATCTGTCGATATACTTCATTCTCGCTAGCATCGCGAAAAAATGTGAATTCTCCAAATTTATCACCCTTATTTAAAACTTAGTATTTTATTTTTTACCATTTTGTGGTATAATCAGTTCGGTCATATTATACTATTTTTTAGGATATTTTGCAATATTGGGATTTATATGGAAAATGCAACAGGATTAAGGCGATTAAAAACAATATCATATAAAAAATACGGACTTAAAGCCTTTTTACTCGGGCTTTTAATTTCGTCATTACTTTTCATCCCCGTTATTATAGAGAATAACGGAGTTTTTATGTATTACGGCGATTTTAATGTACAGGAAATACCGTTTTATCAGATGATACACGACGCTGTTGTTTCGGGTAACGCTAACTGGAGCAGTACCACCGATCTGGGAAGTCCCGTATTAAGCTCGTATTCGTTCTACCTGCTAGGAAGCCCGTTTTTTCTTCTAACGCTTCTTTTCCCGAGCGGAGCAGTTCCGTTTTTAATCGGGCCGATTTTTATTCTAAAATTCGGGCTTTGCTCCTTTACCTCGTACTTATATCTGAAAAGATACGTTGACAATAAAACCTTCGCGGTAGCGGGCGGGCTATTATACGCGTTCTCGGGATTTTCCGTGTACAATATTTTCTTCTTCCACTTCCACGAGCCGATGATAATATTCCCCCTGCTGCTTTACTGCGTTGACGAGTTTATGCTCAATAACCGCAAGGGCGTAGTCGCTTTGGCTGTATTCTCAGCCTGTACAATCAACTATTACTTCTTCGCGGGTATGGCGGTATTTATTATAATTTACTGGCTGCTTTTAGTGTTTACAAATACCTACAAGCTAACGCTTTCAAAACTGCTTTTATTTATATTCGAGGTTATACTCGGTTTTTCGGCGACGGCGTTTATATTACTGCCGACAATTCTTTTTATCAGCGGCAACCCGAGGCTTTCGACTTTACCCGAGGGCTACAACTCCTTGGTTTACGAAAAGCCTCAGCGTTACTGGTATATTATTTTAAGCTTCTTCTTCCCTCCCGAAATGGCGGCGGAGCCCAATTTCGCGCCTGATGTTAACGCTGACTGGGCTTCCGTAAGCGGATGGCTTCCGCTGGTCGGAATGACGGGAGTTATAGGCTATTTACAGCTTAAAAAACGCGACTGGATTAAAAAGCTGATTTTGATACTAACAATCTGCGCGTTGATCCCCGTATTGAACTCGATGTTCCAGCTGCTCAACTCGAGCATATTCTACGCGAGATGGTATTACGCGTTTGTGCTGATTCTAGCGCTCGCTACGATAAAATCCTTCGAGGACAGCGGGATCAACTGGACGAGAGCGCTGTGCTGGTCAGGCTCGATAACCGCCGCTATAGCGCTGTTTATCGGTATTATCCCCGAGAATGTTTACAAGGACAGCGGAGAATTTGACTACACAAAAATCGGGCTCGAGAGCAATTTCCCGAGATATTGGATTTATGTAGCTATCGCTATATTCTCGCTAATGCTGTTCGCGTTTATTGTGTTTAAATTCAGAAACAAAAGATTCCCGACGGCTATTGTGGCGGGAATCTGTATAATAAGCTTAGTTTCGTCCACATACGTTGTACAGACAGGCGCGCATATGGACGGCGACGACGTACCGTTTATCAGAAAGAATTTAATCGGCGCCTCCGACAGCGTAAAGCTTCCCGATATTAAAACCGCGAGGAGCGATTTTTACGAAAGCGTCGATAACTCCGCTATGTATCTTAATATCCCTTCCATTCAGGCGTTCCACAGCGTGGTTGCGCCCTCGATAATGAAATTCTACCGCAGTATGAATATCACAAGAGATGTCGCGTCAGAACCCGATACGGAGTTTTACGGGCTCAGAGGACTGTTAAGCTGCAAATATCTTTTCTGCGATAACCGTTCGGATTTCACGGAGGATGACAAACCCGCAATGCCAGGTTGGAGCTACTGCAAGAGCGTAAAGGGCTATAAGATTTATAAAAACGATCACTACGTGCCGATGGGCTTTATGTTCGATAAATTCATCACAAAAACCGAGTTTCAGAATATTGACGAGAATTTAAGAAGTGAAGCTTATCTTAAAGCAATGGTTCTCAGCAATAAAGACATTTTAAAATACAAAGACCTTACGGGCTATACGACCAAGGATGTTAAAACCATATTCGAGGATAGAAAACGTAAGGAAATCGAGAAGCTCTACAAAAGTAAAACCGACGACTTTCTTTACGGAAAAGGCGAGTATTTCGAGGACTGCGAGAAGCTTAGAAACAATTCCTGCGACAGCTTCAGCTATACTAAGGACGGCTTTAACGCCCATATAAACAATAAGGGCAAGGCTAATCTGTTATTCTTCAGCGTTCCCTATGATGAGGGCTGGAGCGCGTATGTTAACGGCAAGGAAACAGAGATTGTACGCTCCGACTTTGGCTTTATGTCGGTGTATATCGAGGGAAATAAAGAGAGCAATATTGTATTTAAATACAATGCTTGCGGTTTCCGCACAGGAATTATAATTACTACAGTATGTGGTATAATATATCTTATGTATATTTCCGCTTTAATTATTTTTAGAAAATCCAAGCGTAAAAAGAGGCGTGAAAATGAATTTCGGAGATAATATCTTACAATACAAAGACGAGATTTTAAACGATTTAAAACAGCTTTTAGAGATCAAATCGGTCTCCTCGGAGGATACCGAAAGCTGTAAAAAAGCTCTCGACTTCGTTATGAAGCGCGCCGAGGATTTTGGACTAAAAACTAAAACATATGAGGATATAGCGGGACATATCGAGCTCGGCTCGGGCGGTAAGCTCTGCGGAGCTCTCACCCACCTCGACGTTGTACCCGCGGGTACCGACTGGAGCGTTGAGCCGTTTACTCTTACGAGAAAAAACGGACGCTTATACGGCAGAGGAATCGACGACGATAAGGGCGCGTCTATTATCAACCTCTACTGTCTTAAAGCGCTGAAGGATTTTGGCATAGAGGGCAAAAACACAGTCCGCTGTATTTTCGGTACAAGCGAGGAAATAGGTATGACCGATATGGAAACCTACTTTTCCCACGAGCCTGTTCCCGAGATCGGCTTTACACCCGACAGCGATTACGGAATATGTTACGCCGAAAAAGGTATACTACAAATTAAAGTATCAGATAAAAACCACGTCGGCGATATAAAGGAGTTTATTTCGGGCTCAGCGGTCAACGCCGTTCCCGATAGCGCGGAGGTTAGTTATTATTCCGATAAGGAATTAAAGAGGCTCAGCGCCAAAGGTAAAGCCGCTCACTCGTGCGAGCCCTTTAAGGGTAAAAATGCCGCGACTGATTTAATTGTTCTTTTAAAGAATAATAATATTATTTCAGGCAATTTACTATGCTTCGCCGCTGATAAAATAGGAAAAGAACTCGATGGTAAATCCCTCGGCGTAAAAATGAGCGACGAGCCCTCGGGAGAGCTTACATTAAACCTTTCTAAAGTTAGGATAAATGAAAACGAAGCGTACTTAACGCTCGATATCCGCTATCCCGTTACAAAAAACGGCAGGGAGATTTTGCGGATCATTACCGATACAGCGAAGAAATACTCCTTAGACACGGAGATTATTTCTCATTTAGAACCGCTCTATCTTCCGAAAAACAGCGAAGCTATTACGCTTCTTTCCTCGGCGTATGAGGATATTACGGGAGAAAAGCCTAACCTCTACTCTACGGGCGGAGGCACTTACGCGCGTACACTCGCGGGAAAAGGCGTGGCGTTCGGGCCCGCATTCCCCGATGACGATGTAAGAATGCACAACAGCGACGAGAGTATTGACGAAGAAAACTTCTTTAAACACGCCAGAATCTGCGCTCAGGCAATTTACAAATTATACACACAACGGTGATAATATGAGTATAGAAAAAACAATCCGCTCACAAGTCAGATATTCTTTAAAAGAAAATTGGATACCCGCTATATCAGGCTTCTTCCTTTTAGCGACAGTATTCTTTCTTTTAGTTACTTTCGTAGTTTGCGCGGGAGATATTTTTAATATCTGGACAGAAGACGGACTGCTTAAAAAGAATTGTGAAAACACCTTAATGATAATAGTGTGCCTTTCGGTACTTTTAGGAGTGTTTTTATCACCCTTTAAAAACGGATTTTACAAGCTTTGTTACGATATAGCCGACAACAAAAAAACTGACTTTGCTTCTATGTTTTATTTCTTTAAAGGAAATAAATATCTAACAACATTACAGTTCAATTTATTAATAGCTGTAAGAATAATCCTTTATCTGATAATAGGACTTATTCCCTACTATCTGTTAAGCATAGCTACATATCTATTCTCAATCCAGCTTATGCCTACGGTAGAAGCGAACGAAACTGTTTCTGTGTTAAAAACTATTTTTATTATTCTCGCCGTGGTATTCGCGGTTATGGAAAGTGTAAAACTGTTTTTAGCCGAGTTTCTGTTTATTGAAAACGACGGAGATTCCTCCGAGGTTTTCCGCTGCGCAAAAGCAATTTATAAGATTCACGGAAAAAGTCTAAGAAAACAGTTTTTAAGTTTTGTATTCTGGATTGCGTTATGCTTTTTTGTTTTCCCGTTAATTTACGTGCTTCCGTATTTTTCCACAACGTACGCAAATTCCTCGAAATGGCTTATAAGACTATATAAGGAAGGTAAAATACAATGATAATTACGATAGGCGTAATAGCGTATAATGAAAAATGCTCAATCGGCTCGCTTTTAAAAGACATATGCGCTCAATCTTACGACCATAAAAAAATAGAGGTTATCCTTGTAGACAGTATGTCCACCGATAACACTTTAAAAATTATGGAAACCTTTAAGAAGAATAATATAAAGGATTTCTATGACGTACAGGTTCTCTCTAACCCGAAGAAAACCCAGCCCTGCGGCTGGAACGTGGTGCTGAAGAACTATAAGGGCGACGCCGTAGTGCGAATTGACGCCCACGCTTCTATCCCCAGCGACTTTATAGAGAAGAATATCGAAACTCTTAACAGCGGAGAATATATCTGCGGAGGATTCAGACCGAATATAATTGACGAGCCTACCCCATGGAAAGAAACTCTGCTTCTTGTTGAAACCTCGATGTTCGGAAGCTCTATCGCTCCCTACCGCCGTCAGCAGGGAAAGACCTACGTTAACTCGCTTTTCCACGGCGCGTATAAACGCGACGTTTTCGATAAAATTGGATTTTTCAACGAAAGACTCGCGAGAACCGAGGATAACGAAATCCACTACAGAATGCAGAAAGCGGGCTTTAAGATTTGCTTTAACCCCGAAATCATCTCGTACCAGCATACAAGAAACAATTTAAAGGGTATGATTAAACAGAAGTACGGTAACGGAAAATGGATAGGACTTACTCTTTCGGAGTCGCCAAAATGCCTTTCGTACTACCACTTCGTACCTTTTCTGTTCGTAGGAGCGCTTATAGTATGCTCCGCGATAGCGTGCTTAGGATATCCTCTTTTACTCGAGATTTTACTCCTTCTATACTCGATGTTCGACTTCGTAAACACAGTAAGCTGTTTTACAATGAGAGATATACACATTCATTATTTCCTGCTTCCGATGCTTTTCCCGCTTATGCACTTAGCGTACGGATTCGGAACAATTGTAGGAATATTGAGCATACCTTTCTGGAAAAGGAAAGTTAAGAAAGATGAACAAGAAGAAAATAATCAATCTGAGCGAAACTCAGCTTAGAGCGCTCCAGCTTAAAGAGCTTGACATTTTAAAACATTTCCGTGATTTTTGCGACAGCCGTGATATAACCTACTATGTATGCGGCGGCTGCCTGATAGGCTCGCTTCGATACGGGAAATTTATTCCGTGGGACGACGACGCGGATGTGTTTATGCCGAGAGAGGACTACGAGCGTTTTATAAAGGAATACCTAAACAGCGAAGACAATAAAGGCAGGTTCGTTCTGTTGAACGAAACGGACGATACCTTTACCCGCAACAGCTTCGCCACCCTTGTGGACACGAGCGCTACGCTTATCAAAAACTACCAGAAGGACTTGGATATCCCCCACGGCGTCGCTTTCGACATCTTCCCTGTTGACCCGAGACCGTCGGGTAAGCTTAAAAAGTATTTTCAATTTTTCTGGTGCATAATCTACTCGCTTTTCAGGGCGCAGACTATCCCCGAAAAACACGGCGGATTAATGACGCTCGGAAGTAAGGCTTTGCTCGGAATTTTCCGAGGCTTTAAGACACGTAAAAAAATATGGAAATTCGCCGAGCGGAAAATGACCAAGTACAAGCTCGAGGATTGCGACTACATATGCGAGCTCTGCGCGGGCCCGAGAATTATGAAAAACGAGTATCCGAAGGAGGTGTTTAAAGACACCGTTGAAATTGAGTTCGAGGGTGAAAAGTTCAAGGCAATGTCGGGCTATAAGGAATATCTCGCGCTGGCGTTCGGCGAGGACTATATGACTCCCCCGCCAAAGGAAGAACAGGTTATTTCCCACGATCTCGCTTTCCTCGATTTAGACACACCGTGTAAATAATAAATATCTTCCCGCTTACCACTGAAATCACAGCAATAGACAGAGGGCGGCTCATTTAGTTTTGAGCCACCCTCTTTTATTTTTGTATTTTAAACTGTTAAATAGCGTTAAGCGCGTTTTCGATATCAGCGATAATATCCTCTACATCCTCGATACCTACGCTTAAACGCATCATATCGGGAGCAACTCCGCCCGCTCTTAACTCCTCGTCAGTCATCTGGCGGTGAGTTGAGCTCGCGGGATGTAAGATAGACGTTCTCGCGTCGGCAACGTGTGTAACAATAGCGCAGAGCTTTAAGTTCTTCATAAACTCCTCGGCGCCCTTACGTCCGCCCTTAACTCCGAATGAAAGAACTCCGCATGAGCCGTTCGGGAGGTATTTCTGACCGAGCTCGTAATACTTATCGCCCTTTAACCCGCAGTACTGAACCCACTCTACCTTATCGTGAGCTTGTAAGAACTCCGCGACCTTCTGAGCGTTAGCGCAATGCTTAGGCATACGAACGTGGAGAGTTTCTATACCGACATTAAGCAGGAACGCGTTAAACGCTGAGGGCGAGCTTCCGAAATCTCTCATAAGCTGGGCTACGCATTTTGTGATATACGCGCCGCCGAGTCCGAACTGCTCGCAGTAAACAATACCGTGGTAGCTTTCGTCGGGAGTAGTAAGACCGGGGAATTTGTCCGCGTAATCCATCCAGTTAAAATTACCGCTGTCAACAATCGCGCCGCCTACGGAAGTAGCGTGACCGTCGAGATATTTAGTCGTGGAATGAGTTACGATATCAGCTCCCCATTCTATCGGACGACAGTTTACGGGAGTAGCGAATGTATTATCTATAATAAGCGGAACGCCGTTATCGTGCGCGACTTTAGCGTACATTTCGATATCGAGTACAGCGAGCGCGGGGTTAGCGATTGTCTCGCCAAATAAAGCCTTTGTATTAGGCTTAAACGCCGCTCTTAACTCCTCCTCGGTGCAATCGGGTTCAACAAATGTAAACTCAATTCCCATTCTTCTCATAGTAACGGAGAAAAGGTTAAATGTTCCGCCGTAAATCGCCGCGCTGGAAACAATATGGTCGCCCGCTGACGCGATATTGAATACGGAGAAGAAATTAGCCGCCTGACCTGATGAAAGGAGCATTCCCGCTGAACCACCCTCGAGGTCGCAAAGCTTTTTGGCTACGCAATCGCAGGTAGGATTAGCGAGACGGGTATAGAAATATCCGCTTGCCTGTAAGTCGAAAAGCTCTCCCATAGCCTCGCTTGTATCATATTTAAAGGTTGTGCTCTGGATAATAGGGAGAACTCTCGGCTCGCCAGTTTTGGGAGTATAGCCTCCCTGTACGCACTTTGTGCCTTCCTTAAAATTACTCATATTAATTACCTCCTTGAAAATACTTTTACATTATAACACAAAATTTATTAAGGTACAATTATTTTTTTTAAAAGATAAAAACAAAAACGGAGGCGTTAAGCCTCCGTAAAACAAACTTATTAATCAAACCATGAACCAAGTTCATTCAGCGCAAAACTCATGAAATCACCGTAAGCGTTTTCTTTCTCTTTTAAAGCGGGAGCACCCTGACTGCTTTCTGATGATAATGATAACAAAATATCTGTGCGCTCAAGGACTTCGACAGAAATCGTCGGTGATAAATACTTTTCTTTCAGAATCAAAGCCCCTTTCAATAGAATTACAGATATAAATATTATAACATTTCCACAGAATTTGTCAATATAAATTTATTTAAGCATTTTGCGGGTATATGCCTCATACCTTATATACAGGCGTATTTATAGACAATTAACATAGAATGTGATATAATATCTTAAACATAAAAACCAAGGAGATAATATGGATTTAAAAGAACACGAAAGCATTTCCGACAGCTTTAAAGAAGCGGGATTTACCGACGCCGAAGCATCTTCCCTGCTTGCTCAAATCGCGAAAATCCGAGCCGATGAACAAAGCTTTAAAACGTATTTCGACAAAAACTGGAGCTCGGCTTTTATGATGTCGGAAAGCTTCTACATAGCTATTCAACAGACAATTTCACAATATAGAAAGCATAGAGAAACTCTATCCGAAGAAAACGCGCTCGAAAAGCAAAACACATACACAGCGTTATACCAAATACACACGCGCGCTTCACAGCAATACCTCGAGATAATAACGCTGATAAAAAACGGCTTTCCCGACGGAGCGTTCGCGCGATGGCGTTCAATGTACGAGCTTTCCGTAATAGGCGCGTTCATACTTAAATACGGCGAAGCTGTCGCGGAGAAATTCATAGAAGCGACTGACACTCAGGACAGATATGACTGGGCTATGGCGAGCGAAGTTTTCCCCGAAACAAAAAGGCACGTTACATTCGGCGATATTCTTAAATTATGCGATATGGATTTCGATGTATGGAAAGACAACTACACCGCCGCCAACCAGACTGTGCACGCCTCCGCGCAAGGCACATTCGGCAGGCTTGGAGTTCCCGACGGCGAAAAATCTACCACAAAGCGAAGCGCTTACGGCACAGCTGCTCCCGCTATCCAGAGCGCGAGCACATTAGCGCTGACAGCCTCGACGTTCATTTCACTGTATCCCGACGAAAAAACGAATCAAAAAATGGATTTAGCCTTAAACCTATTTAATCAGCTGACTGAAAAATACTGCCAGATCCACGACTCCCTCTTCCCCGACGATGAATAAAAACTGAATATAAGATGTATAAATCGAAAATCTCTTACAGCGATTTGCTGTGGGAGATTTTTTTATTTTCCCTCCATTTTATCCTCCTTAAAATAGTGTCATTTTTGTCATAAATCACGAACAAATGTTACGATTTTGTAATACTTAATGCTTATTAAGTATAGCTCAAGCCACTGTTTATGCGGGTTTCGGGGTTTTTGGGAATCGTAAAAAATGCGATTTTCGACCAAAATTTACCCGAAAATTGAGAGTTGAAACTGAATAATTATACAGTCTTTATACATTTTTTGATTTTTGTAAAAAAGGATTTAAATATATGAAAAAAATAATTGCAATTGTGGTTTCTGTTTTTTTGGCAGTAGCTGTTTTTACCGCTTGCGGAAATAATAATTCTAATAAAAAAAAATCCAACACGAGCGAGACGTTAAAGCTCGTAGAAACCACCCCCGACGGCGGTACGGTTGAAAAGGATTCCGAAAGCAATATCGTTACCAAGGACAAAAACGGCAAAATAACTTCGGTCAAAGATAAAAACGGTAAAAAAGTAGATGTTGACGAGTATATAAAAACCCACGGCTCGTCTGTCAATAAATCTTCCGCAAAAACTTCGTCCGATAATTCGAGCGTTTCTAAGGACACTAAGTCCAAGAACAGCTCGAAATCCGCTAAATCTAAGAGCACCTCTAAAAGCTCAAAGAAATCGAGCGAAAACAGCTCGAAGAAATCGGATACTAAAAGCTCGAAATCTTCAAATTCAGGTAAAAAGTCGAGCGAAGTTGCTGAGGAAAAAATACCCGAGGTTGTTGTAACTGTTCCCGATGTTGACGAACAGGAAACAATAGACGGGTTTTAAGGCAATACCGCATAATTTATGTGTGTGGATTGCGCTGATACATTTTTCGTCAGATTGGGCAAATAATCAGTTCGCATACTGACGTATGGGTGCTGATTTTTGGACAATATTACGGAATAATTAGCAAGCAAGGCGTACGCCATAAATTGTGTGGTGTTGCCTTAAGGGAAATTATTGTGTATGAGTATTTTACGCGGCGGCATAACCAAAGCGCGTCAGGCGAGGCGGATTAACTGCTTCGCTCGGAAATGACGCGTTTTCGGTTGCTCCCGAGGTCAGGCGGGAGAGCTGAAGCCTAATCTATATCATCCGCAACTTCGATATAAGGAAATTGAAAAATAAAATCTGTTTCAATTCCTGATCGCGGGCAACGCCCGTAGAATGGAGGTTATAATTTATGAAAACGAAATTTAAACGAATTTCTAAGCGATCATTAGCTACAGTTTTGGTGTTCCTAATGATTTTCTCAACATTAATGGTTGGGACTATTTCGACTTCTAATGCTGCTACAGTAACGAATTTAAATCGTGTAAAATTTCATGCGAACCTTACTGGCTATACCGGTTCTGGTGCATCAATGTCAGCATGGTCAAACCAAAGCCTAACAAATGCTGACAATAACCATTATTATGGTACTTTCTATACTGCTGCCAACCAATATCAAAAACAGTTTGGCTGGAACGTTGGGGGAAGCAACTGGGGCGATTCATGGTGTACTATGAATGGCGAGCATTTCACTGCGACCCAGACTTATGAAAAAACGAAAGACATGACTTTTAACGGTAGCAATGATAAGGTTTCTACAATAACAGCAACTTCAGGTTGGGTAAAACTACAAATAGATTGGTACGGAAACTATTCTAATTCTTCTTATGTTAAGTTTTATCAAACTGCAGTTTCAGCTTTGTCTTCTAGTGTTACTGTTGGTAGCTCCACTTTAACTATGGGAGGCACTACAACCGTTACTCCCAGTAGTAGCGGTGGAACAGGTACACCTACTAATTCTGTTAAAGTATATCAGGGTTCTGCAAGCGGTACAGATGTTACTTCAAGTGTATTGTCTGGAACAACATTTACTGCTCCAACTGTAACATCTGCAACTACATATTATATAGTTAATACTGCTACAGATCCCACGATTAAATCTTATACCAAAGCATCTTCTGCTAAAACTATAACGGTTAACCCTGCATCCTATACCATAACTTATAAAGATAAAGGAAATGTTGCTTTCTCAGGAACACATGCAAGCGGATATCCTACTACATATACATATGGAACAGGCGCAACATTAAAATCCGCGACCAAAGATGGCTATACCTTTGGCGGTTGGTTTGACAATTCCTCTTGTACTGGTACAGCTGTTACATCTATAGGTACATCAGCTACAGGGAATAAAACATATTACGCTAAGTGGACACAAAATACTTACGCTATTACATTATCCGAGACCGGCGGTTCCGGTACTATGAAGATTGACGGTACTACACGCTCGAGCGGATATGCTGTTACTCATGGCTCGCATACCTTCCGCGTAGACGCTCCCTCGGGATATGTTATTGATTCTATCTCAGGTATCGGAACATGGACGAATAACGGCTCCTATGCAACTTTGGGAAGCACATCTATTACCGCTGCAAAAACTATCTCGGTAACATATGTTGCGGACGGTAGACCGAGCCTTGATGCAATCGCTGACGTTTCCAAGGATGCTAATACAACAACATTTAACGTAACGGCTAATATCAGCGATGAAGATAAAAAGACAGGTACTCTTTCAGCTACCGCTTCTTCTGGTACAACCTCAGTTGCTACCGTAGGCACACCGACAGTAAGCGGCTCAACAGTAACTATCCCTGTAACAATTAAGGGCGTAGTCGGCAGCTCTACAATCAGCGTTACTCTGAAAGACGGCAGTACAACACTTAACACCCAGACTTTCAGCGTTTCGATGGCTGAGCCGACGTTTACGATTGAGGATAAAGATGTCTATGTATCCAGTAGTGGAGTTGACGGCGGTTCAATTACTAACGGCGGTGTTGCACCAACCTCTATCGCTTATACTTCGAGTAATACGACATATATTACTGTTGGCGATTCAGACGGTAAACTGACTGTTGTTAAGGTTCCATCTGCAAAGCAGACCTCAACTATTACAGCTACCGCTACTTATGCCAGCGGATATACAAAGACTACTACTTATACCGCGACGTTGAAGAAGCCTACGTTGACTGCTTCATCTTCTGCTACGAGCGGTAACATCGGCGATACTGCCACAGGTAGTTGCAGCGGAGGTTATCCTTCTCTAGCAACAAATACAGTTAAGAGCTATAAGTGGACAAGTAACGCCAGTACTGTTGTTTCTATAACTAATGATACAACGGCTACTCCGACCTTTAATTTTCTTAAGAATGGTTCTGCAACAATCACACTCACAGTTACTTATAAAAACACAAATCTTACAAAAACAGCAACCACATCAATCACTGTCAACGCTCCGACAATTACTGTTGATAATAAGACAGGATTAAAGATTGGTGAATCCTATACTCCTTCGCCGACATTAACTAACCCGAGCTCAATAGGTTCAGGTTGGACGGTTGTTTATACCAAAACCTCGGGTACTGCGACTACACTAAGCGGCTCTTCTATAACCGGTGATACTTATAACACGACAGGCGACATATACAAGGCGAGCTATCAGTATAATGGTTCGGAAAAGGCTTCAACAACCTTTACAGTAAAGACAGCTGAGCCTACAGTTTCAATGTCAGGAAAAACCGTAGCAAAGGGTGATTCTGTAACATTCTCTGCTACAACATCTAATCCCTCAGGATTAACAATAGAGTATGCAGTTAATCCTGCTGTTGCGAATGTTTCAATTGATTCATCAACAGGTGTTGTTACTGTTGAAAAAGCTTGTACTGCTTCTTCAGCTACTATCACAGCAAGCGCTAAAAACAGCTCGGGTACAGTAGTAGCTACTAAAAATGCTACACTTACCATTGTTGACCCGCAGCTCGTAGTTAAAAACGGCTCAACTACTTTAAACAGTACCAGCACAGTATATATGACTAAAGGCGGCAGTGATATAACCTTAGACACATCAGCTACCAACTTTAGCGATCAACTCTATTTTAAATCAAATAATACAGCTATTGCTACTGTAGGAAAAACTACAGGAGTAATCCACGCAGAAGCAAAGGGCACAACAACTATTACTGTTGCTAACTGGGATTTAGATACACGTGCAGTTGGCGATCAATCCCTTACCTTTACAGTTAACGTATCCGAGGCGGATACTAACCATTATGTATATTTCTCTAATGGTGGAAACTGGTCAAGTCCGACAATCCATGCGTGGGGTAATGGAACGGTTGCGGATAGACAGGCAATGACTAAAATCGGTGTAAACGATCTTGGACAGGATGTTTACGCTTATAAGTTTAGTTCAACTGATTGGGCTAAAGTTAAGAATATACACTTCCTCAGTTCAGCAGGCGCGACCTGGAATGGTAGTTCCGACGACAATAATACACATACATTTACAGGTAATGAATTATCCCATACCGGTTTCTACAACGATGGAACTTATGATTTGACGATAGTTAAACCTCAGATTACTGCTAATAACGTAACGATTGATATGGGTTCAACCCAGACAATGACCGCTACTGTTTTAAACAACGTAACTCCCAGTACTTTCAACTGGTCAAGCGGTACAACATCAATTGCTACAACAGCAAGCACTACTACAGCAAGCAACGTAATTTCAGGTGTTGCTCCAGGTACATCAACTATTACAGTTAAGGCTTACGCTGCGAAACCCTCAGGTTGGAATTCTATCGTTACAGACGGTACAGCGGATGACTATGTAGCAGGTACTGCTACAGCTACAGCTACCGTAGTAGCTGAAAATAAGACAGTTACTTTCGGCGCTAAGAAAACCGACGATGGTTCTACATTTACCGACCTTTCAGGCGCGGTAACAGCTAAGTATTACGACGCGGACACTTCCGGATCAGGTTCTTCGGGAAGCGGTTCGGGTTCAGATCCCGAACCAGCAGGCGGACCTTATTATCTCCATATTGGTAGGCAGAACGATTTTGTTACAAACGAGGCTATCGAGTTTACATGGAACGGCTCCTACTACTACGCTGAGTATACAGTTGAGACAGCGAACACCGATTACCCGTTCGTTATCAACACAAAGAATACAGCACTTGGTGATTCTGATAAATCCGCAAGCTCTCAGGCTGTCACTACGAGAGCGGCAAACTATGATCCAGATAATATTTATAATAATGTTTTTAATTATCTCGGTGATTATGATACGTATAGTGGATATGGCGCCTTTAAAATCATTGCTAAAAACGCCAACACAAAAATATATATAACATTTGCTTCGACATCTGCGGGTGTAGTATATAGATCCTCAATTACAAGTAGCTCCGGTTCAAGCGGCGGCTCAAGCGGAAGCTCAGGTACCAGCGGAGAGGGTACAACAATGACTTCTCCCCAGTCCGTACCTTACGGCAAGGTTGCTGTATTTACAGCCGAGGCTACTAAGACAGTAAGCGATGTAACATATCATTTTGCTGAATGGGTTGACGGCAGCGGAAATAAGCTCAGCTCCGATACCCCCTATCAAATTACCGTTACCGCTGATAAAACTGTTTACGCGAGATACTATAAGGTATTTAAGCTTTCAGCTTTCGACTCTTATGAGAAGGTCAACGGCACGGTTAACTTTGTGACCGCACCGCCGAAGACCATAACCGTAAAACACGGTACAGATACTTATACATATAATTACGACGGTACGGCTCCCGGCGGTCACCCCGGAACTCCGGATGATCCCAGCGCCACCTATCCTGATCCTCTCCCGGTAAACTCCGGCGGCACCTACGGACAGGGCAACTACATCCAGTACTTAGCTGGTGACGAAATCACACTTCATTACTCCGCAATGTCTTCGTCCGAAATTTTTAAGGGCGTGTTCTATAACAACAGTACAGATTACTATGTCGCTAAACCTACAGCAGAAGGTTTTATTGCTCATGATTATACCGCTGAGCATACTCTCTATATGAACAGCGCGTATTACGCAAGCGTTCCTTCAGGTTTACCGACTACAACAGTAGATAACGACGATCATACAATTAAATTCACAGGTACTAAGGACTTTAAGAATATCGACGTTGAGATGGCCACTAAACGTAAGGTTTACTTCAGCGACTATACTAACGCGATAATCGGTTCTAAGAATATCGACGACTATTACTATGACGGAGAGGCTCTCTCTGTAACAGGCGACCAGCTTACCGTTAAGGCGGCTAAGTCTGCTTCCCAGACTAATGTAATCGTCGGCTCAAATGTAGACTTCTATAAGGCTACTGCTGAAGGCGGTAAGGGAGAGGCGTTAACTGATTCTGAAATTTCTACGCTCGGACTAAGCGTTACAAACGCTACATCAACTTCTACTTCATCCGAGGACGGTACAGCGCTCGTAATAAGCGGTAATATGCCGTCATACGACCTGTATATCGACCTTGGTATGACAAGCAGCTATACAATTAAGCTTGGTTCAAAGGTTATGTATGATCCGTTTGAGAATCCTGCTAAGACCAGACTTGCTGAAATAGCTACAGTTACTATTAAGGAAGGTTCTACTACTAAGCTTACAGCTCCCAATAACGCTGATGTTACTTCCTCTTCCACAAGCGTTAACTCAGGTACAGCGCTTACTCTGTCTTCTGTATGGGGTTCCGGTTGGAGTCAGTATTATATTTTCGTTGGATGGTACTGGGGTACTGATTCAGCTCCAGACTTAGAGAAAGGTTTTATAAGTGATAAGACAAGTCTTAACTATACTCCCAAGAAGGGCGGTACAATCTGGGCTGTAGGTACACGTGGTCTGTACATCAACGGTTCTAAGTATATTACCGGTAAAGATTATAACTGGTACGGCGAAAATAATGTTCAGAAGAACTTACCGATGAGCTATGACGCCGCAAGCGGCAGGTATTACTGGGAAATCACTGATACTATGTTCGCGTCGGCAGGCAACAACTATAAAACTTGGAAAGAAGATGGCGCCGCTACTACATCATACGGTAAATATTTTGAAAGCAGTTCAAAATATTATTGGCAAGATAATGCTGATCAATACCATGGCAAAAGCTACTTCCAGCTCTTTGACCAGGAAAGCGGAAGTGATAATAAAACTTTATGGGATATTATTACCAGCTTTAAAGTAGATACACCAGAAAACGGACCTACATATGGTAAGATTTACCCACGTGATTATTCCGGTGATGAATATTATCAGAAACATGACGGTCAGGGATTCATCAACTTTAACGAATCCGATTACGCAGGCCAGAGCTCTCCGCTGAGAATTTATTTCGATCCCAGCAAGTCAGGTAACGCAAGACTTACTGTTGAGTCGACTAAGATTTATTCAAATCTTTATGTATCGAATGGATACACAGTTGGTTCAACTCTAAAGACCAGCGATGTTACAGTAGAGCCTGTTGTAGACGGTGTTGTTAAAACTGATGGACAGTCAGGTTACTTTAGTGTTGGTAAAAAAGGTACCGGTTGGGCTCCCGATGTTGAAGGTCACGTAAATCATTATAAGCCTCAGAAGAAGGGGGCTACCGTACGTATTACTAAGACTGCGGGCGGCTCCGATAAGATTTCTGCATTCTTCATCTATGATATAACTAATAAGACAGTTCGAGCTGAGAGAGATGTTAAGAAAGACGGAAGCAAATATTATATCGATCTCACTTTGGCAAACTCAGAACAGAATCTGTACATCGTTCCTATTGTAGAGGAAGACGGAGCGAATGTTACTGTTACATTCGACGATACCCAGCTTAACCGTAAGCAGTGGGGTGATATCGTTACCGCGTACGCATGGTACCAGAACAATGGTGGAGCGGCGCTGGGTGATTACCCCGGTCAGCCGATGATTCCGTCCGACGATATGACTACATGGACTGCAAAATTCAAGGGTGTTAAGAATTCCAAGAAACTCGAAGGTATTACATTCTCAAACTACGTTGACGGCGCGCACTCTTGGCTCGGATGCTCAGATGTTATGAGTTCTGTTACCTACGGCGGAGCAGGTACTGCGAGTAATCCGACAACAGTTACATTCGGTGACAACGGCTTAATTAAGCAGTATAACTATATTGAAAGTGGAACTAATAAAGAATACAGCCGAGGTAACTTTAAGGCGCAGACCTACGACTATCGTGAACCTATCGCGCTTTATGATAGATTTAAGGGCAGTGATAATGTAAGTATCTCCTTCTCAATGAAGGACGGTAACTCAAGCTTGATTTCTTGGGAACACAACCAGTTACTAAGCCATAATATTGTTACTTTAGAGCCTCATCCTAATTGGGATAAGCTTAATTGGGAATACCTTACTAATGCTAAGGGTGATAAGTATATAGACCTCAACGGTAACACGATGAAAACTAAACCGACCGCTTCATTCTATATAGCGGCTAAAGGTCAGGTATTGTACAACAACTCATCGATGACTAATGTGTTCTACTCCGGCAAAAACTTCCGTAGCGTTTCAGGAGTTACTTACGGCGGAGCGACAGGTGTAAGTATGAACTACGCTGTACAGTGGTACGTATATGATGCTCAGGGTAACTACATTACAAATGTTCTTACAGCAGGTATAGCTGACCTTTCTTCAAACAATGTAGATTCCTATATCGGAAAAGTTCTTGAAGATAAGGGCTATGCTGTTGACGGTAAATCAGTTTCCATCTGTTACGATAAACCAAGATATATGTATGGTAATTCAAATAAAGCGTCTTCAGGTCAGGCGGCAGGATATAACGGAAAAGGTATCAACGTAGGTAATGACTTTGACGCATACCGTTTCACAGGTCAGTGGAACGCAGTAGCAAGTAACGAACTTGTTAAGGTTAATGTAGGCGTTGGTATGATGACCGATTCAGGTGAAGTACTGGCTAGCTCCAATACAGCAGGTTACGGTAATGCTTCCGCTTCATATGATACAACCAAGGGTAATAATGCAAATGTGACTAACGAGGATGGAGATACAGCTCCGTTTACGGCATCTGACAATTCGTTTGTAAGAACAGCTGTACGCGACGCTGAAAACAGCCCTGTTAAGCTCAACGCTTCTGCCCAGAACTTTATCGGTTGGTATTATTACGACGCTAATACAGGCGACTTTGTTAAGGCTAGTTACGCTTCTAACGAAAACTTCTATCCGAACTATTCTAATAAAGACGTTAAATTCTACGCGATGTATAGAGCTTCAGCTATATATCAATACCATTATAGAGGTAGAGAAAAATACCAAACTTATAGCGCATCAGGAAACGACTTGTCAGA
Organism: Ruminococcaceae bacterium UBA2854; assembly: GCA_002350765.1. Classification (GTDB taxonomy): domain Bacteria; phylum Bacillota; class Clostridia; order Oscillospirales; family Acutalibacteraceae; genus Ruminococcoides. Next base: position 48,325 of record DEFK01000020.1, read on the forward strand.
ATACGAGATGGGTCATGGTAGTGTTATCCGTCCGGAGGATCATGAGGCTGATATTAAGTTAAAAGTTCCTGTAGGTATCGGTATCTTTAAAGAAAATATCGACTTCACAGCTGATAATGATAATTACAGCACTTGGACAAAGACACCTGATCAAAATGGTTATGTTCTTGATATAACTGGATTTACTACATCTACACCTACATACACATTAACAGCTTCTTATAGGGACGCAAGTGGTAGTCTTGTTACAATTACTGATAGTGCTGTATATAACGATAAGGCGGTCAATCTGACTGATCTTAACGGAGGCGCTCCTGTAACTTCATATTACGGTAAGAAGTTCCTCGGATGGTACGCGTATGACAACGGTACACAAGGCGAGCTAATTTCTACACAGACAAACTACGGTTTACGACTCACCAGAGACCAGGCTGTTATAGCGGTATATGATGAGGACGGTAATACTTCAGTACCTGAAGATGGATTGCATGTTTCAATTGATGAAAATGAAGTAAACAAGGAACTGACCACTTCCGATACAGGTGTATTCTATAATGACACAATAGTACGTGTACGTGACGGTTCTAACGTCAGGGCGTCCGCTGTACCTGCTGGCGCAACAGTTGGTGTGCTCGTTGTTTGTGATAATAAAACAAACGAAACAATAAATAATTACAATGATACTCAGCTAGCTACATTAGCAAATTCTGTTGCTTCGGGTAAAACAAAGAAAACCGCCAAGGGATTGAGTATAACCAATATGCAGACTACTACGCTGACATCGTTTAACCGTACTGATATTGCCGTAAGGAGAGATTACAAGACTTCACTCGGCGCTAAGTATTGTGTATACGCATATATCAAAAACGGCTCAAATTATACATTCTCCGCTGTTTCTGATGTTAAAACATACGAATGATTGAGGTGATTTAATTGGAGGTATTAGCTATGAAAAAAGAGTATTTATGTCCTGAGTTTGAAAAACACGAGGTCACCTTAGAAGATGTGATTTTAGGCAGTACTGAGGAACGTATTCCTGAAATTATCGGCGGCGATGATGAAGGCGGCGGAGAAGTAATTCCGGATTTCTAAATCTATTAAAACTATGCCGCGGCGTGAAAACGTTGCGGCATAGGATGAACTAAAGAAACAAGAGGTAACTTTATGAGAAAAATATTTTCTATTCTACTTACAATACTGATTATCTCAACGTGTTCAATAAATGTTATGGCGGCTGATGTTAAAACCGTAATAAGCGGAAAAACTACTGTTACTATAGGCGACTGGGTTTATGAAGCTATTAACGGCGGGTCTTACTGGGAATTGGATGAATATAAAGGCAACGGCGGAGACGTTACAATACCGCGTATTGTAAATGATAAAATGGTCGTTTCCATTGGCAGTCATTGCTTTTTAAATAATACTACCGTTAAAAATGTTACAACCAGTTCTCCGTTATGGACAGTTGATGATTACGCTTTCTTGAATTGCACTTCTTTAGAATCATTCGAGTGTAATTTTGCGTTAAAAGAAATTGGTGTCGGCGCTTTTTCGGGTACATCCGCTCTGAAAAGTATAAATCTTGAAGATTCTGTTGTGACCGAAATAAGTCCGCATGCTTTTATGAGTTCGGGAATTGTTTCTGTTAAATTACCTGAGACTTGTACAACTATTAAGCACGACGCTTTTAGTCAGTGCCCGAACCTTAAAGATGTTGAGATTTCTAATTCTGTTACTTCTATCGATAGTAAAGCATTTGCGTCTTGCCCAAACCTAAAAACTGTTATCATCCCTGATAGTGTTACAGAGATTGATGATACAGCGTTTGATGGTTGTTCCGGCGATATGTTTATTATTTGCAATTCTAATTCATATGCTGCGACATATGCCGCATCGAAGAATATTGATGTTTTAGAGTTAGATAATCCTGTATACGGTGATTCTAACGCTGACGGAAAGGTTAATATCCTTGACGTAACCGCTATACAGAGGTACAAGATCGGTGAGCAGGAGCTCAACGAGTACGGTATGCGGTGCGCGGATGTTAATCACGACGGTTCGATCACGGTGCGTGACGCGACGCTTATTCAGATGAAATTAGCAAAATATAATGTTGAATTTTAAGTGAACAATAATTATTCAGATTTCTACGTTTTTGTTTTCATAAATTTCTCAACAAGAGGGACTGTGTTTATGCAGTCCCTTTTGTTTTGGTTTTATGTCAATAATTGTGGTATGCCCGAATAAAATGAGGCTCTGTGTCAATAGTTGGGGGAGCTTGAATAATACGGATTGAGATATTAAACAAGCGACGGCTAAGAAGCTGTCCCTGTTTAATGTCAAAATATCGCAAACAAAAAAGGCTGTTTTAAACAGCCCTTTTTGTTGAGAAATTTATGAAACTATAATAAGTGAAAATCAAATCTGACAATTAAAAACCTACATCGTATTTTGCAAGCTTCATCTGAATAAGCGTCGCGTCACGCACCGTGATCGAACCGTCGTGGTTTACATCCGCGCAGGATAAGCCATATTCATTAAGCTCCATATCACCGATTTTATACTTTTGAATTGCGGTAACGTCAAGGATATTCAGCTTACCGTCAGCGTTAGCGTCGCCCATAATCTTAGGCGTCGTTTGCGAGGGAACCAAGTTCTCCTCACAGTATGTCTCGGCGTATGAGCCCTCGAAACAAGTTACGGTAATCTTATTTCTGATAGACATCGGATAGAAAGCGTTTCCGCCGATTTGAGTAACAGTAGCGGGTATTGATATTTCTGTTAAAGAATTATCATTCTCAAAAGCGCTGTCGCCTATAGAAACTAATGTAGTCGGTAACTCCACATTCGCTAACAAAGTACAGCCTGCAAAAGCCTCTTTGCCGATTGCTGTAACACCGTTAGGAACAGTAACTTCAGTTAAAGAAGTACAATTCTCAAAAGCGCCATCGCTAATTTCCGTTAGGCTGTCAGACAGAGTGACAGTTGTCAGATCTTTGCATTCGCTGAAAACGCCTGTCCCCATACTCTCAACACTGCTCGGGAGCTCAATCGAAGTCAGTCCCGATCTCGTAAGAGCATTGTTGCCGATTGATGTAACGTTCGACGGGATGATAATGGATTTCAATGATGAGTCGTCCTGAAACGCGGCGAATGGAATAGCTGTAAGCGACGTTGCCTGAGAAAGGTCTACGCTCGAAAGCGCAGTGCAGCTGTTGAATACCATAGAGCCTAAAGAAGTCACCGTAGACGGAAGAGTTATCTCCGTAATATCCGCGCATCCGTAGAACGCGCTTTCTCCGATAGAAACGTAACCCTCGGGAATTACTACAGAGGTGATATTGCTAGACTCAAAAGCGTTTTTATATATTTCTGTTACATTTCTTCCCAGCGCTACGGTCGGCAAGGTTATATCGGTATCACTACCCGAATAACTGTACAAAGCGTATGTATTGTCGGAATTTTTAACGTAAGAATAGTCGCCGTCAACAATTTCAACTATCGCCGAACTGCTGAATCCGGAAGCGGAAACTATCCCGACAATCATTAATACCGAAAGCGCGAGTGAAATAATTCGTGAGTTAATTTTCATAGTATCACTCCTACATTATCATTGTACAATTTAATTATAAAATAGTCAAGAGAAAAACAAAAGGGACTGCATAATCGCAGTCCCTCTTGTTGAGAAATTTATGAAAACAAAAACGTAGAAATCATATTTTCTGAGGTTATTTATGGGGAATGAATCCCCATTAACCTCAGGATTCTCATATATTTAAAAGTCAACGTCATATTTAGCTAATTTCATCTGAATAAGCGTCGCGTCACGTACCGTGATAGAACTGTCGTGATTAACATCCGCGCACCGCATACCGTACTCGCTGAGCTCCTGCTCACCGATCTTGTACTTCTGAATCGCGGTAACGTCGAGAATATTAACCTTACCGTCAGCGTTAGAGTCGCCGTACAGCGGGTCAAGAATATAGAAGTCTAATCCTTTATCCTTAGCAAACTGCTGAGCATAAGAATCTCTATAACAATGAATACACATATTTGGACATTCATTAAATGCGTATTCATTTATAGTCGTAACGCTATCAGGTATACGTATCATTGTAAGTGATTCGCATTTTCCAAACGCAAGCCTGCCGATAGAGGTTACACCATCGCTTAACGAAACAGTTTCCAAACTTGTACAGCCAAAGAATCCTTGTTCCGGAATTGAAGCAGTTGTATTGTAATACAATGTGTTAATTGAATTACAACCCTGAAACGCTCCGAGTTTAATCTTTTTGATTTGTGCAGGAATAGATAAATCACCAGTAACTGTTGTACAATCCATAAATGCCATTGAACCTATAGTATCGAGATAATCAGCGTTAGAAAAATCTATACTAGAAAAATCGTCTCGTCCACTAAAAGTTCGATTTGCTATTTCTTTAACTCGTGAGCTATTCAATTTTTCTGGAACAGAGAGTGTATCTGAACCTCCGTCCCAGTCGCATATGGACGCAAAGTTATCATTCAGTACCGTATACGAAAAACCGTCAGCAGTAAAAACTGTTTCAGCGTTAATCTGAAAAACAGAAACAGCAAATAAAGCAATAATCAAAAAAACAGATAATGATTTTTTTAATGTCTTATTCATTTTTTAACTTCCTTGTAATAATGCAGGCGATAGCGGACTACCGCCTGCTTATTATTCTGTTCATTTTTACGTACTTACCAGTCGCCCTCTCCACCGAACGGATCCACTCCGGGATTATCCTGTCCGGTACCGCTGCCGGTATTTACACCCTGATCGGGGTCGCTTACGCTTAGAGCGTCTTTAATGAACCTTATCTTTAGAAAATCAAATTCAGGAGAAGAATATTCTTTTTTCATTATACCATCATTCCTTTCCCTTATTCAGTGTATTTGAGGCTGGAAGTATATTTCATACAGAAGTATGAAGCGTCACTAAGAACATAAGTATCAGGTGTTCCATCTCCTGTTGAATCATACTTCATATACGCGTAAGCTCTGTATACATAGTCGTCAACATCGCTGTCAGTATTAAACTCAAGTGTACCGTCGCTGTCTTTCTGACCATACTGACTGTATGCATAATAGCTCTGCTCCATAAAGTTCTTATTATTCAAATCGGCAGTATCCCAAACTTCCTTTACACAGCCCTTCGGCAGAGAATTTGTGCGCAGCTTATTTAAGATACTGGTCTTACGGGCTGTTTCGGAATCTCCGTATGAAGCTTTATACGAGCTCATATCGTTTACGGAAGACGAACCCTTCGCGTAACCGTCGGGATTAGTAGCTTTATTCGGAACTCTTTCAATAATCATACCTATCTGAACTTCACTGGAACCTTTAAGCTCTTTTCCGCCGTTATTGTATTTAAAGATAAAGTCATTATAGATAATATCGGATGCTGTTATGTCGGAAGTATCAGTTCCCACGGAATCTGAATTCCATTGGTTACGGCTGTCACCAAGATACATAATAGAACAGCTGATATCATCATTATCACTGTATTTCATATGCCAGCTATCAGACGCGTTGCTTGAGTATACAGCCTCAACATAGTAGTCGTTGTACACTCTGTAGTTAAAGTCAGGATAATAAATCTTAGTAATTACATCACCTTCGGAGTCTTCTTTCTTAACTAGCCAGTAAGAGAAGTACATCTTCGTACTATTATTCATTAACTCATCAGGAGCTGTTAAGAAGCTGTTGCCCGTATGGTTAACATCCGAAGCGTCTGTAATCTTAGATACATTAGCCTGTGTTTCATCAGGATTAGAAGAAGTTGCGTTTACAGTAACAAATGTATTGTACTTAGCTACTAAACTAAATCCTTCTTTGCTGCTTACATAAGAATTACCATTTGCGTTATACTTCTTGTAGGTTGAACCGCTTGCATTATAATAGTTATAAGGCAGTTTGAAGAATACACTGTATGTAGGAACTGAATCGGACTGATTAAATGTAGAAGTAGCGCTGAAGGTATGTGTACTTGAGTTATAGGAAATTGTACCCTTACTTAATGTATTTGATTTAAGGAAGTTGCTCTCAAACGGAGCTTTAGAAATAAGGTAAGATTGATCCATAGTGTGTGAACCGGATACATATTCCTTATATTCTTTCAGTGATAAACTTCCCTTAGAGGTATAGCTCTTCGCAGCGCCGCCTCTGTCTGTAAAGTTATACTTAAAATTATAAGAGTGAGGTGTTTCGGATATAGTCGAAGTATATGCCAAAGAATCGGTTACAAGTGTTGAACCTGCATACAAGTCACCAACAGTAAATGTAAAGTGTGAAGTAGTTAAGGTGTTTTCATTGCCAGGTAAAGTTGATGGACTTGTGGTTGCTGTTATACTATTCGATGTGTTAAATCCGTCATATCCAAAAGCTGTTACCTTACCGTCATATTGCGGTGTAGTTTTCAGAGTTACATCAATTGTATATGATGAATGAGAGTTTGTAATATATGTTCCATCGATGTAAATATGAGAACCGTTATATGTTTGTAATGTAGTTACGCCGTTCTTAACTAATACAGTCATATCAACAGAACCTTCACCTGAACTTGATTTTGACAGAGTGTGGTCAATTGTAAGGCTTCCCGTAACAACAGGTAAGAAACGAGCTATAAGCTTATAGTTAGATGTTGCTCCGATTGACGCTGAAGCTCCCGCACCCTTGATTTCATCGTATGATGTTTCGCTATACTTAATCTGCCAGCTGTCGAATATGTATCCTGTACCGTCAGTAGCTGTAAAGTTCCATGTTCCGTTTGCGCTGATAACTTTACTGGACGATGTTGTCTTATGACTTGAATCTAAGTAAGAGTCATCATTAAACTTAGCTGTAGCACCTGTAGTAGTTCCTGCGCCTGTAGAAGCGTTAACAGTATCAGTTAACCATTTGTTTTGAGATTTATCAAAGTACTCAATACCTATGGTTGACTGAGCATAATCCGAAGCGTGAGTATAGAACCATTGTCCGTCAAGACGATATGCTCCTGTTCCTGAGTTATCGTCACGAGTATCCTGGGTATCTTTTTCGAAAGATACATATACTAATTTATTAGCATAAGATGTTTTTAAAGCTTTATAAATACCCTCATATTTACTATTGCTATCTTTATATGAGCCTACGCCAACAACGCTATGGTCAGCATCCGGATATGAAATACTCGTTTTATAGCCGCTTGTGGTGCCTCTTAGATGGAGTAATGAAGGCGGTATACCATATCTGGCATTTGTCGTATCTTTTGAGATTAACTTACCGCTACCATCGTATACTTTCCACATAGTACCGTAGTCACCCGCAATATTTGCGTTATAACCAGTAGATACAACATAGATTGCGTTCGAGGTATCCGCTGTAGCTGAACTCGGGGTAAGAGAGCTAACCGCGCTGTGATCGCCAAATATATTTACTGTTTCATCGTAACGGTTTTTAAGAAGCTCCCAACCATTTCCTGAGGAATTAATAGTGCTTATATTGATGTTTGACGTACTGTTTGCAAACTGTCCGCTCTTTCCTCCGCCGTAAGATGAACGGTTATATACTTTTTCCTCATCCTGGATACGGAAGATAATTGAGTTAGGATGTTCACCATCCTTAAGACGTTCTTCATAAATCTTGTAGAAATCGTCGTAGTCATAGGTCTGTTTATGGTCAGCGTCGTTATCGTGTGCTGTCCAATGGTAAATCAGATTACGGTGAACGTGGTCGGCGTAACCGTTACTGATTGTAATACCTTTAACCTTAATATCCTGGGTTGCGTTTTTAATCGGCGTATTGGTAATCGGAATTTCTGTTGAATATTTACCGTCCGCGTAAACTAAAGGCTGTCCGGGATAAGCGCCGAACGAGTTATCTACATTATTAAGGTTTCCGTAGAAAGGATATACATAAGGAGTATTTCCCCATTTTTTCTGAATTGTGTTATAACCCTCAACATAGAAGTCAACACATCCTGATTTATCTCTTAAATAATAGATAGGAGTAATCTCAAGATAGCTTTCAGTTACTTCCGAGGGGATAGTATATGTCATTGTGCATACACCTGAGGATGTATCGGAAGCCGCGTTTACACCTGGTGTGCCGTCGCATTTATACGTAACGCCATTAATGCACCAACCTTTTACATAATACTTGTTTCTCCAACTGTTGGAATCAGCAATTGTAGTAGTTACAGTTATTGATTTGCCTGTCGCAACAGAAGCGGTTTGATACTGGCTGCTTGAGTCGCCTACGTTGTGCGAGGTAACAACTCCGCTTGCGGGAGCCGCGCCGTCGATTTGGGTAATTGCAGTTGTAGCGATTGCAGCGTAGTTATATGCTGTACCGCTTGTTGAAGAAGCGCCGCCTGATGTCTTATTATCCCAGTTAATGGGAGCCGCGCCGTCCTTGGCGTATACGTCGACAGTAGTTGTGTCGTCGCCTGTGTCGTCGCCGGTTTCATCGTCAAAAGCCGTATTCGAAGCATAGTAGTCATACTTCACAGTATATCCCGATGTAGTAACAACATATTTCAAACCATTAGGATTATTTATCAATTTTATATGAGAGTAATAATACCTGTTGTTGCTCGATACATTGTTTTGTTGCATTTGTGCAGTTGCAAAATATTTGCTGCCATCTTTTACTTCACATGTTCCTGTAGAATTAGGTCCTCCACCAAGAATGTCTGTGTAGTTGCTTGATGTAGATATAGCTATATAATATTCTCCGGATTTTGAAAGTGCGTTACCTAAAAAGCTGGAAAAATTAACTGAATAAGACCCGTTACCCAAATCATAAACTTTTGCTCCCGACAGTTCGCTTAGCCGTGAAATACTTGAAGATGTGCTGTAAAGAACCTTATAGCTTGTTAATGTTCCTGACGAACTACCGCCTGTAACAGTCCATGACAGCGTGGGATTTGCGCCCGTTGTATCCCAAGTAAACGTAACAGTTTTACCGCTCGCGTTCGATACCATCCACTTATTATCCTTACCCGGGGATGAGTCTGTTGTGGCTGATGCCGTTCCTGATGAAGACATATGAGAAGCGGGATGATACGCTACGCCGTCAGTATCATATATGGTAACGTATTGCGTCGCGGTACTTGACGAAAGGTCAAGGGTATATACGCCGCTTGTAGATGTTTCGGTAAATTTATATGTGTTATTACGTGTAGTTACATCGGAGCCGTTTATATAACCTGTGAGGTAGTAGTCAGTTCCCTCACCGCTTATCGTCATCCAAACTTTTCCGTTTTTAAGCCAAACATCATATTGTGCTCCGTTTTGAGTATCAACATACCAATAATTATCTGATGTACCTGTACTTGCACTATATCCACCATCATAACTTGTGTTATCTCTTATATTGTCAGTAGATGATGGATAATATTTTGTTTCTGAGCTACCATCAACAAAACGTGTTCTGAATCGTAACTGTGAACCGTTGCCGGTAATAGTGTATTTATATACTCCGTCACCACCGCTGTCATAACTCATATTATAACTAGACCAGCTACCTGAATTCCATCCGAAATCAACATATGCTTTTTTACGGTAAAGAGTATAAGAAATATAATTCTGATCATTTCCACCATTACCAGTTAAATGCAATACATACTGACCTGCAGGGAAATTCGCTGTAATGTTATTCTTGTTGCCATTATTATTATGAGCATTATATCCATAGTTATATGCATTTGAATCACTAAAAGCGGGAGTGTTCCAACCATTAACAGCACCAAACCACTTATCACCGATGATTTGGTATTCGTAATCACCTCCGGTAAATATATCAAAATCTGTATACCAACTGCTGTTTGTACCTGAGACAGTCCAAGCTGATTTTTCACCGCTTGATGTGTAGATTTTAGTACTCATAGCAATACCTGAACCACTTGTACTCCACGCATTAGCAATTGGTATATTTCCAACAATTAAACAAGTAGAAAGCATTAATACGCCAAGTATAATTGCTAAAGTTCTTTTAGAAAGTCGTTTTACTTTCGTTTTCATAAATTAACCTCCGTTCTGCGCGTAGCGCGCAGTTAATAGTTAATAGGTAATAAGCTTATTCTGTCATTCTGAGGGGAGCAAAGCGGAGTCGAAGAATCTTAAGATCCTTCGGCAAGCTCAGGATGACTTTGTGTCGTCTCTGACTTAAGTGACATTTGCCGTTTCTGACCTTCGGCATAACTCTACGAGTTAGCTTATTATCTATTTGTGGATTCTGTAAGTATGTGCATAATTTTTCACTTTTTTTCGACTGACCTTCGAAACGAACGTGGCGCGAGATAACCTCGCCGTGAGAATTATTGACCGAAATACAAGCTATTTTGCAAAATACAAAAATGTATAAAAACTGTATAATTATTCAGTTCCAACTCTCAAATTTCGGGTATTTTTTGGTCAAAAATCGCATTTTTTACGATTCCCAAAAACCCCGAAACCCGCATGAACAGTGGCTTGAGCTATACTTAATAAGCATTTTACACGAAGCTGTATTCAGCGTAAACTCAAGAGCGTGATTAAGATTGTAAACCGAGGGAGTTCCCCCATTAAGTAACACGTTCTCAGCATAAAATAGACGCACTTACCCACAATTATTTACGCTAATATCATAACATAGAATGCCGTTTTTTTTCAAGTCGTTAAAAGAATTTTAGATATATTTTTTAAAAATCAGCATTGTGCACAATAGAATGTGGTGTGTATTGTGCACATTTTACAAGGGGAAGGGGTAATTAACTATTGTAGGGGCGGAGCTCCGACTCCGCCCGTGATACGTTAGTCGCTCGTATTCGTAAGCCGCCTCACACCAACGGTGTGAATATGTATTTTTAAATTCGTTTTTTTGCCGTTGGCAAAAGGAACACTCGCCGATATAAATAACCTCGCCTCGGGCGGACGTAGGAAGTCCGCCCCTACGATGTAGGATAATGTACGACCGCCTCACCATACCGTAGGGGCGGAGCTCCGACTCCGCCCGTGATACGTAAGTCATTTGTATTTGCAAACCACCTCAAACCAACGGTGTGAATATGTATTTTTAAATTCGTTTTTTGCCGTTGGCAAAAGGAATACTCGCCGATATAAATATCCTCGCCTCGGGCGGACGTAGGAAGTCCGCCCCTACGATTTTAACTAAACGTTTGAATTATAAATATCAATATGTTATACTTTATATATGGATAAATTACAGAAAAGAAAATCCCCTAGAAAAAAGGGATACGATTACTCCCTCGGCGGTGCGTACTTTATAACTATATGCACATTAAATAAAAAGAAAATACTTTCAAAAATCACTCGTGAAATAAACAATTACGAACCAAAAGTTGAATTAACAAGAATAGGTAAACAAATCGAGGAGTGTTTAGGAAATATAAAAACTATTTACGACAATTATGAGGTCGGAGATTATATTATTATGCCTAATCATATCCATTTTATAGTTTATAGCTATAGTAACGATAATGAAATATATAGTTTAATTAAAAAGATAAAAACATATACTACTCATTTATATGGTTCAAAATTATGGCAAAGATCATTTTACGACCATATCATAAGAAATGAAAAAGACTTTGAACAGATATCAAAATATATCCATGACAATCCTTTAAGATGGATATATGACGATTTAAATTAGTATTATAGGTGGTGATTTATATGCCCGAGACATATTATAAGGAAGCCTTGAAGCTTGCGCAAAAAGAATACCGCGCCGATGTTGCCGCGGGGAGATCTCCGTTTCTTCCTGCACTTGACGAGCAGATTTCCTCGGAAACAACTTCCGCGGGAATTGATTTAGGATTGGTGCAGATACCTATAGACCAGATCGCGGGTACTAAAACCAAAGGCAGGTCGAGCGCGTTCGCGTCGAACTTTATGCCGCTCCTCGAGGAGGATACGGAGTTCGCCGTTAAATGGAAACGCCTCTGCGACGCTCATCTCAACGAAGGTATACGCGACGCCGTTAAAGCGTACGAGTATATGAACCGCTTTTATATAGAAGAAGGTAATAAGCGCGTCAGCGTGCTTAAATACTTCGGCGCCGAATCTATCCCTGGTAAGGTAACGCGTATACTTCCGCAAAAGTCCGACAAGGATGACGTTGTAATTTACTACGAGTTCGTTGATTTTTATAACCTTACAAAAATCAATTTCCTCGAGTTCAGCAAAAAGGGCAGCTACGATAAGCTTAAACAGCTGCTCGGCAAGGAAGCTGACGAGGAATGGAGCGAGGATGAGATTTCGATATTCACGTCCGTTTATTATAGCTTTAAAAGGGCGTATATCTCAAAAGGCGGCGAGAAATTGCAATCCACCGTCGGCGACGCTCTGCTCAGTTATATAAAGGTATACGGCTTTGACGAGCTTAAAAAAGCCGATAAATCGGATATTAAAAAGAACCTTACAAAAATATGGGAGGATATATCGCTCCAGCAGGACGAGAAGCCGATTGAAATCAAGCTAGATCCTACCGAGGAGAAAAAGCCGAGCGTGCTCTCCAAAATGCTCCCCGTAATGCCTGTTATAACTCCGTCCGCGAAAAAGGTCGCGTTTATTTATGACGGTACTCCCGAAAGCTCGGGCTGGGTTCACGAGCACGAGAAAGGCCGTAAATACTTACAGCAGATTTTCGAGGATAAAATAATAACAAGAGCGTATACGAACGCTATGGACGGCGACCCGATGGACGCTATCAATAAGGCTGTCGAGGATAAGAGCGATATTATTTTTACTACCACTCCCCGACTTCTACCCGCAAGCCTCAGAGCCGCGGTCGAGCACCCCGATATCATAATTATGAACTGCTCCTTAAACACCTCGCACCGCTATATCCGCACGTACTACACGAGAATGTACGAGGTTAAGTTTATATTAGGCGCTCTCGCGGGCTCGCTTTCCGAAAGCGGAAAGCTCGGCTATGTCGGCGACTATCCGATTTACGGACAAATAGCCGCGGTTAACGCCTTCGCGCTTGGAGCTCAGATGACAAATCCGCGCGCTAAGGTTTATCTCGAATGGGCGTCTGTTAAGGGCGCTAAGCAGGCTGATCTCGCGCTAAGGGAGCTCGGCGCTCACTATATCTCCTCCCAGGATACCGCGAGATTTTTAAACGACGACAGAAACAGTTACGGTCTTTCGCACGTAAGCGACGGCGCGCTCGAGTCGGTAGCCAATCCCGTTTGGAGATGGGGCGTATATTACGAGGAGATTCTTAGACGCGTTTTCAGCAAAACGCTTAAATCCGAATACGAGAGCAGCAGTAAGGCGCTTAACTACTTCCTCGGTATGTCGGCGGGCGTTGTCGATATTATGTACTCGCAGTCGCTACCGATTGCATCAAAACGCCTTTGCGATTTGCTTAAAGAAAGCATTAAGAACGATGTTTGTATTCCGTTTTTAACCCCGCTGTTTACACAGAGCGGTGAAGAAATCGGCGATACACAGAAGTCGTTGACCCTCGACCAGATTATAAATATGGACTATCTTGTGGAAAATGTAGTCGGCTCTATCCCCCGCTACGAGGAGCTCAGCGATATAGGCAAGGATACCGTTGAGGTCGCGGGAATTAAGGAATCCCAGAAATCGAGCTCAACTCAGAACTCCGAGGACGGTGATAACGAATGAAGATATTAGCTGTCGCCGATGTCGAATCCGAGTATCTGTACGATTATTACTCGCCCGGTAAGCTCGACGGATTCGACCTTATTATCGGATGCGGGGATTTGTCGGAGGAGTACCTCGAGTTTCTCGTTACTATGGCGGATTGTCCGCTGGTTTACGTTCACGGTAATCACGACGACAAATTCAAGCGCGTTCCCGAGGGCTGTATCTGCGTTGACAATAAGATAGTAGAGGTTAACGGGTTGAAGATAATGGGGCTCGGAGGCTCTTACCGCTACCGCAACGGTAAATATATGTTTACCGAAAAGCAGATGAAACGGAAAATTCTTCGGCTCACCCCTTCCCTGCTGAAACACAGGGGATTCGATATCCTAGTTACTCACGCTCCCGCAAGACATCTGAACGATTTTGAGAGTCGGTCTCACCGAGGCTTCGAATGCTTTAACGGGCTGATACACCGCTATCATCCGAAGCTGTTCTGTCACGGTCATATACATAGAAATTACGGCAGAGGTATTCCGCAGAAAACGAATGTTGAAACCACTACCGTTGTAAACGCGTTTAATTATTGCGTAATTGATATTTAATTCTATATTAGAAAATTAACCCTCGGACGTCACTACGTTCGGGGGTTATTACATTACATTAATTAAGACTATTATAATGGTAAAAATTTGTCACATTATGTAATCATTTGACTACAAATGTCTCAACTCGTTTACAATTGTGTAAAAACAGTTGATTCGTGAATAATATTGACTATAATGTAATTATAAACAATGAGCGGGTGGTATAATGACAACTTACGAATTGATATGCTCCGATAATAAAAGCTACGGCGTAAGAATTACAAAAGTGATGATTATTAATAATATATCCGATAATTACGAAGCGGTTAAAAACCTTACGGATACCTGTAACCGCTGTGAGGTCGATATGGAACACTTCCCCGATGTACTCGAAAACTTTCTTACCGATTACACCTTTTAATTATCTTAATTTTATGGTATAATGCTTGTATCATATTTGTGAGGTAATATAATGAAAACTGGTTTAGTGCTCGAGGGCGGAGCTATGCGCGGAATTTTTACCGCGGGAGTTTGCGATGTCCTTATGGAAAATGGTATTGATTTTGACGGATGTATCGGCGTATCTGCGGGAGCGTGTTTCGGCTGTAACATTAAGTCAAAGCAAATCGGCAGAGCTATACGGTATAACACGCGTTACTGCAAGGATTGGAGATATTGCAGCGTGCGTTCGCTTATTAAGACAGGAGATATGTTCGGAGCGGAGTTCTGTTACCATACTATCCCCGAAAAGCTCGATAAATTTGACGCGGAAACGTTTAATAATTCTAATATGGAATTTTACGTTGTATGCACCGACGTATATACGGGCAAGCCCGTTTATCACCTTTGCGGTGAGGTTGACGATAAATTGTACGAGTGGTTCAGAGCCTCGGCGTCGATGCCGCTTGTGTCAAAGCCCGTTAAGGTCGGCGGCAGGACGATGCTCGACGGCGGTATGTCGGACTCTATCCCGCTGGAGTTTATGATAAACAAGGGATATGATAAAAATGTAGTCGTGCTTACTCAGGCGCGTGACTATATAAAGGAAAAGGCGTCGGCTATGGGAATTATGCGGCTGTCGCTCAGAAAATATCCTAATATGATTAAATGTATCGAAAACCGCCACGAGATGTATAATAAACAGAGAGAATATATCTTCGAACAGGAAAAGCTCGGCGGCGCGCTTATAATCTGTCCCGAGGAAAAACTTCCCGTTGGCAGGATCGAACACGACGCGGACGTATTAAGAAAGGTATACAAAATCGGAAGAGATACCGCCGAAAAACAACTTGACAGAATAAAAGAATACATAAAAAAAGGGGCTGTCGCACTAA
>DEFK01000035.1 GCA_002350765.1 Ruminococcaceae bacterium UBA2854
GACTTTCACGTCACACTCATACGACCAACCCACTCCATTTGATTATCCGCTTTGAGTTTTTCCGTCACTCCCTCACGCTCTGCCATCTGTTTTACGAGCCGAAAAAACATATCCTCAGCCTGCTTGTCGATCTCGGCGGGCAAGTTGCCACAAATAACAAGAGCTATCAGACTTACAGAAAATCTGATAGCTCTCTATTTTTACAATAATTCAAATAACGTTGCCATTCTGTTGCCAATGAGGACAACCACACGGCAAAAACCGCTTGTTTATGCGCTTTTTAACGGTTTGGGGATTATTCCCACTCGATTGTGGCTGAGGGCTTAGGAGTTAAATCGTAGAGAACTCTGTTAACATTTTCAACTTCTGTTGTAATACGCTTAGTAATATGCTCTAAGAGCTCGAACGGAACATTTTCAACAGTCGCTGTCATAGCGTCCTTGGTGTTGACCGCGCGGATAATTACGGGGTACGCGAATGTACGCTTACCGTCTTTAACGCCGACAGATTTAAAATCGGGAACGGCTGTAAAATACTGCCATACCTTACCCTCTAAGCCGTTCTTAGCGAATTCCTCGCGTAAGATAGCGTCGCTCTCGCGTACTGCCTCTAAACGGTCGCGCGTAATAGCTCCAAGACATCTTACGCCTAATCCCGGACCCGGGAAAGGCTGACGGAATACCATATTATCGGGAAGTCCGAGCGCCTTGCCGACTACTCTTACCTCGTCCTTAAAGAGAAGTTTTACGGGCTCTACGAGCTCGAACTGTAAATCCTCGGGAAGTCCGCCTACGTTATGGTGAGCTTTTACACCGTCGGATTCGAGTATGTCGGGATAGATAGTACCCTGAGCCAAATACTCAATACCGTCGAGCTTTCTCGCTTCTTCCTCGAATACACGGATAAACTCAGCGCCGATAATCTTTCTCTTTTTCTCAGGCTCAGCTACTCCCGCGAGCTTATCTAAGAAACGGTCTACAGCGTCAACATATACGAGGTTAGCGTTCATCTGATTTCTGAACACCTCAACAACCTGCTCGGGCTCTCCCTTACGAAGAAGTCCGTGGTTAACATGAACACATACAAGCTGTTTGCCGATAGCTTTAATAAGTAAAGCCGCTACTACGGAGCTGTCTACTCCGCCCGAAAGGGCTAATAGCACCTTTTTATCTCCTACCTGCGCCTTTAAAGCCTCTACCTGTTCGTCAATAAAGGCGTTAGCGAGTTCTACTGTCGTAATTCTTTCCATTGTTTCGGGACGTACGTTTGAATCCATTCTTTTATCCTCCTAGAATTTTATACTTTATTATAGAATATATTTCAGCTAAAATCAAGAAAATTTGATAAAATAAAACCCCTCATCAGAGGGGCTTTATATTGAAAGAAAATTATTTACCTAAGCTGTTCTGTACGGCAACCGCAACGGCAACTGTAGCGCCAACCATCGGGTTGTTACCCATACCGAGGAAGCCCATCATCTCAACGTGAGCAGGTACTGAGGATGAACCCGCAAACTGAGCGTCGGAGTGCATACGTCCCATTGTATCTGTCATACCGTAGGAAGCAGGGCCCGCAGCCATATTATCGGGATGGAGTGTACGTCCTGTACCGCCGCCAGACGCAACGGAGAAGTACTTCTTACCCTGTTCATTACATTCCTTCTTATATGTTCCCGCAACAGGATGCTGGAAACGTGTAGGGTTAGTTGAGTTACCTGTGATTGATACGTCAACGCCCTCGTGGTGCATAATAGCAACACCCTCGCGTACATCATCAGCGCCGTAGCAACGTACGTTAGCTCTCTCGCCGTCTGAGTACGGAGTTTCTTTAACTATCTTTAACTCGCCTGTGAAGTAATCAAACTGAGTCTGTACATAAGTAAAGCCGTTGATTCTGGAGATAATCTGAGCGGCGTCTTTACCGAGACCGTTTAAGATAACTCTTAAGGGATTCTCTCTAACCTTATTAGCGTTACGAACAATACCGATAGCGCCTTCAGCGGCAGCAAATGACTCGTGGCCCGCGAGGAACGCGAAGCACTGGGAGTCGTTGCTTAAAAGCATAGCGGCGAGGTTGCCGTGACCGAGACCAACCTTACGGCTCTCAGCAACAGAACCGTCGATACAGAAGCTCTGTAATCCGATTCCGATAGCGCTGGCAGCTTCAGCGGCGTTTTTAACGCCTTTCTTTAAAGCGATAGCGGCGCCTACGCAATATGCCCAGCATACATTCTCAAAGCAGATAGGCTGGATTCCCTTAGCGATCTCGTAAGGATCAAAGCCCGCGGCTTTACAAATCTCGCGAGATTCTTCTACTGACGAGATACCGTATTCAGCTAATACGCCGTTGATTTTTTCAATTCTTCTGTCGTAGTTTTCAAATAAACTCATACTGCACACCTCCCTTATTCTTCACGCGGGTCAATGTACTTAGCTGCGCCTTCCCACTGACCATAGTGACCTGTTGCTTTTTCCATAGCTTCTTTAGCGTCCATACCGCCCTTGATGAAGTCCATCATCTTTCCGAAGCTTAAGAACTCATAACCGATAATCTCGTTGTCGGCGTTCATAGCAATCTGTGTGCAATAACCCTCTGTCATCTCGAGATAACGAGGTCCTTTTTCTCTTGTAGCGAACATTGTTCCTACCTGTGAACGAAGTCCCTTACCGAGGTCTTCAAGTGAAGCTCCGACAAGTAATCCGCCCTCGGAGAACGCGCTCTGGGTTCTACCGTAAACGATCTGGAGGAAAAGCTCTCTCATAGCTGTGTTGATAGCGTCACAAACGAGGTCTGTGTTAAGAGCTTCGAGTAAAGTCTTACCGATAAGAATCTCGGACGCCATAGCGGCGGAGTGAGTCATTCCCGAGCAACCGATAGTCTCAACCAATGCTTCCTCGATAATACCGTCTTTAACATTAAGGGTAAGCTTGCAAGCGCCCTGCTGAGGAGCACACCAGCCAATACCGTGTGTAAAGCCGGAAATATCCTTAATTTCTTTAGCCTGAACCCATTTACCCTCTTCGGGGATCGGAGCCGGGCCGTGATATGCGCCCTTAGCTACAGGACACATATTTGTAACTTCTGCTGTGTAATTCATAAGCCATCTTCTCCTTATGTAATATTTGAAGCTGACAAATCGACGTGTAATGAGATTTCATCAGCTATACGTCAGATTAAAAACTGCAACTTCCTTTCTACAATTATAGACTAATATTCTCAAAAGGTCAATAGAGAAAATCAAAGTTTCAGTATATATTGCACAATTATCAGCAATTTTTTTATAAATTCAGCATATCGGCGACAATATCCGCCGCGCACCTTACAATTAAAGGGCACGGGCGTTTCTTATAATACGTATCTGTTCTCTTTTCGGGTGTTGTACCGTTTACGGAATTTGTACCTTTTAATAATTCACGGCAGATTATAGAGCCGTTTTCTTCCTTGAATTTCGCGGCGAATTCCTGAATTAAAGCATAATGGTCTTTTTTGGCCTGAAAGTTATCGGGAGAATAACTTCCTTTAACTAAGCCAAGCACCATAGCCGCTCCGCTTACAGCTCCGCAAACCTCTCTCATTCTACCGATTCCTCCGCCGAAGGATGATGAAATTGCCGAAGCGGTTTCTTTATTTAATCCCGTAATATCCTCGAACGCGCACAATACAGCTTGGGCGCAGTTATAACCCTCGCGGAACAGTCCTTCCGCCTTATCTCCGTAAACTGACATATTTATTCTCCTCTCCATATATGTTTATTCATATCAACTCTGCCGTCAACGAATGTAACTCCTTCATTTTCCAGCAGTTCAATCTGCCTGTTAACTCCGCCGAAAGCAAACGCGCTTGACGGTTCGCCAAAACGGTTAACAACCCGATAGCATGGAATACTTTCGGGATCGGGGTTAACATGGAGCGCGTAGCCTACAACACGGCTCCAGCGTGGATTTCCCGCGAGAAAAGCTATCTGTCCGTAAGTAGCGACCTTTCCGTACGGTATTTGTTTTACAACATCATAAATCAATTCAAATGTATTTTTCATATTCTTATTATTTCTTATACAATTTAAAATATAACAAAACCCGAAAACCCGCTAAAAAGCGAGCTTCGGGTATTATCTTTAAGCCCATTCCACCGTACCAGGGGGTTTGGAAGTAATATCATAAACAACTCTGTTTACGCCTGAACATTCATTTATAATACGGCTCGATACTCTTGCGAGCACGTCATAAGGTATTCTTGCGAAATCAGCGGTCATAAAGTCATCGGTAGTAACCGCTCTTATAGCGATAAGATTATCATAAGTTCTGTGGTCGCCCATTACACCGACAGTTTTAACGTCGGTTAACACAGCGAAATACTGGCTGAGCTCGTTAGCTATACCGCTCTTTTTGATTTCATCACGAAATACCGCGTCAGCTTCCTGCAAAATTTTAACCTTTTCGGCAGTTATTTCGCCGATAATTCTAACGCCTAAGCCCGGTCCTGGGAACGGCTGACGCCATACGAGCTCCTTCGGAATACCAAGCAACTCCCCTACCTTACGCACTTCGTCCTTAAACAAGTCGGCAAGCGGTTCAATTACATCGTCAAATTTTATATCGTCAGGCATTTTCACCTTATTATGGTGCGTCTTTATCTTATCGGCGTCACCCTTACCGCTCTCTATGCAGTCGGGATAGATAGTACCCTGGGCAAAAAAGCCTCCGTCGGCTTCCTCGCGGATTTTATTCCAGAACACATTATAAAACTCCGTGCCGATAATCTTACGTTTATCCTCGGGATCGGTAACGCCTTTGAGCTTGGAAATAAACTCATATCCGCAGTTAACGCGTACAAATTTCATATCAAAAAGCTTGGTAAAGGTATTCTCGACAAAATCGCCCTCATCCTTACGCATTAAGCCCTGATCAACGAATACACAGGTAAGCTGATTACCGACAGCTTTACTTAAAAGCGCCGCGGCTACGGAGCTGTCAACTCCGCCCGAAAGACCTAGTACAACCTTTTTATCACCGATTTGTTCACGAAGGGATTTAACGGTATTGTCAATAAAGCCTTCCATTTTCCAGTCGCCTTTACATTTGCAGACGTTAAAAATGAAATTATAAAGCACCTTATCGCCGTACTCGGAATGAGTAACCTCGGGGTGAAACTGAACGGCGTATATATTTTCCTCAGCGTTTTCCATAGCCGCTACGGGGCAATGAGCGCTGTGAGCGGTTACTTCAAAGCCGTCGGGGACTTCTACGATTTTATCTGTATGGCTCATCCATACAACGCTGTCGGGCACATCCTTAAACAGAACGCTGTCCTTTTTATCTACGGTCATATCAATTTTACCGTATTCTCTTGTATCGGAGGTTTCAACCTTACCGTCACGCATCCAGCATATAAGCTGGCATCCGTAGCATATACCCAGTACGGGAATACCGAGATTCAGAATCTCTTTATCAAAATGCGGAGAGCTCATATCATAGACGGAATTAGGCCCGCCTGTAAATATAATACCGCTGTAGTTTTCGCTTTTTATTTCATCAAGGCTTACTGTATAAGGCTTAATTTCCGCGTACACATTATTATCACGCACACGCCTCGCTATAAGCTGGTTATACTGTCCGCCGAAATCAAGGACTAATATCTTTTCGTTTACGGAGTTCATTTTATCATCCTTTCAAAACAGATATAGTGATAAGCGTTAAGCGCTTATCACTAATAAATGATTATCTGTAAATAATATCGTCACGGGAAGGACCGTTAGATACAATACCGATATGTACGCCGATTTCTT
Organism: Ruminococcaceae bacterium UBA2854; assembly: GCA_002350765.1. Lineage (GTDB taxonomy): Bacteria > Bacillota > Clostridia > Oscillospirales > Acutalibacteraceae > Ruminococcoides. Next base: position 5,786 of record DEFK01000035.1, read on the forward strand.
TCTCGGCAAACTCGATATACTCACGACATTCTTTCGGTAAATCCTCGTACTTTTTAATGCCTGTTACATCGCATTTCCAACCCTTTAAGGTCTTTAAAACGGGCTTACATCTCTTTAATTTAGTTGTGCTCGGGAAGTAATCAATAACCTCGCCGTCAAGCTCATAGCCTACGCATACGGGGATTTCATCAAGATAACCCAAAGCGTCGATTACGGTAAACGCTACAGAAGTAGCGCCCTGAACCTGGCATCCGTAACGGCTCGCCACTAAATCGAGCCAACCCATTCTACGCGGACGTCCTGTAGTAGCGCCGAACTCTCCGCCGTCACCGCCGAAGTTTCTTAGCTTATCGGCTTCCTCGCCGAATATCTCGGAAACGAACTCGCCCGCGCCTACAGCGCTCGAGTAAGCTTTAACAACGGTAATAACCTCTTTGATCTCATACGGAGGTATACCCGCGCCTACAGCGCCGTAACCCGCGATAGTGTTGGAGGAAGTTACCATAGGATAAATACCGAAGTCGGTATCTTTAAGAGATCCGAGCTGACCTTCCAGGAGGATATCCTTGCCGTCAGCTATAGCTTTTCTTATAAACTGAAAAGCGTCGCCTACATAAGGCGCTAAAAGCTCCTTATACTCCATAAGCTTATCAAAAATCTCGTCAACCGTGATTTCTTCTTTATTATATAAGCCTTTTAAGGTAGCGTTTTTAAGCTCAACAGCGTGAGCGATTTTCTCCTTGAGGCTGTCAACATCATCATACAGCTCGTTAATCTGGAAGCCGATTTTACTGTACTTATCGGAATAAAACGGAGCGATACCGCTTTTTGTGGAGCCGAAAGAGTTCTTTCCTAAACGCTCCTCCTCATAGCAGTCGAACGCGATATGATAAGGCATAACAATCTGCGCTCTGTCGGAAATAAGCACGTTGGGAGTTGGAACGCCTCTATCCTCAAGCTCTTTCATTTCCTTAACAAAGTTCTCCACGCTGAACGCTACGCCGTTTCCGATAATGTTAGTGATATTCTTATGAAATACACCTGACGGAAGCTGATGAAGCGCGAATTTACCGTAGTTATTTATAATCGTATGTCCCGCGTTAGCTCCGCCCTGGAAGCGGATAACGACATCGCTGTCATTAGCGAGCACGTCAGTTATTTTTCCTTTACCCTCGTCGCCCCAATTGGCGCCTACAATTGCTTTAACCATTTTTATTTATCCACGTCAGGCGTGGACGTTCCTTTCTAAAG